>JAZRGH010000045.1:0-12073 GCA_045644085.1 Alistipes sp. | reverse complement strand
TGGGTACAGAAGGTGCGTAACCTTGGCGCAATGACTTTTATCGACCTTCGCGACCGCTACGGCATCACCCAGATCGTTGTTGAGGAGCACTCTGACGAGGCTACCAAGGAGGCTGCGTCGAAGCTCGGTCGTGAGTGTGTTGTGCAGGTTGTAGGTCGCGTTATCGAGCGCGAGTCGAAGAATCCGAAGATGGCTACAGGCGACATCGAGGTTGTTGCCGAGAAGATTAATATCCTCAATCAGGCGGTTATTCCTCCGTTCACTATCGAGGAGAACTCGGATGGTGGCGATGACCTTCGTATGAAGTATCGTTACCTCGACCTTCGCCGACCACCACTCCAGCGCAATATGATTCTCCGCCACAAGATGGCACAGGAGATTCGTCGCTTCCTCGATGGTGAGGGCTTCCTCGAGATCGAGACTCCTTACCTCATCAAGTCTACACCGGAGGGTGCTCGCGACTTCGTTGTGCCTTCGCGTATGAATCCTAACGAGTTCTATGCATTGCCACAGTCGCCACAGACTTTGAAGCAGTTGTTGATGGTATCGGGCTACGACCGCTACTTCCAGATTGTTCGTTGCTTCCGCGATGAGGATTTGCGTGCTGACCGTCAGCCGGAGTTTACACAGATCGACTGCGAGATGTCATTCGTAGAGCAGGAGGATATCCTCAATGTATTCGAGCGCTGGGCAAAGCATATGTTTAAGAGCGTCTTGGATATCGAGTTCACAGGGCCATTCCGTCGTATGCCTTGGAGCGGGGCGATGGAGAAGTACGGCTCGGATAAGCCAGATTTGCGTTTCGGTATGGAGTTCTCGGATATTACCGATTTGGCTCACGGCCACAACTTCTCGGTATTCGATGATGCAGAGTATGTTGTAGGTTTCGCAGCTACAAGTTGCGCTTCGTACACTCGCAAGCAGATTGACGCTTTGACCGACTATGTTAAGCGTCCGCAGGTGGGTGCCAAGGGCTTGATTTGGATCAAAGTTGAGGAGACCGGTATTAAGTCTTCGATTGATAAGTTCTTCTCGGCAGAGGAGTTGCAGGCTATCGCTGAGCGTTTGGGCGCTAAGGCTGGTGACTTGTGCTTGATTCTCTGCGGTAAGAAGTACAAGGCTCTCACACAACTCTGCGCACTCCGTTTGGAGGTTGCCGAGCAATTGGGCTTGCGTGATCCTAAGAAGTTCGCTCCACTCTGGGTTGTTGACTTCCCAATGTTTGAGTGGGACGACGAGACTGAGCGTTTCTATGCAAAGCACCACCCATTCACATCGCCAAAGCCGGAGGATGTTGATAAGTTGGAGAGCGATCCGGGAGCAGTTCGTGCTAACGCATACGACTTCGTTTGCAACGGTACTGAGATTGGTGGTGGCTCGATTCGTATCCACGATCCAAAACTTCAGTCGCTCATCTTCAAGTGCTTGGGCTTCACTCCTGAGCAGGTTGAGGCTCAGTTTGGCTTCCTGATTAATGCCTTCCGTTATGGTGCGCCACCTCACGGAGGTTTGGCATTCGGCTTTGACCGTCTTTGCTCGCTGTTCGGTGGTGTAGAGTCTATCCGTGACTTCATCGCATTCCCTAAGAACAATGCAGGTCGCGATGTGATGCTCGATGGTCCATCGCCAATCGACCCGGCACAGTTGGAGGAGTTGTATCTCTCGTTGGTTGAGCCACAGAAGTAGTGCTGATACCAAATATTGCAAATCGCCTCGATTTTTATGGTCGGGGCGATTGTTTTTTTGATAGATTTTGGTTACTTTTGTACCATAGTACAAAATTCGAGATAAGATTTGTAGAGAAAATATATGAAGAGATCAGTTGTAATATTACTCTGTGCGCTTGTTGGCGTGGTGTCGGTAGTGGCAAAGGAGCGACAAACACGCGAGGAGTATGTCGAAAAGTACAAGGCTATAGCCATCGCCCATATGGAGCGATATGGTATCCCTGCAAGTATCACTATGGCGCAGGGAATCTTGGAGTCGGGTAGCGGAAATAGTCATTTGTCGCTATCGTCTAACAACCATTTCGGCATCAAGTGCAAGAAGTCGTGGACGGGCGATAAAGTCTATCACGATGATGACGCAAAGGGAGAGTGCTTTCGCGCATACCCTTCGGTTGAAGCATCGTATCAGGACCATGCCGATTTCCTCGACCAATCACCTCGCTACGACTCGTTGTTTGCCTATCCGTCGGACGACTATCGCAGTTGGGCGCGCGGTTTGAAGGCTGCGGGCTATGCTACGGCACCCGATTATGCCGAGCGATTGGTTAAGATTATCGAGTCGATGAAACTCTACCTCCTCGATAAAGAGAACGGTAATAAGATATACTCGGCAGCCAAGAATGCTGTGGCAAATACCGAAGTGTGGTGGGAGAGTAATATTGCCACCTCCGACGAGCAAATCAACCCAAATGCCTTTCGTGTAACGGTAAATTCACATAAGGGCTATGGCGTATATCGTACCAATCATACCTTCTATGTTGTGGCAAAGGAGGGTGATACCTTCGAATCGGTGGGTGAGGTTTTCGAGATCTCTCCTAAGATGTTGCGTAAGTTCAACGATGTGCCGAATGACGGCAAACTTTCAAAGGGCGATATTGTATATATCGAGCGTAAGAAGACTCAGTGGCTCGGTAATGTGATGCAGCATAAGGTTGTGCGCGATGAGAATATCTACTCTCTATCGCAGTCATACGGTATTCGTCTTAAATCGTTGGCAAAGCTTAACCGTCTGCGCATGGACGAGGATGTTCGCAAGGGCGAAATTATAAGATTGAAATAAGAAACTAAAACGATAAAACTATGGTAGAACTTCGTGAGAAAATTTTGTCGGCAATTATCGACAAGTCATCGCTCAAACAGCGAGTATTTGACAATACATTTGCAGTTTTTGGCGAGTTGAAAGATGCATTGTTGGAGATGGCATCGGAGATAGACGATGCATTGGACGGCAAGTTAGACCGTCGCGTGCGTATAGAGTACCGTGATAGAGGAAAGTTCGAGGCGCAACTCCAAATTGCTTCCGATTTGCTTATCGTGCGTATGCATACCGATGTATTCAACTTCGATTCGAACCATATCATCTGGCAGAACGAGTACGTGCAGAGCGACAAGGCAAATTCCTACTGCGGAATTATCGATATCTATGACTTCCTGTCGGATTCGTTCAAGTTCAATCGCTCGTCAGATGAGGGTTATCTTATTGGCCGTATCTTCATTAACCGCGAAAAGATGTTCTTTGTCGAGGGTAAGCGCCAGACGTTGCTGCGAGCAATGAGCTTTGGTAAGGAGGCTATCTCGCGTGAGCATTTGGTTACTGTGCTCGAAACGGCTATAAACTATGCGTTGAACTTTAACCTTTTGACTCCTCCTTATGAGTCAAATAAGCGCGTAACCGTCGAGCAGTTCAATACCAAGATGGATAATTCGAAGTTTGTAACCGGCAAGCGCCTTGATTACGACTTTAACGTAGATGACATTTAACAAGGTCGACAAAAAGTGTGATTTTGTCAACCTACGAGAGAATATAGCTTAGATGAAGAAAATATTTCTATCGGCAGTGGCGATTCTATGCGCAACTGTCATTGCATTTGCTTCGACCATAAAATATGAGGATATAGCAAAGTGTCGTGCTGCCAATGGTGCTATATATGGTGTGCGCTCAATGGCCGATGGCGAGCATTTTACCATTATCAAGGGCGAGAAGATTATACGCTGTTCGTATGCTGACAGAGCCGATAGCCTTGTGGTCTATGAGGGCGATTTCCGTGTCGGTTCCTATGCTTTCTCGGCTGACGAGAAGCAGATTCTGCTCTCTGACGCCAAGAGCATAGAGCCAATTTATCGTCACTCCTATACTGCCGACTACTATCTGGCAGAGGTTGGAGGTAAAGCTCAAAAGGTGTTGGAGCAGGTGCGAGATATCGAATTCTCGTCTGATGGCAGTAGCCTTGTCTATGCAAAGGGTAATAATCTATACCTTTATAATATAAATACGGCGACAAGTAAGGCAATTACCACAGATGGAGAGTGGAACAACATCATCAACGGCACGAGTGATTGGGTGTACGAGGAGGAGTATGGCTTTACGAAGGCTTATGCCGTGTCGCCTGATGGTAAGAAGATAGCCTATCTGCGATTTGACGAGAGTAAGGTGCCTACTTTCGAGATGATGCGCTATGACGATAAACTCTATAATAAATCCTATTCCTTCAAATATCCGAAGGCTGGTGATCAGAACTCTGTTGTAACGCTACATCTCTACGATGTGGCAACAGGCACCACCGAGCAGATTGCAACAGGCGAAAATAGCGACCAATATATCTTTAACTTGGAGTGGACACCTGCGGGCAAACTCTCATTCTATCGTGTCAATCGTCTTCAAAACAATTTCGAGGTACTGTTGTGTGAGGAAGGTGGAGTAGTACGTACTATATATGAGGAGAAGTCGGCTACTTACGTCGAAAGACCTTCGTCTGCAACTATTCGTTTCATCGATGGAAATCGATTTATAGTACAGGAGGAGACCACCGCAGGCTATAACCACCTCTATCTCCACGATATCAACAAAGGACGTCTGAATGTAATTACTGCCGGCACATGGGAGGTTACATCAGTGGTTGGTGTGGCTAAAAATCGTATCTACTACCTATCGACTGAGCGCTCTCCTCTCTGTCGCGATTTGTATTCGATAGGTTTGAATGGTAAGGGCAAAAAGTTGCATACGTCGCAGTCCGGTTTCTACTCAGTACAACCATCACAGGGCATGCGCTATTATCTTCGTACAGCCACTACTGTCGATATGCCGAATGTTGTTACGGTGCATCGAGCTTCGGGCGAGGTGGTTGATACTTTGGTCGATAGCCGAGCAAAGGTTGCCGAGCGAGGTAAATGGGCAAAGCGTGAATTTAAGACCTTTGTTACCGAGCGTGGCGATACACTTAATTACTATATTCAGTTACCAATAGGCTACGAGAAGGGTAAGAAATATCCTGTTCTCTTGACACAATATTCGGGCCCCGGTTCGCAGTCGGTGCGTAATCGTTGGTCGCTCGATTGGGAAGATGTGTTACCTCACGAGGGTTATGTTGTGGCATGTTGTGATGGTCGTGGAACAGGTTTTAGGGGCGAGGCATTCAAGAAATGTACCTATGCTGACCTTGGTCGCAAGGAGGTTGAGGATCAAATATCGTTTGCTCGATATCTCGCAAAGCAGGAGTTTATTGATGCCGAGCGCATAGGCATCTATGGCTGGTCGTATGGCGGCTTTATGGCGCTGAATTGCGCGTTGCATGGCGATGGATTATTCCGTATGGCTATTGCGGTTGCGCCCGTTACATCGTGGCGTTATTACGATACGATTTACACCGAGATTTACAATGGTCTTCCGCAGGATAATCCGAAGGGGTATGACGATAATTCGCCGCTCTCGCATGCCGAGAAGTTGGCCGAGCGCACTCAGTTGCTGATAATTCATGGTACGGCAGACGATAATGTCCACTTCCAAAATTCGATGGAGATGTGTCGTCGTCTGAACAAGGCGGGCAAGCAGTACGATATGATGGTATATCCCGACCAAAATCACTCGATGCGTCCTTCGTCAACGACGCATGTACGACAGAAGATGATTGATTATACAATAGAGAATTTATAATAAGACGGCAGTGAAAAATCTAAATTCACTGCCGTCTCTTTGCTGTGTTATTTATATCTCTATTTGCGGAATGCTGCTGTGCGGCTGTTGAGATAGTTTTTGACATCTTCCCATTTGTAGAATGGTGCAGTAGCACTCTCGATAGGTAGAGTCATATCATTCTCGTTGTGGAGAATACGCACCAAAATATCAGCCGACTTCTTGTTGCGATAGAATACGAACTGCATATTCGACGCCATTGTGATAAATTGGTGGCCGCGCCATATCTCTGCCAGCTTATCCACGTCAGAGTAGTCGCAATCCATGCGTATTTCGTCGAAGTTGGCTGTTGCAAGCAAACCGAGCAAATAGTAATCATGGCCGAAGCGAAGGTCTGCCGAAGCACTATTCTTGCCCTCGATGGCGAGATCGGCATACTTTACGATGTCATCAACGAGCAGATTCATTGAAGCAAAATATTTGTTCGAGTCAGAAAGTGATGTTCCTGCGTATATGCAGAACAAACGGTAGTTTTCATACTTGTATATAGCATGACGCTCCTCTGCTGTAAAAATGCTGTCAATCAACGAGCGATCATGCCAGCCGAGATTCTGCATAAATGCCAAACGCTTGTAGATTGATGAGATAAAATAGATCTTGCTTACACCAATATGTGCACAGATCGGGTCGATGTCTGTAAAGAGTGTATTTGTTGCGTGTGAGAAGTCCTGAGTTGCAACCCACTTGTCAATGATAGGGTCCCAATCGTGAGCAGCGTCGCGGCGAACACTATGATTATAATCACTTGCATTCGGTCCCAATGGGCGAATCATGTTTTGATCGACAGCAGACGCGAATAACTTGGTCTCGATAAGAGGGCTCTGCTCTTTGAGTGACTCGTTGAATGCAGCCATACTCAGAATACAGCGAGTATAGTCCGACGAGCGAGAGTTGATAATAGCACCGCGCTGGAATAGCGACTTAAAGTTGTTGTACATGCGACGAGCAATACCCTTGTGTTGCTCTGCTCCAATCAGAGTGAGCTCTCCGAAACGACCATCTTGTGCAGCGTGAATCTTCTCGACGAGGGCCTTAGTCTCCTTGCCTTTTGCGGTAAGTAGGCCTTGTTCATAAGCATATTTGAATGCCTCTACGAGCTGCGCGGTATATTTGCCATTTGCCTCGTAGCGCGAGCCGTGACGACCATAGTGCGACAAGTAGAATGGCTCGTAACCCTTCGGAGCCTTCGCAATGGGTTCGAAGTAGTAAGGTCCAGCATATACCGAGTGTGTCGATATTGCAATGTGAGGGTATTTGTCAATCTCCTCACGAGATGTCTGTGCCAATGCTATTGTAGCAAAGCACAACGCCGATAAAATAAGTAAAAATCTCTTCATAATATATAAAGTTTAATTGTTATTTCTCTTTTTCAGCAAACAGTTCTTATCGCAACCTTCACACCTCGATGATGGACACGCAAGACGTCTTACTATCCATATTATAGCTGCGATAAAAGCAACTGCAATGACTACCCAAGCCAATATATCATGCCACGCCATACTCCTGCTACATGAATAGTTGTGCTAAGTGATAGACGGCAAAAGCACACAACCACGCCACTGCCGTACTATATATTGCAGAGCCTGCTGCCCACTTCCAGCCACTCTCCGAGCCAATTGCCGTAATCGTAGCTACGCAAGGTAGATAGAGTAGGGTGAATACCAATAAAGCCAATGCCGATGGAGCATCAAAATCGCCACTCTTTGCCATGTTCTGCTTCAACTGTGCCGGATTATCGTCATCGTTATTGTCGCTATAAAGCACTCCGAGGGTGCTTACCATCAACTCCTTTGCAGCAATACCTGACAGGAGCGATACACTCGCCTTCCAATTCAATCCGAGAGGCTCGAATGCCGGCTCACAGAAACGTCCTACGCGACCTATGTATGACTGCTCGTAGTGGTCTGCACGACTCATATTTTCGCCCTCTTTCTGTTGAGGGAAATACCCAAGAGCCCATACAACGATTGATGCCACAAGTATCATTCCTCCCATCTTGCGGAGATATTGTGTGCATCTGAGCCACATGTGTGACATGGTGGCTTTGAAGGTCGGCATTCGGTATGGTGGTAACTCCATAACAAATGGCGTTTCATCTCTATTAAACATGGTTTTACGCATCAGTACTGCCGTAATCATCGCTACGATAATACCGAGTAGATATAAACCGAGCATTATCAGCGACGAGTGTGCCGCAAAGAAGGTTCCGATGAGGATAATATATATCGGCAGACGAGCGCTGCATGACATGAACGGAGTGATAAAGACGGTGATAAGTCGGCTGCTGCGACTCTCTATTATGCGTGCCGACAATACTGCCGGAACATTGCAACCAAAGCCCATTACGAGAGGAATAAACGACTTGCCGTGCAGGCCGATTTTGTGCATCAACTTATCCATAATGAACGATGCTCGTGCCAAATAACCGGAGTCCTCCATAAACGATATGAAGAGGTAGAGGATCATGATGTTTGGCAGGAAGACTATCACACTGCCAACACCTCCGATAATGCCGTCGCATATCATATCTTTGAGTATGCCGTCAGGCAACCAACGCTCAAAACCGTTGCCTATGAGTGTTACCAATTGTTCAATCCACTCCTGAGGGTAGGATCCAAGGCGGAAGGTGCAATAGAACATCAACCACATCATGCATATAAAAATCGGATAGCCGAGTATGCGATGCGTCACTATTGTGTCTATGGCGTGAGAGATATTTTCGAGGCGGTCTTTACCTTTGGTGAATGTTTCGAGTAACGCACCTGCGATAAAACCACGTTTTTGGTTGGCCATTGTGGTTTTGATATCCTCGTCGGCACCTAAGTCGGATAGCAAATGCTCTCGCTCCTTTTTGCAGGTGTGTTGCCACTTCGCAAAGTGAGGACAATCGGCAAGCATAGCAATAATATCTTCGTCGCCTTCGAGCATCTTCATTGCCAGGTAACGCGGAGAGAAACAGGTCGGTAGCTCCTCGCGATGCTCCTTCATTAGCTTGTTGAGAGTCATTACGCTCTCCTCTACAATGCCTTGGTAGATGTGGATATGTCGCACTCGCTCATCTCGCTTTTCGTGCACGGCAACAATGGTGTCGAGTAACACTTCAATACCCTTTCCGCTATGTCCCACAACCGGGAACATCGGTAATCCCATCATCTTTCCGAGCAGGTCGTCATCGAGTGTGGCACCATTGCGCTCCAATTCGTCATACATACTTAATGCCACGACCATTCGGTAGCCGATATCGATAAGCTCCGTTGTGATGTAGAGGTTGCGTTCCAGGTTAGATGCACAGACAACATTCAGAATGACGTCGGGAGTGTGCTCGGCCAGATATTTGAGAACATACTTCTCCTCCGGTGTCGCGCCGGAGAGGGCATTCGCTCCCGGAAGGTCTGTGATGTGGAGTTCGTAGCCTTTATAGTGGGAGATAGTGGTTTGAGCCTCTACGGTTGTACCACCATAGTTGCCTACATGCTCGTGTTCACCCGTAATATGGTTGTATAGCGAAGTTTTTCCGCTATTTGGGTTGCCGATGATGGCAATATGTATTGCTTTACCCATGACCATATACAGCGCAAAGGTACGAAAAAATTATATTTTTTCATACCCTTGCCTTAACAAATAGAAAAAATTGGCTATTTCCAATGTTCTATTTTTGCTTTGAGCGTCTCTTTGTTGCATAATCCGATATGCGAATCTACCAATTTGCCATTCTTGATAAAACAGATGGTAGGAATGCTCCTGATGCTGAAATAACTTGTGAGCTTTGAGTTGTCATCTACGTTGCATTTGCCTATGGCAACCTCCCCGGCAAACTCTGTTGCGAGGGCTTCGATAGTCGGAGCAAGAGTGCGACAAGGGCCGCACCATGGAGCCCAAAAATCGATAACGAGCAATTCGTGTTTTGTCGTGAGTTCCTTATAGTTAGCCTCTGTAACCTTGATTACGTCATTTTTCTGGTTTGTTTCGGGCGTGCTGGCAAATACGGTTGGTGTAATCAATGCTGTTAGTACTATCGACAATATCAAAAATCTTTTCATACGTTAAACCTTTATTTATTCTCCTACAAATATATGAATTTATTTGTAAAACGAGCTAATTGTCAAATATATTGTATGAAAAACTTTTTGCTACGCAAAGAGTTGTTTATTTCCGAAAAGTTTGTTACTTTTGCAGTTTGGAATACATTCCACTATAATTTCATAGAAATTAAACGAAAATAAAATATAAAACTATGGCAATTGCAGACAAGTATTTACCACAAGAGATCGAAGGAAAGTGGTAGGACTACTGGATTGAAAAAACTCTTTTCCACTCGGAGCCTGATGCTCGCGAGCCTTACACTATTGTTATCCCGCCACCAAACGTAACAGGTATGTTGCACATGGGCCACATGCTCAATAATACCTTGCAGGACGTGTTGGTGCGTCGCGCTCGTATGCTCGGCAAGAATGCTTGCTGGGTGCCGGGTACCGACCACGCATCTATCGCTACCGAGGCGAAGGTTGTTGCGAAGTTGAAGGCCGAGGGTATCGACAAGGCAACTCTTACCCGTGAGGAGTTCCTCGCTCACGCTTGGGAGTGGAAGGAGAAGCACGGCGGTATTATTTTGAAGCAGTTGCGCAAGTTGGGCGCATCGTGCGATTGGGAGCGTACCTGCTTTACAATGGACCCTGAGCGTACCGAGAGTGTGATTTCGGTATTCTGCGACCTCTATCGCAAGGGTAAGATTTACCGCGGAGTTCGTATGGTGAACTGGGACCCATCGGCAAAGACCGCTCTTTCTGACGAGGAGGTAATCTACAAGGAGTCACAGGGTAAACTCTACTACTTGCGCTACAAGTTGGAGGGCACAGACCGCAACATTATCGTTGCAACAACCCGTCCTGAGACTATTCTCGGAGATACCGCAGTCTGCCTTAACCCTAACGACCCGCGCTATGCCGATGTTCCGGAGGGTGCTCGCGTAATAGTGCCTTTGGTAGGTCGTTCTATTCCTATTATTCGCGACGAGTATGTCGATATCGAGTTCGGAACAGGTGCCTTGAAGGTTACTCCTGCACACGATGTAAACGACTATATGCTCGGCGAGAAGTATGACCTCGAAACCATCGATATCTTCAATGATAACGGTACTATCAACGATAAGGTTGGTATGTACGTAGGTATGGACCGCTTCGACTGCCGCAAGCAGATTGAGAAGGATTTGGAGGCTGCCGACTTACTCGAAAAGACTGAGGCATACACCAACAATGTAGGCTACTCGGAGCGTACAGGCGTAGCTATCGAGCCGAAGTTGTCGATGCAGTGGTTTATGGCTATGAAGGAGATTTCGGAGCCAGCAACCAAGGCTGTTTTGGAGGATATTATCCGCTTTGTACCTGAGAAGTATAAGAATACATATCGCCACTGGATGGAGAACATCAAGGATTGGTGTATCTCGCGTCAGTTGTGGTGGGGACAGCGTATTCCTGCATACTACTTGCCAAAGGGTGGCTATGTTGTAGCCGAGACAGCGGAGAAGGCGTTGGCTTTGGCTCAGGAGAAGAGTGGTGACGCATCGTTGATATTGGCTGACCTTCGTCAGGACGAGGACGTGCTCGATACCTGGTTCTCGTCGTGGTTGTGGCCTATCTCTGTATTTGACGGTATCCGCAACCCTGATAACGAGCAGATTAAGTACTACTATCCGACTAACGACCTCGTAACAGGTCCGGATATCATCTTCTTCTGGGTGGCTCGTATGATTATGGCGGGCTATGAGTATCGTGGCGAGAAGCCATTCGGAAATGTGTACTTCACAGGTATCGTGCGCGATAAGATTGGTCGCAAGATGTCGAAGCAGTTGGGCAACTCGCCTGATCCGCTCGACTTGATTGCTGAGTATGGTGCTGATGGTGTACGTGTGGCTATGATGCTCTGCTCATCGGCTGGTAACGACTTGATGTTTGACAATGCTCTCTGCGAGCAGGGCCGTAACTTTGGTAATAAGATTTGGAACGCTTACCGCCTTATCAACGGCTGGCAGGTTGACGCATCGCTCGCACAGAACGAGTGTTCGAAGCAGGCTGTGGCTTGGTTCACAAACCGCTTCAATGCTGCATTGGCCGAAATAGAGGATAACTTCAATAACTACCGCATCTCGGAGGCGTTGATGGTGGCTTATAAGTTATTCTGGGACGATTTCAGTGGTTGGTATTTGGAGATGATTAAGCCTGCATACGGCTCGCCTTGCGATGTTGCAACTATGGAGGCTACAAAGTATATTTTCGAGAAGTTGATGCTTCTCTTGCATCCTTTCATGCCATTCGTTACAGAGGAGATTTGGCAGGATTTGGCCGAGCGTAAGGAGGGAGAGTCAATCTGTGTGGCATCG
>JAZRGH010000044.1:0-2619 GCA_045644085.1 Alistipes sp. | reverse complement strand
AATATCTCAAAGCCATTGACAAACTTCGGATTAACCTCATTTACCGAGATGTCGGAACGCTTGTATTCAGCCTCCATATACTCCATCAGGCGCTTGCGAGTAAGCACATAGCGGTCGTGCGTAATCTTCGAGGTGGTGTGTCCGACAAGCTTCGCGTAGTCCTTGATGTAGTCATCGAAGAGCTCAAGCAGCGTCATCGACTTCTCGTCTTTCGCGATTAGACCGCATTTTAGTTTTCGTCCCGTTACAACCTCGCCCGCCAGGAACATCTCGTTGTACTTGGCAAAGATAAGACCGCGCAGGTTGTCAAGATAGGCATTAACCTCCTTCTCCTCCTTGGTGCGGCCAACGGTGCGCCCCTCCTTCGGTAGCCAGCGCTCCGGCGGAAGGTAGTATCGAGTTGCAAGATGTGTCATTTGGTGATTGATTGTAATGCGTGCAAAGATGGGTGCATTGCCTTCGGCGTTTGGCTTGCCCTTCTGCATAATAAAGAGAATCGAGAATGTACTTTTATCCATAGGTGCAATAGTTTATGTTATGTTCGTTTTTCTTGTTTCTTGCATAGCGTTGCAAACTCACTTAAAACAATGCAACGCACTGTGGCAAAGCGTTTTATACACTGCAAACATAATATCACTATTCCACACACGCAAGCGTTTTGGCAAAAAGTCGTAACCTTTTTTGCAGAAGTCAAAATTTGGTCACGCTTGGCTCTCTTCGTTTGGGATTGGAATTGTCGGGCAAGGAGAATTGCATCGAATTTCACCCGATTTTATTGGATTGCAAAGTGCGTAACCCACAGAATTTGGCTGGATCTGTGCCTAATGTCCCGACATCGGCTAACATCTTGACACAGAAAAAGGAGCAGAAATCTCTGCTCCTCGAATCTGTGATTCCGGCGGGATTCGAACCCACGACCCGCAGCTTAGAAGGCTGCTGCTCTATCCAACTGAGCTACGGAACCAAACCGTCTATTTTCTGCGAACTCAAACCAAAATACCCCCCCCCTCAAATGCGGCTGAGCCGATTTCGGGATTTGAACCCGAGACCCCTTCATTACGAGTGAAGTGCTCTACCGCTGAGCTAAATCGGCATGGTATTCTGCGATTTCGCGTTGCAAATATCGCAAAAATTTCTCTATTTCGATAACTTTCGGCAAATTTTTCGGCTTTCACCACAATTTTTTTGTAACTTCGCATGTTATTGAACCAAAAACTTAAACTATAATGACAGCCTTTTTACTGTGTCTGACCTTGCTCGTTGTAGCATATTTCTCATACGGCAAGTACCTCGATAAGGTCTGTAATATCAACCACAAAGCTGAAGTACCAAGCACAATGCTCTATGACGGAGTCGATTATGTGCCGATGCCGCGTTGGCGCACATTCCTTATTCAGTTGCTGAATATTGCCGGTACAGGTCCTATCTTTGGTGCTATTCTTGGCGCTTGTTACGGACCTGTGGCGTTCCTCTGGATTACCATCGGAGGTATCTTTATGGGTGCTATGCACGACTACCTATCAGGTGTCATACTTGTGCGTAACGAGGGTTTGAGTATTTCCGAAATCGTGGCTCGCTATCTCGGCAAGAGTGCTGGTCTGTTTATGCGAATATTCTCCATTATCCTGCTCTTGTTGGTTGGCGTTGTATTTGTGGTCAGCCCTGCCGATATTCTTGCCTCAAAGTTTGAACCCATTTCCAGAGAGTGGTGGTTGGGCATTATCATCGCCTACTACTTTATCGCCACATTGTTGCCTGTCGATAAACTCATCGGCAAAGTCTATCCTCTCTTTGGCATAGCCTTAGTTGCGATGGCTCTCGGTCTGTTGGGTGTGTTAATCTTCGGCGACTACACCATACCGAGTATGACGCTCGAAAACCTCCACGCCAACAAGGAAAACTTACCTTTGTTGCCAACAATCTTTATCACTATTGCCTGCGGTGCAATTTCGGGCTTCCACGCCACTCAATCTCCATTGATGGCTCGCTGTGTAAACAATGAGCGTGAGTGCCGATTTGTATTCTATGGCGCAATGATTTCCGAGTCGATTATCGCATTGATTTGGGCGGCTATCGCAATGGCGTTCTTCTACAACGACGGAGGTGTCTCAGTCGCTTTGGCGGGTCATACTCCTGCGTGGGCAGTAAACAAGATATCGTCCACCACGCTTGGTGTTGTTGGCGGCATTCTCGCAATCTTGGGTGTCGTAGCAGCACCTATCACCTCGGGCGATACAGCATTCCGCTCGGCTCGTTTGATTATTGCCGATATGCTCCACATCGAACAGCGCTCGAAGTGGAAGAGATTGATAATCTGTGTACCGCTGTTTATATGCGGAATAGCCCTTACTTTTGTCAATTTCGACATTGTTTGGCGCTACTTCGCCTGGACCAATCAGGCTTTGGCAACGATTGTTTTGTGGTGCATCGTGGTCTATCTCCACAAGAATAAGCTCAACTATTGGGTAGCCATGATTCCGGCGTTCTTTATGACCTATATCTGTTCGTCGTTTGTCTTTGTGTCGAACCAATTTATCGGTATGGGCGCTGTACCAATGGCCTATGTTTGGGGTGGAGTGGCAACAATTGCTCTCTCGGCTATAATGATACTCAATATGC
>JAZRGH010000043.1:0-6488 GCA_045644085.1 Alistipes sp. | reverse complement strand
GAGGCAAAGGAGAAGTGTCGTTATTACCTTAAACACACACTTCCATACTACGCATCGTGGATGGATTATTGGCGTTTTTCGGAACACTTTAAGCCGGTGAATAGATACCACTCTAATCGTACGACCAAGGATGGTAAGAATGTAGATTTCAAGATCGGAAAACCGGAGGGTCGAGTTATGGGATATCTCATTAATGCCCTCGCCGAGTTGGGTGATGGCAAATATAAGAACTTGCCTGATTCGGTTGTTCGTCAGCGCCTTATCAATATGGTACACTACCTTCCGGATATGCACTGCCCTTCGCATATCTATTTCTCGAAGACGGAGATCCCACACTTAATATATAATAGAGTTCTTACTAATGGTAAGGAAACCTCTTATCACGGTTTTTGGGATGGCTCGCCAAGGCTTGATCGTAATGAGTGGACAATCGAGGATTATGCCAAGAATGTAGATAAGGTATCTCGCAAGCAGATTAAGGCTTGGCAGAGCGGATGTATTAAGGATTGGGGCTACGATATGGTAAGAGCAGGTCGTCTTGCACGAGAGTTGTTGCCCGAGGGTACCGAAACCACAACTTTGACCAAGGCGCAGAAGAACGAGATCCATAAATTGTCGGATGAGATGGCGATGATGGCCGCCTATCGTTTGGCCTATGTGTTGAACACCATCTTCTCGGATGGAAATATCCCTGTTTCGAAATAAGAGGCTGATTATGAAAAAGATATCTATTTTGTTGGCATTTGTTTTGACCGCATCGGTTGCAAATGCGTGGTCGAGACAATGCGACGAGGCGGTTGTTATCGTCGCAAACGAATACCTCAATCCTACAGCGAAGAAGGTGGTAAAGAAGTATTTAGGCAAGAGCTTCGAGGATGATGTTGCCTATTTGTATGATCTTGAGAAGGAGCAGTTTAAGACGATGAGCAAGAAGGAGCGTAAGGCCGCTGGTGAGATTCACCTTGTTCACCTCGATAACAACTGCCAGCCCAAGAATGTCAAGGGCAAGGACGCTCTCAAGGCTACCGAGGCTGCTTTGGAGATTATCCGCAACTACAAATCGCACTCGTCTAAAGAGGTTACCACAGCGTTGCGTATCGTTATTAACTTGATGTGCGATATGAACAACCTCTCGAAGGCTCGTATCGATGGTATTCCTCACTCTAACAGCAACTTCACCTTCCAAATTCCACTTGGTGAGTATGGCCGTGATAAGGATAAGCTCTCTGATCCTATTAAATGGTCGAAGGCTTGGGTAGTATTTGATGGAGGCTACAGACACTACACTGCAAGATATTGGGCAGAGGATATGCTCATCTACCTTGGTGACAAGCACACTGAATATTCGAAGGGTTCGCTTCGTGAGTGGGTTGTCGAGAATGGTAAGTTGTCGGCTCACTATTACGAAATCTTGAAGCCAAAGAGCGTAGTTCCATATATGGACTATAGGTGGATTTCGCCTGTTGCATACGATATGATGGCGAAGGCTGCGTGTCGCTTGGCAACTCTCCTCAACGAGAATATCAAATAGTAAAAAAGAGGTTAAATTTCTGAACGATATGTCAGCTTCACAAATTCTCCGTCGTCAGTTCCTCTTGAATGTTGCACAAACTTCGCCTTCGCCTATGCTTGTAGGCGTGGAGCGTGCCGAAGGAGTCTTTTTCTATACCCCCGAGGGAAAGCGCTATTTCGACCTTGTGTCGGGTGTGTCGGTTAGCAATGTAGGCCACGCAAATCCCGAAGTTGTCGAGGCGGTAAAACGTCAAGCCGAGCGATATATGCACGTTATGGTTTATGGCGAGATGATCGAACGCCCACAGGTGGAGTATGCAGTGGAGATTGCCGAGGCATTGCCCGAGCCTTTGGAGAGTGTCTACTTCCTAAATTCGGGAGCGGAGGCTGTTGAGGGCGCTTTGAAGTTGGCTAAACGATATACCCACCGCACCGAGATGATTTCGATGCGTCGAGCATATCACGGCTCTACTCACGGTGCGATGAGTATGATGGGTGAGCCGGAAGGTGAGGAGTGGAAGAATGCTTTTCGACCTCTTCTGCCCGATTGCAAGGCTTTGGATTTCAATTCGTTTGACGACTTGCAGAAGATTACCGAACGTACTGCGTGCGTATTGTGTGAGCCGGTGCAGGGCGAGGCGGGCGTACGACCTCCGAAGGAGGGCTATCTCGAGGCATTGCGTAAGCGATGTGATGAGGTGGGCGCACTGCTTATCTTCGACGAGATTCAGGTCGGAATGGGACGCTCGGGCGAGATGTTTGCCTGCGTGAAGTATGGTGTAACGCCCGATATTATCTGCCTTGCAAAGGCGTTTGGCGGAGGTATGCCACTCGGAGCATTCGTTTCGTCGAAAGAGATTATGGACTCATTGCAGACTGACCCTGTACTCGGACATATAACCACCTTTGGTGGTCATCCCGTATGTTGTGCCGCAGGTTTGGCAGCGTTCCGCTACCTCAAGAAGCACAATGTTGTAGCCGATGTTGAGCGCAAAGGTGCGCTCTACGAGGAGTTGCTATGCGATCATCCTGCAGTGCTTGAGATTCGTCGTAGCGGATTGTTGCTGGCGGTAGAACTTGGCACAGAGGAGAGACTCTTCAAGGTTATGGAGTTGTTCAAGGAGGAGGGCATTATGAGCGACTGGTTCCTCTATTGCGCCACCGCATTCCGTATCTCGCCACCGCTTGTGATTTCGGACGAGGAGATACGCGAAAGTGTGGAGATCATTCGCCGAGTACTCGATAAGTTGTAGAAAAGCAGATGAAACCTCAGATATTAACCCTCATAGCCGCTGCAGCCTACATCCTGCTACTCTTTGTGGTGTCGCACCTCTCGGGTAGCAAGAGTAATGTCATTGCCAAGACCAAACATCCGCGATGGTTGGTAACGCTTGCTATGGTGGGAGCTGCGGTTACGGGTATAACATTCGTATCTCTGCCAGGCTCGGTGGAGCAGGATGCCTTTTCGTATCTGCAGATGAATATGGGCTTCATTGTCGCCTATATCGTGATTGCGTATTGGCTGATACCAATCTATTATCGCCATAATGTAACATCGCTCTATGAATACCTCGACGAGCGCTTTGGCGTGGTCGCTCAAACTACGGGAGCTTGGTTTTTCCTTGTCGCAAAGATGTTGGGAGCAGCATTGCGTGTCTTTGTTGTCTGCTTGGTGTTGCAACAACTGCTCAGCGCACCTCTTGGTATTCCATTCTGGATTACGGTAACGGTCTTTATGGCTCTGGCGTGGCTCTATACCCATCGTGGGGGCGTGTCGTCGGTAATCTGGGCAGACCTTATCAAGACTATCTGTATGGTTACCTGCGTGGTGCTTTCGATTGTCTTTGTGCTTCGTGCGCTCGATATCTCCTTTGTCGAAGCTATACATCAAGGCTCGGAACAGGGGTTGACGCAGATATTCTTCTTCGACGATATCAACTCGAGTCGTCACTTCCTCAAGTTATTTCTTTCGGGTGTATTTATCGTGATAGCCTCTACTGGACTTGATCAGGATCTTATGCAGCGCATCCTGAGTAGCGACTCGGTGCGCTCGGCACAACGCAATATGGTGGTTTCATCCTTTATTCAGGTGGCATTCCTTGCGCTGATGCTGATGATGGGTGCAATATTCTTCCTTTACACTCGCAAAAACAACATCCCCAGTGTTACCGCAGACGAGATGTTCGCCTTCGTAGCGTCGCAGAAGGAGATGCCTATGGTGATGAGCACACTGCTTGTTTTGGGTGTTGTAGCCTCGACTTTCTCCTCGGTGGGAGGCTCGCTGACCGCACTTACAACCTCCTTTATGGTGGATGTTCTGCACGGACACAAACGCTTTGAGGTGAAGCACTACGATAAAATTCACCACATTGTCCACTTCGTAATGGCGGTGTTGATGATTCTTGCCATTTTTGTGTTTGAGGCGTGGGGTGATGGTTGTTCTATCAACCTCTACTTCAAGTTGTCGAGTTATACATTTGGTCCTCTGCTTGGAATGTTCGCCTTTGGCGCACTCTCTAAGCGCAGAGTACGCGACAGATGGGTGCCATTGGTGGCGATACTTTCGCCCGTATTGTGCGCTCTGCTCGACTACAACTCGGAGAAACTCTTTAATGGATATCATTTTGGTTTTGAAATATTGTTGCTAAATGCTGCATTCACTATGATGGGCTTGTGGATAGCAACTATCTCGAAAAAAAGTGCTAACTTTGTAGAGAATTAAAAATAGGATATAGAGATGATTGTAATAGCAGACGGAGGAGCAACCAAGTGCGATTGGGCTTTTGTCGAGAATGGAGAGATTGTTGAACGCTTCAAGATGGAGGGTATCAACCCCTTCTCGGTGCCTGAAGAGCATATCCGCGAGGTTGTAGGTCGCGACTTTATGCCGATAGCGTCGCGCTACGACATTACGCATATCTGGTTCTATGGCGCAGGTTGCGGTATGGCTGGCGAAATCGTGAAGCGCGTGTTGGAGGCATATATTCCTTCGGCACAGATTGTAGTAGGCTCCGATATTGACGGTGCAGCTATGGCGTGTTGTGGCTCAGGTTCGGGTATTGTCTGCATATTGGGTACGGGAGTTAGCTCGATGCAGGTCGAGAACGGAGTGTGCGTCAAGCGTCTGCCGGGTCCGGGATATATCCTCGGTGACGAGGGTAGTGGCACCGTGATGGGAAAGATGTTGCTCTCGGACTTTATCTACAATCAACTTCCGCCACACCTGCTTGCACTCTTCAACGAGGAGTTTGACACCAACTTGCAGGATATTGTCGACCGCACCTATCATAAACCTGCGGCAAATCGCTTCTTCAGCAGTTTCACTCCATTCCTTTCGCGCCATATCGACGATGAGTATTGCCAGAGCATCGTGCGCTACAACTTCGAGCGATTGGCGCAACGCAGCCTTAGTCAATATGATACCGACCGTCTTAAGGTCAACTTCGTAGGCTCGGTAGCGGCTGTTTTCGAGAGTTTTCTGACCGAGGTGTTGCAAAAATATGGTATGACCAAGGGAGTTATCGTTCGTTCGCCAATCGAAAACCTTGTAAAAAACCTTACTGCTGAACTCTCGGCACAGAAGGAGCAGTAGCAATTGTGTGAATTTTTAGAATTTAATATATAAATATAGGTATTATGGGTTATGTAAAGATTACCGAGCAGTCATCGTTATACAATGACCTCGAGAAGATGTCTCCACTCGAAATCCTCACTTGCATCAATCGCGAGGATCACAAGGTGGCAGATGCAGTGCAGGAGGTTATCCCTGCAATCGAAAAACTTGTTGTTGGCGCTACCGAGCGTATGAAGCAGGGCGGTCGTCTCTTCTATATGGGTTCGGGTACAAGTGGTCGTGTAGGTATCGTTGATGCCTCGGAGATTCCACCAACCTATGGTATGCCGGCATCGCTTGTTGTAGGTATTATCGCAGGTGGTGACCAGGCTATCCGTCGTGCTATCGAGGGCGCAGAGGACGATGCCGTACAGGGCTGGAAGGACCTCGAGGCTTACAATGTCACAGAGAAAGATACCCTTGTAGGTGTTGCTGCATCGGGTACTACACCTTATGTTATTGGCGCAATCACCGAGGCTCGTAAGCGTGGTCTCTTGACCGCTTGCATTACCTCGAATCCGGGTTCGCCCGTTACTGAGGTTGCCGAGATTCCTATTACTCCGGTTGTAGGTCCTGAGTTTGTGACAGGTTCGTCGCGTATGAAGTCGGGAACATCGCAGAAGTTGATTTGTAATATGATTACCACCTCGATTATGATTGGTCTTGGTCGTGTGCGCGGTAATAAGATGGTCAATATGCAGCTCTCGAATCAGAAACTCGTAGACCGAGGTACTCGTATGTTGGTCGAGGAGCTTGGTTTGCCTTACGACGAGGCAAAGCAGTTGCTTCTTATTCACGGCGAGGTGCAGCGAGCTGTCAATGCCTACCGCGAAGCGAAGAAATAAAGAATTTGTCTAACAAGGCTCTTTCGGCATCTGCCTTGTAAGGAAATAGCAAAAAAGATTGGGTGTCTCAACCGAGACACCCAATCTTTTGGTTATGTGGGAAGGTGTTAGTAGCTCAACACCTTCGAAGAAGCGTAAGACAATTTCAAGGCATTTGCACGACGAAGCTCCTGCTTAACGTCGGCAACAACACCCATCTTTGTATTCTCATCCGCCTTCAAACATACGGTCATCGAAGCACGGTCCGACTCGTTGAGGTTGTCACGCTCACCGGCAATAAAGTCCAAGATGTCCTTTGTTGTCTTGTATGAGTCGTTCAACTGGATACGAGGAGCAGTACCATACTTAGCCTGCATATTCAAAGATGGAGCACCAATGTGGATGTAAGATACCAAGTTCTTCTTTTCGAGTTTCTGTACCTCGGTAGCCTCAGGCAACTTGTAGGTCACCATCAACTCCTGGTCACGCATCGAAGTCGAAAGCATAAAGAAGAACAAGATGATATAAACGACATCGGG
>JAZRGH010000042.1:0-12296 GCA_045644085.1 Alistipes sp. | reverse complement strand
TCTTACGAGTCGCAGTATGTTAAGATTAACAACGTAACTCCTTCTACTGATGTAATCGGTAAGGTTTGGAACAGCACAACAAAGGGCTCAAATATAAACTTCCTTACGGCTGATGGTCAGACACTCATTGTTCGCGTAAGTGGCTATGCTTCGTTCAAGAATGATGTTATTCCTGCAAAGAGTGGTGCTCTCTGTGGTGTAGCAAGTCGTTACAATAGCGACAAGCAGCTTATGCCGCAGTACGCAAGCGATATTCAGCTCACCGAGGAGATCGCTGCTCCTAAGGCAGAGATTGTTACTATCGCTCAGATTAAGGAAGCCGGTTCCTATAAGGTTGAGAATGCTTGGGTTGTGGGTTACACAGGTAACGGCCCAGTCCTCACCGATGCAAGTGGTGCTTATATCAACACCTACATTCACCAGCACAACTACAAGACTATCGGTCAGAAGATGACTATCGAGGGTGCTGTAACCGTTCGCCAGGGAGGTTTCCAATTCGAGGCTCCTACCGTAACAGTATTGGACGGTACTGCTGAGGTTGTATATCCTGAGAATCCAACCGTTTACGAGGGTGAGGCACTCGTTGCTCTTTGCGAGAAGTTCTTGACCGGTACATACCTTGCTGAGTATGCAGCATTTAAGGGCGTTTTGGAGTATGACGGTACATACTACAACCTCGTATTTGCAGGCCTTGATGGTGCAAAATATAAGGGCTCTCTTTCGAAGACTCCTGATGAGAGCCTCGGTCTCGCAGCATTGAGCGGAACACCTGTTACTTTGAAGGGTTTTGTGGTTGATTATGGCAACCCATATTTGAGCATTGTTCCTACATCGGTAGAGGTAGATGAGAATGCGAAGGTGCTTGCAGCAGATGCTATCACAAATGTTTCGAAGGACGGTGTAACCGATGCAATAGCTGAGATTACCGTTATCGGCATCGATGCTGTTACTACCGAGGTTGATGGCACAGTTGTTACTGCCGCTTCGGTTGCAGGCAATGTTTTGACCTACTCGGTATCGGCTAACACCGATAAGGCTCGTGAGGGTTGGATTAAGTTGAGCGCTGAGGGCGTAGAGACTGTAACTGTTGTTGTTAAGCAGTCGAGCGCACTCGCTTATGACTTCAAGTCTGATGCAGCGTTTGTATGCTCGGAGAAGAATTATGACGGAAATGCAAAGGTTAATGGCTCGGCAGATGTTAATGCAAGCGGTTTTAAGATTGGTACAGGAGATCTTACAGGCTATTTCGCTTCGCAGGCTGTTGCAGTAGAGGGCGATTTGACATTGGAGTTCTATGCAGTAGCATGGAAGGGCAAGAGCGCAACTTTGTATGTTCGCAAGCAGGGCTCGACTGAGCTCCTCGGCCAGTTTACTTTGAAGGCAAATGATGGAGCATCTAATCAATCGCCTTATACATTGACACTCACTGACGACAACTACTATTCGGTAAATGTTCCTGGCGTTACTGCTAATACTGTTTTGGAGTTTGCAACAGATGCTTCGTTTTCTAAGGTAAGCAACTCTTCAAGTGGTCGTGCAATCGTTGTAGGTGTTCACCTCTTGGGTGGTACTCCTTCAACTCCGACTACTCCTGAGCCAGAGCAGCCAACAGTTAAGACTCTTCCATACGCAGAAAGCTTCGCTACATCGCAGGGTGATTTCACTATCAACGATGTTATTCTTCCAGAGGGTTCGACTTATGTTTGGAAGTGGACAACTCGTGATAATGTAGGTTATATGCAAGGTTCGGCTTACGTAGGTAGCGCAAAGGCTTCGGAGTCGTGGTTGGTATCTCCTGAGATTAATCTCAATGGTGCAACAGCTCCTGAATTGACATTCTCTCACCTCGTAAATTATGCATATGGTGCTGCGTTCGCAGATCTTTTGACTCTTTGGGTAAAAGAGACTACTGCTACAGAGTGGGCTCAGCTTACAATTCCTACACACGGAACCGGCGACTCTTGGGATTGGGTTGAGTCGGGTGCAATCGACCTTTCGGGATATGTAGGTAAGAGTGTTAACATTGCATTCAAGTATACTTCAAACACAACTACTGCTACAACTTGGCGTATCAAAGACTTCAAGGTTGCAGAGAAGGGTGCTACTGTTGAGCCAGAGCAGCCAGGTGGTGGCGAGACTCCAGATACTCCAGTAGTAGATGAGAATGCATACCAGCTTACACTTGCAGATATCAAGTCAATCACTTATGCTGCAGATTGGGCAAATTGGACAAAAGATGCAGTCGATGGCTCATCTTGGAGTGGATTTGCATACAAGCAAACAAATTACTATCAGTTTAGCTGGAAGGCAGCAGACGCAACTGCAAATCAGAATCTTGCCCATATCCTTTGTCCTGCTGTTCCTGCCGGAAAGAAGATAACAAAGATTACTATTACTCCGGACGCCACAACTACAAATGACCGTAAGTTTGTTGTATTGCCTGCAGATTTCGCTTACACAACAACTGTTGATGCTAACGCAACGGAGGCTGTTAATGCTGCTTATGCTGTTTCGGAGCCAACAGTAAGGGGATCGACTACACCAATCGTTATTGATTTGAGTGGCGTTGCAAACTTGCCACAGCAAGTACAGGTTCGCTCGATTCTTGGTGCTGCGTACGTTACAAATATTAAGGTTAGCTTCGAGTAACCATTTCATAATCCAAGGCAGGCTGATTACCTGCCTTGGGTTCTACGAAACAACAGTTTCGACAATAAAAAGAGATTGAATTTTACGATAAATGATAGAGATACGAAACAACATTAAGAAATTTTTCAAGAGCATCAATTGTGGCATTGTGGCAGCGTTGATGTCTATATTCGCATTTACTGCTTGTGAATTTGAAGACGAGTGGTCACCATATAAATCCTATGCCTCTTTGCGAGAATCCCTGATTACTTATCATGCAACGACTATCACAGGGGAAACAATGGGCGACCCGGTATTGACCTATACGTTGCAAGTTGTCGAGGGTGCAAACTTCTGTACAGCTAAGACAAAAACCGGATTCGTTGGTCAGCCTTTCTCGATAGAGTTTTCGCGAAACGAGAGCAATGAACGTGTAGCTAAGATAAAAATAGCATTTAGCGATGGCTACACCAATACTTTTATAGTGCGCCAACTCGCAAAGACAGAAAATCCGGATTATGACCACACGTGGGGTGAACAGCCATACCAAAAAGAGGGCGTATCATTGGTCCATAAAACCTACTATACGACGTTGATGACAGGCGAGTATGTGCGTAACTACTCGATTTGTTACGATACCGACAAGTTGGTATCGCATTGGGTAGCATATCCTCTACACTCGGTATATATGCAACGCGGAACATATAAGGCAAAGAGCAATAATGGTCGTACTGATGCGTGGGCATTCGATGATGCAGTTTGCGAATATTCGGAGAATGGAGGTTATAGGGTAGTGCGCTACGACTATACCGATCCTGTAATTCCCCAATCAGAGCAATGGCAGGCAACTTCAACCTATGGAAGCGGATATGCTCGCGGTCATATTCTGCCGTCGGCGTCGCGCTACAATACATTTAATACCAATGCACAAACCTTCTATTCAACCAATATCATGCCTCAGGCCTACGACTTCAATGGTGAATCGTGGGTTACAATAGAGAATAAGGTACGTGGTTGGAAGTGTGCCGATACATTATTTGTCGTTACGGGAACACTCTTCGAGGGCTCGCTACGAACACTCTCAAAGAATGGTCGTACAACGACTGTTCCTTCGCATGCTTACAAGTTGCTGTTGCGTACAAAAAATGGTAACACTCGAAAGAATATCGCCGATATTACCTCGGCAGATGAGTTGCAATGTATAGCATTCCTCTATGAGAACGATAATTCGGCAGAGTTTGATACTCCGCAGCAAGCTGCTACTACGGTGGCGGAGATTGAGCGTCGCTCGGGATTTAGATTCTACCGCAATCTTAATTCTAAAATTGCAGATGAGGTAAAGTCTCAGAAGAACCTGGCAGACTGGGGATTATAGATGTGAAAATATATGAAAGTAATTAAATTCTAATAATATGAAAAAGACACTTCTATCTGTTTTGTGCCTTTCGGCGATGTTGTTCGCTTTTGCACAGAAGCCTTACAAGGTGGTATTCTACAACCTCGAAAACTTGTTCGACACAATCAACGACCCGAACAAAAACGACGAGGAGTATCTCCCTGAGGGTGCGCGTAAGTGGACCACTTACCGCTACAACTGCAAGCTCGATAATATGTCGCGCGTATTATTCGACATTGCTGCTGAGGATAAGAATTTCCCGGCTGTAATCGGTGTGTCGGAGATTGAGAATCGCCTCGTATTGGAGGATTTGATTGCTATGCCAAAGTTGGCAAAGGCAAATTATCGCATAGTTCATTACGACTCGCCAGACCGTCGTGGTGTGGATTGCGCATTCTTCTATCGCCCCGATAAGTTCCAGTTGGAGGGTTCGGAGGCTCATCGCATCTCATTCCCTGGACAGCCCAACTTCCTCACGCGTGACTTGGTAGCTATGTGGGGTAAAATCGAGGGCGAGCCATTCTACTTTATCGTTTCGCACTGGCCATCACGCCTCGGTGGCAAGGAGCGTTCACAACATTCGCGCGACTTCGTAGCGGCAAAGTGTAAGCACATCTGCGACTCGGTACGCACTGCAAACCCTGCGACCAAAGTAGTGATTATGGGCGACTTCAATGACGATGCTACCGATGCAAGCATCGTAGAGGTACTCGGCGCAAAGGGCGATAAGAGTGGTAAGATTAAGGGTTTGGAGCCAAACGACATGTATAATCCGTTCTATTCGATGTTGAAGGCCGGTTATGGCACTTTGGGCTATCGTGATTCGTGGAACTTGTTCGACAATATCGTGGTATCGGAGAACTTGGCAACAGGCTCAACAGGAGAGTTGAAGATCCAGAAGAAGGAGGGTGCAAAGTTCTATGGAAATATATTCCATCGCCCGTATATGATTCAGCAGGAGGGCCAGTACAAGAACTATCCGTTGCGATCGTTTGTGGGAAGTAATTTCCAGAATGGTTACAGCGACCACTTCCCTGTATATATCTATATCTCGAAATAGGATTAACTAATTATATTAAATAAAAGGTATGAAACTGAAATTTTTACTTATTGCGACAATGACGCTCGTCGCTTCTGCCGTTTTCGCACAGGAAGGCGGATTGAAGGGTAGAGTATTGTCCCGTAACGGCAGAACAGCCGTTGGAAATGTTGCGGTAACGATTGAGGGTACAACCTACAAGGCACAGACCAACGACGAGGGATACTTCGAGTTGAAGGGAGTGCCTGCTGGTGACTACAAACTTTCGTTTACTGCTCCCGATTTCGAGAATCTCGACATCGTGGTAAAGGTAGAGAATAATGTAAAGGACATCAATATCGTAATCGTTGCTCCTAAGGCGGTTGCAGGCGAGGTGCTCGATGATGCAATCTTTGCAGAGTTCGACAACGACTCGTCGGCTTCGGATACTCAGGCTTTGCCATCGTCGCTTGCCGCATCGAAGGATCTCTACAACAATATTGCTTCGTATCGTTTTAGCGAGATGCGATTCAATGTTCGTGGTTACGATTCGAAGAATGGTGATGTATATCTCAATGGAATTCGCTTCAACGATGCTTTGACAGGATATGGTCCTTGGTCATTGTGGAGTGGTATGAATGATGCGACCCGTAATCAGGAGAGCGCTGCTGGCCTTACCACAACCGATTATGGTGTAGGTGGTTTCGCAGGAGCAACCAATATCAATGCTCGTGCTTCGCAGATGCGTAAGGGCTTCCGTGCAAGTGTGTCGGGTGGTAACCAGATGTATGCCTTCCGTGCTATCGTTTCGTATGCAACAGGTCAGCTTGATAATGGTTGGTCATTCGCTGTTTCGGCTTCGACTCGTCAGGGTGGTAACGGCTATGTTGATGGTGTATATTACAACTCTTACGGCTACTTTGCAGCAGCAGAGAAGCAGTTTGATAAGCAGCACCGTCTTTCGTTGATGGTACTCGGTACTCCTCAGCAGCGTGGTGCTCAGCAGGCATCGACACAAGAGGCTTACGATATGTTTGGTAGCAACTACTACAACCCTAACGTAGGTTATCAGGACGGAAAGTTACGTAACACACGTGTTCGTCGTTCTCATGAGCCTATCGTAATGTTGAACTACTACTACGACATTAGCGAGAAGACTCGTTTGACAGCTGCGACATCGGTACGCTTTGGTTTTAACGGCTATTCGGCTTTGACATGGAAAGATGGATCGGATCCTCGTCCGGACTATTATCGTTTCTTGCCATCGAACTACACCTCGCAGATTTTGACTAAGGACGGATTTGCTCAATGGCTTGCAGATAATGGTGGTGCAAATTTGAATAATTTGAGCAAATTGGGACTTGTTGATGAGGCTCAGATTGCATTGAATAATGGTACTCCAAATCTCGCTATATCAGGAATATTTGATCCATCGAGCGACGACCAAATTCTCTCTTATTTGCAGGGTGCAGCAAGCGCTCGTTCAATATGGAATGGCCGTATCGACTTCGATAATATGATCAACTCGAACCGCAATGGTACAACATCGCCATACGCAGACGGACATCGCTCGAACTATATGATTGAGGAGCGCCATACCGACCAGATTGACTATAATTTTGCTGCTAATATCTCGCACGATTTCAATGCTAACCACCACCTCCTAGCAGGTATTAAGGCTCGTGTGAACCGTACCGAGTATTACGACAAGGTTAAGGATTTGCTTGGTGGCGATTTCTGGGTTGATGTAGATAAGTTTGCAGAGCGTGATATGGGTAGTGATCCGTTGGCATACCAGAATGACCTCGATTACTATAACGAGCACGGCCACGCCCGTATCGTTAGAGAGGGAGATAAGTTCTCGTATGACTACTATGCTCATGTTCGTCAGACTCAGTTGTGGGGTATCTATCAGTTCCGTACAGGTGGCTTCGAGATGAACCTCGGCGCAGAGGTTGGTTATGCAGGCATGTGGCGTCATGGTTTGTGGCGTAAAGGATTGTTTGCAGATAATTCGAAGGGCGATTCAAAGCACTTGAATTTCTTGACATACAAGGCAAAGGCTACCTTCTCGTACCGCTTCTCGCAGGCTCATCACCTGGCTTTGAACGTTGGTGCTGTACAGGACGCTCCAACCTTCAACTCGGCATTCGTGTCGCCTCGTACTCGTAATACTGTTACTCCTGGCTTGACTCCGGAGCAGGCTTATAGCGCAGAGTTGGTGTACAACCTCAATTTGCCTTATATTCAGGCTCGTGTAGCAGGTTACTTTACCGATATGACAAATGCGTCGAAGGTTATTTCGTTCTATGATGATACGCAGTCTTCGTTCACAAACTTTGCAATGAGTAATATCGACAAGCGTTATATGGGTGTCGAGGTTGCTGTTCGTGTTCCAATCTGGAACGGTTTGGCATTACAGGGTGCGTTGAACTATGGCGACTATCGTTACACCTCGAATCCAAACTTTGTACAGACTGTGGATAACAGCAACAAGGTTAAGTTGCAGGATAAGGTCTATTGGAAGGGCTACTATGTTGAGAGTACTCCGCAGTTCGCTGTAAACGTAGGTCTTGACTTCCGCGGTCCGAAGAACTGGTTTGCTTCGATCAACTTCAACTACTACGACAAGTTGTATCTCTCGATGAACCCTGCATATCGTACAAACAATGCTGTTAAGCCTTATGTTCAAGTATTTACCAATACCAAGAATTCTATTGAGCAGCGTGCTTGGGCCGCTGGCGAGATTGAGAAGATGCGTGCAGAGGAGGATTTGGGTCATGCATATACTTTGGCTGCAAGTATTGGTAAGAACTGGTATATCCATCGTAAGTACACCATCGGATTTAGCGCTGAGGTTAAGAATATCTTGAATAATCAGGGTATCAAGACCGGTGGTTACGAGCAGATGCGTATGCGTAAGGTGCGTGGTATGATGCCGGGACAGACAAACCCTTCGACTACTTACTACACACACTTTGATGCGAAGTACTTCTATATGCTTGGCACAACCTGCTTCGTAAATGTCTACTTCCGCTTCTAATGTCAAACCGAAAATGAGAGAAAAAATTATGAAACAGTATAAGATGATTCTGGTAGCATTGCTCGGTTTGATTTTGACCGCTTGCTACAACGATTTTGAGATGCCTAAGGCTCCTATCATCTATAACGATGAGAGCTTTGAGGCGTTAAATCCAGATTTGGAGCGTATTACTATCGCACACTTGAAGGATGTGATATATGGCGAAATCCAGGATAATGGCAGTACCAATAGTTTCGAAGAGACTCGATACGTTCACTTTGTAGGTGATCCTCAAAAGGAGTGTACTCCTTGGGAGCTTAGCCACAGTTGGTACAACACAGGAAACTACTACATTAAGGGTAAGGTTATCTCGAATGACGAGGAGGGTAATATCTACAAGTCGCTCCATATCTTCGACGGAACAGCCGCTATCGAGTTGAAATTGACCAACGGATTGTTTATGGACTATCCATGCAACCTCGACACAAAGGAGTCGATGTGGGTGTATGTGAAGTTGCGTGGATTGTATCTCGGAAACTTCCGTATGATGCTTTCGTTGGGCGATATTCCTACTTCGAGCTTCAACTCGTGGGGTACACCTAAGTTCTATTCTAACTCGAACATTTTGAGCACTAATAAGGTGCGACAGCATGTGTTCAAGGGAGAGCCGGCTACACTTACAGAGGGTACTTCTGATGACTCGGATATTCTTGTTGTTGACAAGAACTCTTATAAGAATAAGTTGTATAAGAACAAGAAGTATCTTGGTCGTTTGATTCGCTTCAAGGATCTTAAAGTGTGCTATGCCGGTGCGCCTAACGAGGAGGGTCCGACAACAGGTGTCGGCACCAATGTATATCCACAGTGGCTCTGTTCGGCAGGTATCCCTGTAAGCATTGGCGGATCGCGCGAGCAAGTTGTGCAAAGACCTTGGTATAAGATGGCTTATAGCGTAGATGGTATTGCGCAGTATGGCAGTATCCTCGTGACTTATAATGATGCTCACCCAACATCTACCAATGCAGAGGGCGTATATACCGTACGTACAAGCGGCTATTCGCGTTTTGCCGGTAAGTTCATTCCGAAAGATGGCGCAATTGGCAATGTATTGGCTATTTACAGTATCTATTCGCACAATTGGACATCTCAGTATGGTACATATCAGTTGTCTATTAGCCGTTATTGCGACTTTGAGTTCGAAACTGAGCCAAAGGAGGCGCACAAAGCATGGAGCGACTATTTGACATTGACAGAGAATTTGTTCCCTAAATATACTCTTGTTCCTTTGACAAATGAGGTAGTTCATGCCGAGCAGGTTGCAATTTGGAAGGCACAGTATGAGGCTAATAAGCCTGCTGATGATGGCACAGAGTTGTGGGCAAAGTGGAACGAGTGGGGTAACTGGGTTGTATGGTGCCTCGAAAATACTTCGATGGAGGCATGGCTTTTGCCTCAGTATCTCACCGAGGACGATGATACGGAGTAAAATTGCTCTACTCAATTGAGAAAATCACCGCATGGTTATACATGCGGTGATTTTTTTGTTGCTTTTTGCATAGAAAACCGAAAGAATTTCGTATTTTTGTACGAGATTGTGTCTTTATGTTCAATATTGGTGCAATATACAAGATGTTTTGAACGTTACTACATCGTAGTAAACAGAGCGGATTATAACTCAAAATATTTATAAAAATGAGACGTTTATTTATTTCCGTCATCGCATTGTTAATTACTTTTGCGGTGGCTGCGCAGCCGGGAGCGCAACAGATTCCGGTAATCCCTGCGGATAAGGCTGTTCGTGTGGGAACTTTGCCGAATGGTATGAAATACTACCTTCGTCACAATGACAAGCAGAAGAATTTGGCCGATTTCTACATCTCGCACGATGTAGGTGCTATTCAGGAGGAGGACGACCAGCAGGGTTTGGCTCACTTCCTCGAGCATATGGCATTCAACGGTACGAAGAACTTGCCCGGCAAGATGCTTATCGAGTACCTCGAAACCGTAGGTGTTAAGTTTGGAGTAAATCTCAATGCTGGTACTTCGTGGGACTATACACAGTACCTCTTGAAGGATGTTCCAACCATTCGTCCGGGTATTGTAGATACTGCGATGCTTATCTTGCACGATTGGTCGCACTTTATCGCTTTGCAGCCAAAGGAGATTGACGCAGAGCGTGGCGTTATTATGGAGGAGTTGCGTATGCGTGATGGTGCATCGTGGCGCTCTACAATCGCTATGTTGAAGGCTCTCGGTAAGGGTACTCGTTATGAGCACCGTAACCTTATTGGTCATCTTGACGGTTTGAAGTCGTTCAGCCACAAGTCGCTCGAAAACTTCTATCACAAGTGGTATCGCCCTGAGTATCAGGCTGTGGTTATCGTTGGTGATATCAATGTTGACGAGGTGGAGGCTAAGTTGCAGAAGTTGATGGCAGATATCCCTGCTTCGCCGGCTGATGCTCCACAGAAGGAGGTTATCATCGTTCCGGACAACAAGGAGCCTATCATCTCAATCTTCGAGGATCCGGAGATGGAGGAGACCAGCGCTACACTCTTTATCAAGCGTCAGGCGTTGCCAAAGGAGTATAACAATACTATCGTAGCCGAGCAGTTGGCTCTCATCAATGCTCTCGCAAGTGAAATGGCAAATGCTCGTTTGCAGGAGATTAAGATGAAGCCTAATGCTCCATTCACAAGCGCATACTTCCGCAACGGAGGTGTTGGTATCTGCCCAACATTCGAGAGTGCTGGCGTAGGTGTTGGAACACAGGACGGCAAGTTGCTCGCAGGTTTTGAGGCTGCATACACCGAGTTGGAGCGTATCCGTCGCCACGGCTTTACCGAGGGTGAGTTGGAGCGCGCTAAGCAGATTATTCTCAAGCGCGAGGAACAGACATACAACAACCGCAACGACCGCAAGAACGGTCAGTATGTTCAGCGTTACTTGAACGCATTCCGCAAGAATGCTGCTATGCCTGATGCAGAGACCGAGTGGAAGTTGGATAGCACAATTATCGCACAGTTGCCATTGCAGGCTATCAACCAGACCATTGCACGATACATCACCGACCACAACCAGGTGCTTATCGTGAATGTTCCGAAGAAGGAGGGTTTGGTAAATCCTACCGAGGCACAGTTGGCTGAGGTTTTGGCTAAGGTTAAGGCTGCCGACATTGCACCATACGCTGACAATACCGTTAAGGAGCCACTTATCCCTGCTGATGCTAAGTTGAAGGGTTCGAAGGTTAAGAAGGAGTCGAAGAATGAGGCTCTCGGAGCAACTACTTGGGTATTGAAGAATGGTTTGAAGGTTGTTGTTAAGCCTACAACTTTCAAGGCTGACGAGGTTAAGGTGTCAATGCAGGCACACTTCGGACAGTCGTCATTGAGCGACGAGTTGTATTGGACTTCGGCATTCCTTCCGATTACGACCAGCTATATGGGCGTATCGAAGTTCTCTTCGACCGATTTGCGCAAGCAACTCTCTGGAAAGAATGCAAATGTAAGTCTTGGTGTTGATGACTACGAGGTTGGCGTTGTAGGACAGGGCTCTCCAAAGGATCTCGAGACTATTATGCAGTTGATCTATTTGCAGTTTACAGATCCTCGCTTCTCGAAGGACGATTTCGATGTAATTATGAATCAGTATCGCCCTTACATCGAGAATGCGCAGACTAATCCTGACTATATTTCGAGCGTAGAGCGTCAGAAGACTCTCTATGGCAACCACTTCCGCCGTCAGCAGCTCACTCCTGCTGTTCTCGATATGGTTAAGTTCGAGAATGTCGAGCCTGCATATAAGGCGTTGTTCTCTAATGCTGCAAACTTCACTACCTACATCGTGGGTAATGTAGATTTGGCTGTATTGAAGCCACTCGTTGAGAAGTATCTCGGCTCGCTCCCTGTATCGAAGAAGCTTACAAAGAAGGCTGACGATGGTGTTCGTGCTGTTAAGGGCGAGGTTGTAAACGACTTCAAGGTGAAGATGCAGCAGCCAAAGGTTGGTTTGACTCGTATCTATACCGGTCCTATCGACTACACAATCAAGAATCGCGTTGCTATGAATGTCCTCTCGCAGGTGCTCCGTAGTCGCTATACTATCTCTATCCGCGAGGAGAAGGGTGGTACTTATAGCGTAGGCGTAGGTGGCCGTGTTATGGCTGACTATAAGCCTTGGTATCAGCTTATCGTATTGTTCGATACCAACGAGCAGATGGCTGACGAGTTGAG
>JAZRGH010000041.1:0-6457 GCA_045644085.1 Alistipes sp. | reverse complement strand
TACGCAACTACAATATGATGCGACCACGCACACAGATGCTCTTCTTCGAGCGATTTGAAGATTGGTTTAACGCTTAAAACACAACGATATGCACCAGACAAAGCAACAAAAAGAGAGTCCCTACAAGGTAGGTCAGAAGGTACGAATCATCCACCTCGAAGGCGAGGACAACCGCTACGATGGCAAGGAGGGCGTGATTGAGGATATAGATGCCATCGGTCAGCTCCATGGTACTTGGGGCGGGTTGGCAATAATCCCCGAAGCCGACAAGTTCCAAATCATCGGGTAACATAACACTTCTGTAGGTCAGCCGAGATCCGAAAGGGTCTCGGCTGTTTATTTTCAACTGATTGATTTTCAGTGCTAGTTTTTTTTCGAAAACTGCGAAATTGATTCAACTAACAGCGAGTACCATGTAGCTAAATATTACCTAACCTACATCTTGCTGTACTAACGAAATATCCTACTGACCGTTGGTCATGCGAATTACGGGCGAATTGAGATGTGTTATTATGCCACTGCCCTTCGTAACTCTGATTCTCAAGTCACACGCATTGTATTTCGCATTGAAACGGAGTTTTGCCGGGCCACCTACAGTTTCCTCTGTCTGCAACAACAAGAACTGGCCACCACCAAGATTAACCGACACCTCATATGTGCATCGTGAATCCAAGCGCCAAGTGATATCTAGTTTATAGAACGACTGCGAAGACTTGAGCGGAAGTGTAATCTCCTCACCCTCCTTCAAGGTCACTGGCAACATCGACGCTATAGGTGAGTCGTTAACCTCATAGTTGCGAGTAGGATTTTGAGGATCTACCATTGTTATGGTTTCAACAATACGGATATCTGTTGATGATGAAGCAATATAGATATCGAACAAGCCTGGCTCAATAATACGATTCATATTGCGATCAAGCATCGAGAAATGGCGTGGTTCAAGCACCATCTTCACCGTCTTTGTTTCTCCCGGCTCAAGCGACACGCGCTCGAAACCGCGGAGCATACGCTCGAATACGGTGATAGAGCTTGCGTGATCGTGGGTATATAGTTGTATAACCTCGTCGCCCTTATACTTACCGGTATTGGTAATATCGAAGGTCACCTCAAGGCTCTCGGTCGGGAGAATTCGCTTGCTCGAAAGTCGCAAGTTCGAATACTCGAATGTTGTATAGCTCAAACCATAGCCAAAGTCGTAGAGTGTACCCGAAGCGCGGGTCTTCTTGCCCTCAGGGCCTACTCCCGTATAGCCGTCAATCTGCGAATTAGGCTTATATGGGAAGTTCATTGGAATTTGGCCTACGGTGCGAGGGAATGTAACGGTAAGTTTTCCGCCCGGATTGTACTCGCCGAGCAAAGTCTGCGCAATGGCAGTGCCACCGTGAGCACCAGGATAGAAAGCCTGCAAAATAGCATCGGCATTACGTTCTGCCCAATTTATCGTAAGCGGACGACCGCTAATCAACACCACAATAAGCGGCTTACCCGTATTCTTCAACTCCTTGATAAGTAACTCTTGAACTGGTGGCAAATCGAGGCTTGTACGGCTACGATTCTCGCCGCAAGTGCGCAAACAGCCACCAAGAACAGCTACTGCAACATCCGAACTCTCGGCCAACTTTACCGCTTCGGCAATCGAAGCTAACTCGCCTGCGGTAGGCTCAAAACCGTAAATCTCCGAGTCCGGCCATTGCGAATCAACATGCTCGCAACCCTTTGTGTATACGACCTCGGCTTTACCCTCGAGTGCTATTTTTAAGCCTTCATATACAGTAACCGATTCGGTTGCTTGCGGACCATAGTGCACGTGGGCATAACCATCCTCGTTTGCATTAGGGCCAATCACGGCAACACGCTTCAACTTCGATGCATCAAGCGGAAGAAGGCCCTCGTTTTTGAGGAGCACAAGCGATTTTTGCGACGCCTCAAGAGCTATTTTATTATTCTCTATGCCATTCACCTCCTTGTCAGCACGAGCCATATCCTCCTTGCTGCTATATGGTTTATCGAAGAGACCTATCATAAATTTCACACGCAATATATCGCGTACTCGCTCATCGATTGTAGCCATCGAGATTAAACCCTCCTTAACGAGCTCACGCAGTGGCAAGACGTAACTATCTGGAGAACGGAACGTGCAACGCACATTCAAGCCAGCCTCGACGCTCTGACGCACCGACTCCTTCATGCTATCTGATGTGTGATGCTTCATATGAAGATACTCTACAGCATCAGAGTCCGACACAACATATCCCTTGAAACCGAAATCGGTACGCAGGCGATCGTAGAGCCAGTAGCGGCTACCCTGAATAGGCTCGCCGTCGTAGTCATTATACGAGCTCATGACGCCCAACAAACCAGCTCTTGCAATAACCTCGCGCCAAGGATACATATGGATATCTTCAACTGAATGTGGCGACTCGTGTGGATCAGTACGAGCCATTCCCTCACGAGCACCCTTACAATTAGAATAAATGGCGAAATGTTTTGCAGTAGATGCTACCTTTCCATCCTCCTGCAAACCCTTTACCATCTGTATACCGAGTTCTGCAACAAGAAATGGGTCCTCACCATAAATCTCCTCATAACGCCCCCAACGCTGATCACGGCCAACATCGAGAATAGGTGCATACACATTAGTATAGCCGAGTAGTCGAGCCTCCTCGCCCGTAATACGACCAACCTTGCGAATGAGTTCCTTATCCCAGGTTGAGCCAAGGCCGAGCTGCGTAGGGAAATTGGTTGCCTTGTAAGCCTCGATGCCACGAATACCCTCATTGGTAAAGTCAACAGGAATACCTAAACGAGTCTCCTCGACAAAGAATCGTTGCACCTCATTCAAAGCCCAAGCGTGCTTACTTGCAGGCCAGATATAGGGGCTTTCAGTGGTAAGAGGTGCGCCCCAACCCTTAAACGAATTGAGGTGTTCGTCGATAGCACCTACACCATCTTTCCATATCTTATTTTTCCATCCGGGTGTCGGGAGTTGATCTTGTAACACGCGGCGATAGCCGTAGAGGGTTACCATCTGGCAGGTTTTCTCCTCGATAGTCATCTGCGAAAGCAAATCCTCGATGCGTGCATCGATATCGGCCTTTGGGTTTTCGTAAACATCCATCTTGCCGTTTTTATTGAAATCAATCCACTCCCTGTGGTATATTTTCGGCGACGCACCAGCAAAAAACGGTACGACCATAGCAAATAGAAGAATAATTATGGTTCTCTTCATTGTCCTATTTTTTTTAAGCTATTACCTATTTATATCTATTGAAAACGATTTTACTTAATGCCGTGCTTTTTGAGAATTCTCATGATTGGCTTTTCGATAGACTGCGCCCAACGGTGATAACCATATGAGTATGGGTGAATACCATCGGCAGAGGTTAGGTGGTCCGTACCTGTCTGGTTAGGTACATTGACAAAATAAACACTCTTATACTCTTTAACTATCTTGGCCATAATCTTCTCCACATAGTCGGCAGTCTCCTGCTCCTTCTTCTCGTATGCAGGACGGAAGTTACGGTTTTCACGATAAATGGTGCTTATAAAAATAATAGGCATATTAGGATTACCCTTGTGTACAGACTCAATAAATGGACGAATACGCTCACCGATTTCATCTATTGTTGGGTTAGAGAATGCATCGCAAATCAATGCATCAGCCTTGGTTTCACCGAATGCCTCGCCAAGATAAGGCTGCAACTTACTATTACCCGACATACCGAAGGAACAGAGGTGCAAGTTGGTAGAACGAGAGAGAAATGCAGGCCAAGTCAAACCCGCACCTGAAGCATTCTTACCGTGAGTAAAACTTGAGCCAAACACTGCGATGTTGTAGCGGAATGGATTGGTCAACTTCTCGATAGAGGCATTTGCATTGACGCCTATTTCAAGCGCTGTAAGTTCCGAGTAGAGAGGAAGATATATAATGCACTCCTTCTCGCCCTCTACCAAACCGTTAATAATGCCCAATGGTTGATTCATCTGCTCGCGATTTTCTTTGAATGGAGGCAGTCTGCGAGCCTTTGATGCAGCCCACGTCCACACACCCTTCTCATTTTTAATAAAGAGGTTAAAACCTGATGTTGTTGCAAGCGGAGAATAAGCATCCCATCTACAATTGTCACCATAAGTAGCCTTAACATAAATATCCGACGCATTAGTCTTGAATGCGATAGCCAAACCCGAAGCCATTTTGAGCAAATTACTCTCTGTTGTCGATATGCCCTTAATATTCTGAACCTCCATACGGTGGTATGGATTTGTGGTCTCGCACAACTTTCCAAGTATTGTGAGCTCTGTCGCATTTACATAATTAAGATCCGTAGTCTTATTTGACTGTGCAGATACATTAATCACTACAAAGAGTACGCTAACAAGGATAATTAGTTTTTTCATAATAACTTCGTGTTTGATATAGTGTCAATACTGTTTATCTTAACTATTTTTCGAGTCGTGAGAGTTGAGCCCAAAGAAGCTTCGGTATTCTATTACTGACTGTTGTAAATAGCGCTCGACCATACGAGTGGATATCTGCAATCGCTCTGCTATTTCTCGATGTGTAAGACCTTCGATACGGCTCAAATAGAATATCTCTCGCATTCGAGGCGAGAAGGTGTCAGAATATCCGATAATATCCTCTATACCAACAATATCAACAGGCTTTTCGTTCGTTTCTATTGTTCCTTCATAGTCCAACATTGCGAGTGTATCCCAAGCCGAAGCAGCATAATCATCAGTATGGACTGCCAACTTGTCGAGTTTGTTGCGAGTAAGATGATTTAGTGTTCTGTTTCGGACAATTCGGAATAGATATCCTGCCGCCTTATCGGTCGTAATATCGGCTCTTTTTTCGATGAATTGACAGAGCGCATCTTGGAACAAATCTTCGGCATCACAAACCTGCGCCTGCTTGCCGAGGAGTTTGCGGATATAGGCAATAATACGAGAGTAATTGCAATGAATTAACTCACGAATTTCCTCCTCCGAATATGTGAATTTGCTCTTCATTTCCGGCTTGTGTCTGGGGCAAAATTAGGCAAAATTTCGAGAGTTTGGTCTAATTTTTGCAAAAAAATCGCCACTTTTTTCACAAAACAGGTTCGGGTTTTTCTTTTTCTGTGTCTATACTGTTGTAAACAGTAAAATTGCAAACAAAAAAACAGAAAAAATATGTCAAACTGGGATGTAAACATCGAAATTCTCATTCGCAAGTACACAAGTGGAACGCTCTCGAATAGCGAGGCAGTCTATCTTGCTGAGTGGGTTAAATCATCAAAACAGAATGCGGAGCGTTTCCGCACCACCGTTCGTGCTATCGAGCAGTTGGAGTCGCAGCGCAATGCGCAGGCGGAGAATTTTAGCAAGCGAGTAATTAACAAGGCGTTCAAGAAGGAGGCTCCACGCAAGGTTGCACTATTGCCACAACTCAAAAATCGTTGGCAGATTGCCGCCATCAGCTCGATGGTAGCTGTAGTTGCAATTGTTTTGGGCTTCTCAATTAGCTATAACAATGCAAATAATGCTGAACAACTCGTTGCAGAGAGTTCTCCTATCGAAAGTCTTGTTTCTACTTTGGAGTACTGCGCTCCAAAAGACGCGCCTCTACACATTGCTCTCGTTGACGGTACACAGATTACTCTTAATCAGAACTCTCGTCTTACTTTGAGTGCCGATTACAACGCTACTGCACGAAATGTAACGCTCGATGGAGAGGCCTACTTCGATGTAGCCAAGAGTGACAAGCGTTTTACAGTTACTGCTGGCGACAATAGTTACATCGTACACGGAACAAGTTTTAATATCAACTCTTATGCAGAGGATAAGTTGGCAATCGTAACTCTCCACACGGGTAAGCTCGAAGCTAAAATTGACGCTCAATCTTATATGCTCAAACCGGGAGATGAGTTGCGAGTTGATGACAAGGTAAAGAGTGTATCGAAGCTCGTGGTTAATACCGAGAATTCGATAAGTTGGATGAATAAGCAGCTTACCTTCTCTCGTTTGCCTCTCAAATTTGTTATTAAGCAGATTGAGCACAAGTACAATGTGAAGATCAATATGCACAGCGACATCGAGGATATCCCTTATACGGGAGAGTTGCAGAACGAGGATTTGAAGTCTGCGTTGCATCTTCTCTCTATCACCGCCCCTATTTCGCTCGCTGTTACTGAGTCGAATAACGAATTTTATATAACAAAGATGTAATATGATACCAAACACAACATTACCAAGAAAATTGTATGTCGCTCTATCGCAAAAGGTGAAGCATTCAATTATTTGCATATTGGCTCTTATCTTTCCAGCTATCTCCCTCTCGGCACAACCGAAGTGGGAAAAGTTAGATTTGGGTCCTTATGTAGAGATTCGCCAGCAGGGCGGTCGCACTCTCGGCTACAACCAAAATTCGGGTGTCAAGATTTTGGAGGTTGACGGCTTTGCGTTCAAAGACCTCAAC
>JAZRGH010000040.1:0-21585 GCA_045644085.1 Alistipes sp. | reverse complement strand
GCACACGTTGAGATGATGGGCTTCCTCGGTATGGGTAACAACCCAATGGTAGGTGCTACTGTGGCTGTGGCTGTTGCTGTTCAGCAGGCGATGAAATAGTAAATAGTACTATATTTATCCAAGCACGATTCGTTTACGGGTCGTGCTTTTTTGTTTGCCCTACCCGACTATTTCATTGTCTGACACACAAACAGCTTTTATTGGCACCTTCTATGCCCCCCATATTGCGACCAAACAGCAACCTATTTCGACGGACCGCAAATTGTGCGACCTCTCGAATGAAATGGCCCCAAAAGTTCATCTCAACTCTTGGGGCCACTTAACATCACTATCCTTGTTTTTTGTTGTATCGCAGCTTCTCTACTTCTTTGGGAGTTTGAAATCGATAACCACAGGACAGTGGTCCGATGAAGTGCGAACAAAGTCATCACGAATTGTGTAGGCCTTCTTGATTGCCGAATAGAGCTTCTTGGTGCAGTAGATGTAGTCGATACGAGCCTTACCTCGTGTCGACGACTGGAACACCGAAGGATTCTTGTCGAAAATCGCATCGCGTGGATAGACTTTAAGAACTGCATTGTGCACATCGTAGTTGAATGTACGAGGCTTCTTGCGGTGAATCTCATCGTAGAACTCCTTATCCTTTGGCGAGCGCGAATTGAAGTCACCGGTCATCACCCAATGCTTCTCGTTGGCAAACTCGGGATTGAGTATTGTCTGATCCATAATATAGAGAATCTCCTCCAATCGATATTGATCACCGCCACTGCCCTTTGTTCTGGTCTTATCGTTCTTGTGCCAAGCCTGCGGCCAAAGGTGTAACACCACATAGTTCACGCCGAGAATCTTGACGTGAAGAGCTCCGTGCGAGAGCTTCTTACCACCAATAGGACGCACTAAATCGATAGGATAACGCGACGTGATAGCTACCGGATAGTTGTCCTGATAGGCTCCGAGCGCTACATGACCATGACCCCATCGAGCAGCCAATTCGCCCCACTTACCCGGAAGATAGCGCACCGAATCGGTCTTAGGAACATTTTTCTTATTCTTGTCCCAGTGGGTTGCAGCCTCACATACGGCAAAGATATCCACCTTCTGCGCCTGCATCCACTGCACAAATCGATCATAGTTGTTGTACTGATCCCACCACATTCCGTTGGCGATATTAAAATCCATAAAACGGACTGTCGCCGGCTTATCCTGATTTTTCGATGCTTGTGCATATAGCGACTGCGAAAAGCAGAGCAGAGCCAATACACACAATATACTCTTCAATTTCATATCTCAACACTATTTAATTACTTGCCCGAGGCGGTTTGTGTAGCCTTCGTATAGACGATCTTATCGCCCCATGTCGGAATGAGAAGGCGCTTCTTGTCGAAGCCGGTAATCTTACCCGAAATCTTCAACAAGTCATCGATTGTCCAACGCCACTTTACTACGCTGTGTCCCAACTCCCAGCCGTGCGAGAAGATCGCATACTGAGGATTGAGTTTATCAATAGCATTCTGAATTTTAAGACCAACAGCCGAGTGGAAGATAAAGAGATCCGGACGCTTCTCCACCTCCAATTGCTCGTAGTTGTGAGCATCACCCGTATGGAAAATAACGATATTGCCTGTATCGTTACCACAGTCGATTTCGTAGGTTGTAACGTACTTACGGCCCCAATCATGACGGTTGTGATCTACGCGCTTACAGTTGATAACAATATCTCCTATTTTGATGCGATCAACCTCCTCAACAAACTCCCAATCGAGCAACTTACCCTGCCAAACGACAGGCTTATCCAATTTGTAGCCAGCAACAACCTTTGACTCGCCCAATGCAAGCTGGTTGTGAGCGTGTTTATCGGAGTGGTCGCCATGTCGGTGAGTTACCAACACGAAATCCAAATCCTTGGCAATCTCCTCGATGTGCTTATGTACGATATCGATACCAAAGGTCTGCTTCGGAGTCTTTACAACGTAGCCCATATTATAGACATTCCAAAGTACAACGGTACCCGGAGCGACCTTTGTCTTTTTAATCTCGTTACGCACCTTGTTAAACGCTTGACGGTAGAAGTAGAGAGTTCCCTCCAACTCCAAATCGTCAACCTTCACCCAATCCCAGCAGTTGCAGAAATTCTTCCAATCCTCGGTGCTAAAATTGTTCATCTCGCGCTGGATAACATTCATAGCCTCGATGCGCGGAGTTCGATCCTCGTCGCAGCAAGAAGTTGTTTTGAGGACGGTTTTAACCGCAGTCTTCAACTCCTTGGTCGATGGGCGCTCGTACGAAAGAACAATCTGTGCATCGGTTGCAAAAACAACCGATGCCACAGCTATAATCGATAAAATAATTCTTTTCATAATCAGTTTTCTATCCAATTAGACCTTTATTTTGTGTAACGAACTGTGAAGTATGCCATCGCGCTCGCCTTGTCAGCAGCTACGCCACCATCATAGCTCATGGTTTCGCCCGCAAGGCCCGAATTAGGTATAAGTCGAACATAGACCTTCTCCTGGCCAAGCAACTCGTCAGGCAACTCCATATTTACATGTTTGAAGCCGCACAACTGCCAATATGCGGTGTAGCTCCACTGGGCAACATCAGGAATGGTATATTCGCCCGCCTTTGTCCATTGAGTATTATCGGTTGACCACTCCACGTTCCAGTAGCGAGGCGCACCGATACCGGTGTTACAAACAGCAAACTGAACCGACAAGTTCGAACCTTGGTGTGTTGCTGTCGAGAACTCAGCCAGCCAATAGTGGTATGACGAGCCGTTAATCCACTTTGTCGCGGCCCAAGCACAGCCATACGATGCTGCAATAGTACCACGCGAGCCTGCGCTGCTATTCTCTGCACTGCTGATTTGCAAGCCGTCAACCTTATTACCATTTGCATCAACAACGCCACTTCCAACAGACTGTGTATTCTTCGAATCACCGAGGAAATACCATGCGCTAATGCTCGAAACGGCACCTCCTGACGAGTGCGAAAGGATTGCTGTTGCCGCCGAGTTGTACTGCGGATAGTACATCTTGTAGTAAGGGTCAACGTTCACTGCGCAGTCGGTACGTTCCTTGTTAAAGTATGCAAACTCGCATATAATCTTAGTCTTCGCCTCGGTAACCAACGATGCCATAGCAATATCGCTTTGCGACTGGTGACGAATTTGGTAGCGACCTATATTTCCGAGGTTGTAAATCTGATCGAGCGAGTAGCCCTCAGCCACCATCTCGGCTTGCTTTGTGCTATCCCATTCAAGACGATCACACGCCTCGTGTACAATCACACCCGAGAGATTTCCGCTACCGTAAGGCAACTTCTCGCCTGTACGACGATAGGTGCAGGTGGTATTTGTTATGGTATAGAACGAGCTACCGTGCGAGTCGCAAACAAGCAACGGATATTGGCTGATACGATTAGCGGTAAATATCGTAGCCACACCACCACCGGTATAACCCTCGTTGAGCGGTGTAAGAGGGCCCTTCTTGATAGGGAACTCACAATCTTTTAAAGTTACGTAGGTGTACACATCGTCGTCGGTGAGCTCGCTGAATAACTTTTCCTTGCGAGGAATTGTCGATTCCGAACCCGACTCTGCCGAGAGTATATTTTCTGCTGTAACCTCATTGATGTAGTAGCGGATAGGATCCTTCTCTGCGACATTTGTGCTTCCCTCCTTGCCAAAGTAGCAACCATTGAGATTAAAGCGAGCCTTGTCATAGCGCTTCAATATATTATCCTTCTCCGACTTGAACTCAATCATAAAGCCGTAGCGACCATCTAAGCTCTCGAGGTAGATAATACGCTTGGTTCCGGTGTAATCGATACGCATAGATGTAATCGGGGTATTCGGACCTGCATTACCAAACTCAGGGTCACTCACAACATAACCCTCGATACAAACGTCTTCTACGATGTCGCGCTCGCCCTTCTGACGCATCTCGGCAAACGAAAGGATATTCTCAGTGATACTCACCTCTTTATCCTGGGTTACAACTATCTCTGTCGAGATTGTTTCGTTCCAATCATCGGTGTAAGAGAAGCCGATGGTTGCCTTGCGTACACTCTTTGCATTTGGATTTGGATCAACATCGAAGGTCAAAGTGTTGTTGATACACTCGATATTCGATATCCAATTTGAGGTAGCCTCTGCGCCGTAATCGACTTCGACATTGAGTTCATCAAAGCTAACACTGCTCTTCAACAATGTCGAGCACTGACCACCCTGATAGTCAACAAGCATCGAACGATTCGTCACTTCAAGGGTGCTGTTTGTACGGCCTGTCTGCTTGATAAATACCGAGTCCACACGATTCTCTGCCGAGAGGGTGATGATAGCCATACGGCGTGTACCCTCGTTGCGGTGATAAGCCGCAAGGAACGAGCCGTCACCATTGAGAGAAAGTGTCTGATGACGAATATCGCTCGACTCGGTACCGAGGCGAATCCAATCGTTACCCTTGATAACCTGAACGGTATAAGGCAACGAAGCGTAAACATCGATAACCTGGGTACCACCCTGATAATCCACTGTAAAGATATTATCCTCATCGACTGCGCCTAATTCCGGAGTATATACCTTGTCGCCCTCGGATAGTTCGCACGAAGCTAAAACGATGGTCGAGGTGATAAGGGCAATTGAGAGTAATCTTTTAAATATGCTTTTCATAGCTACTGCTGATTACTTATTATACTTGATTGTTACTGCTGCAAGATAGAAACCTGTGGCTGACGACTTTGAAGTAAAAGTAGTACCCTCAGGATCTGACAATGTTGCACATTTGTTGTTGTAAGGGGCAAGACGCAAATATGCCTTCTCTGCGCCACTCAACTCGGCAGGCAAGAGGAATGAACGCTGTGCCAAGCCGTGAGTTGCGTAAGTAGGGCAAGTCGAAGTCCACCAAACAAATGGGTGAATATCGATCTCTGCGCCATCGATTGCTGTATAGGTTACGCCGTCAGTCGAATACTCCAACTTCCAGTTTGCAGGGAAGTTCATACCCACACCCGAAGTTGCCTGCGAACCTGCCCAGTATGCCATATTCAACGAAGCCCCTGCGCCCAAAGTCTGAGCATTGAACTCGAAGATAAGACCTTTGAAGTTACCCTCCGCGTCACACCAATTCGACAAGAATACACACGATGCATTTGCGATCTGTGTACCTGTCGACGATGTCGAGTAGGTCAAACCGTTGAAGTTAGGACCAAGCACAGGCTTTACCTCCAACTCGTGGTAAATCTTACCCTCACCCACCTTAGCCACGGCTGCGTTACCGTCGAGAATGATGTTTGAGTCATTCCAGCACCACTCGGTGTGGGTTGTCGAGAAGCTATTCTGCTCCTCATAATCGAACATCAAGCAACTCTCGTTGAATGGACGAATAACAAATGCTCCAAGCGAACCATTGCCGGTAGTTACTCCATCGACGATATCGGCATTTGAGCCATAACGAGGTGAGGTTTCATAGGTGATGATACCCTTAACGTCGCCCTTACCGAGAGGAGCCTCCTTGCCATTACGTACCCAGTATGCAGCGGAGTAGTTGAACATCATATAAATAGTGTTACCCTCCTTGTCGCGCAACATTGTAGGATAGTAGTCGCAAGCATAGCGATAACCGTCGGTAGTGTTGTAGAATGCACCCTTGTTGTAAACAAGCTCCACATCTTTCAATGTTACGATGCGGTAGTAATCCTCGCTTGTAAGCTCCGATATTGTGCGCTCCTCTACACGGATATCCTGCTCCGAACCTGTGATAATCGAAACGATATTACGCGAGCGAATGTTGCTGAGCATATAGCGTCCGTCACCCAACTTGCGCAATGTAGCACCATTTACGCGAATCTGTGCCTTCGAATACTGAGCAAGGATATTATCCTTGGCTGTATCCATACGGAGAGCCATCGTGTACGAGCCGTCATCACTCATAAAGTAGTTTGTTGCGTCGTTATTATAGGTGTTTGTTACGGCAAAGCTACTACCCGACCAAGCGCTTTGTGCGTTCATTGCAGCGTTGGTATTCTCAGGGAAGCTGAGCGTTACACCCGAAATCTTAATACCGTTTGCCTCCTCTTCTCCCTCGGTTGTGATAGTCCAGCTACCATCGCTATTGCGGTCTGTGGCAGCCTCATAGCGAGCAAAGAGAGTCTCCCAGCTGATATCAACCGACGATGTAGTAGTCTGGGTGATATTCACATAGGAAGGGCCATAAACGAGTTTGGTGTGTGGATCGGTGAAGGTGATACCTAAGCGAGCCGAGCGCTCCTCTTCTGTATCGTTGGCTGCAACATTGAGCGAAAGTTGCTCGCCCACCATCTTCACATCGCTAATCCAGCCACCCTCTTCACCATCGTACTGAACCTCGTCAAGTACGACGTGCTTGTAGAGGTCATTAGAGATGTTTGCGTCGAGTGCGAGATAGTAGGTTGTAGCCTCCTTCTCGATAATCATATCACCGTCCTCAGCACGGAAGCGGAATACGATCTCTGCACCATCTTGTACAATCATAATACGCTTTGTTTCTCCCTTGCTGTGAATGAGAACGAAGGCGCGACGAACAGCATCGCGGTTAGTCTTGTAGCTAAACACAACATATCCGTCTCCCTTGCCGCTTGTATTCGACAAGGTTGCCCAGTCGAGTTCACTCTCCAACTCTGCTGTCCAATCGCTATCCGAATAGACCGAGATACGTGTAGAGCCCTCGCTATCCTTCGTAAGCTTAATGCAATACTCTTCGGTATCATCGTTGTTTACGCTGAAACCTTCCCACTCGAATTCACGATTACAGCTCGTAAAAAGAGCCAATATCGCTACGATAGAAGTTAAATATTTAAGAGTCTGTTTCATAGTTTACAAATCCGTTAGAGTATTACATATTATACTTTTCGTATGCCTCGTTGGTCAAAGCACCACCCGAAAGAGCTACCTCCTTATCAGGGATTGGGTAGTACTCGTGGCAAGGCAACATCAAATCTTTGAGCTTTCCGAGGTCGTTACAGTTATAAACCTGGTCAAACCATATTCCCCAACGAACCAACTCAAACTTACGCTGGAACTCGCCAATAAGCTCACGACCATGCTCCTTCTGTATCTCGTCCATAAGAGCAGCCGTACTCTTGAAGTTTGCAGGGTTCAAGTCGCCAAGACCTGCACGATGACGAACACGGTTGAGATACTCTACGGCCTTGTTGCGGTCACCCTTCTCGAGGTAACACTCAGCGGCCATAATCAACGCTCCGGCATAACGGAACACCTTGTAGTTGTTACCGTCGGCTGTCGACTGCATATTCGGACACCAGAACTTATCGCCCATCCAAGGACGGCTCTGGTTGGTCATCTTGGTCGTCTTGCCAAACCACTGCCACTCGAGGTTGTTGTTCACCTCGTTGAGCGACTTGTAGCCCCAAGCCATATTAATCTTAGAGCGATGATCGAACACGCCATTTGCAAACTCTACGCTATTCTCGTCGAGCTTGTCGTAGTCGGTATAGAGCTGCAACTGCTCGTAGAAGTAGCGGTTAGGACGGAATGCAGTGTAGGTACGAGTCTGTGTACCCAACTCCTCGATGATCAAACCATCGTAGTAGGTTGCAGCTATCTGACCCTCCAACACGGTGTCGTCGTCCTGTGTAGAACGGGTTGGGGTGAAGAAGCAGGCAACATTGCCATATACCTTCAAGCCATCCTCATCGTAGAGGTTCGCAATCTCGAAAATCGACTCTCGAGTATACTTGTTGCGGTAACGAATGTCCGAAATAGGATATTGGTTCAAGTCGCCATAGATAGTCTCGAGGTGGCCGATTGCGGTCAACGCCTTGTCCCACCAAGCGGTGTTGCCCGTTGCATCCTTCGAGCCATTCCACATCGCAAGTTTTGCGCATACCATCCAACCGAATGCTGCACCCATTCGATAGTCCTCGCCTGTAACGGCCTCGTAGGTACGCTCCTGCTTCACGCCTGGCTTTGCCAAGAGGTCGAGCAACTCGTCGACAATATAGCCACGAGTCTCGATTGCCGACATACGAGGAATCTTGGCAACACGATCCTGATCCTCCATAGTCTCGACCGGAGTGGTGTAGAACGGAACATCGCCAAAGAACGAGGTGAGCAGGTAGTAGTACATACCTCGCAAAGCCGCACCCTCGGCCTTCAAAGCATTGTACTCCTCCTCCTTGATATAGCCCTCGGCAAAGGCACGCTCGATTGCGGCGATGACATTGTTGCATCGCATAACACCGAGGTAGCCCTGAGTCCACATCGTCTTACCGAAACGAGGGTTCGCTGGCGAGATGTCGAGGATTGCATCGTAGGTACCCGAGTCGCAATACATAAGATCCGAAACGGCCTCTACGGCGAGCATATACTGACCGGTATAAATCGAGCGGAATGGTGCATAGCAACCATTCAAACCGGTGATACACTGCGCATACGATTTGTAGTATGTTGCAGTCTGATAGTTAGACTGCATATCTTCCTCCAAAGAACAAGCGGAGAAGAGCGCCACAGCAGAGAGCGCGACAACTACTTTTCTGATAATATAAAGTTCAAACTTTTTCATCTTTCTTTACATCTTTGAAGGTTAGTAACGAATCTGAACACTGAAAATAAAGGTTCGTGCCTTTGGATATGCACCATTATCCATACGGCGAATAGTCGAGCCGCTTGCGTTTGTCGAAACGTCAGGGTCGTATCCGTTGTAGTTCTTCCACAAGAAGATATTCTCGCCACTTGCACTAACAGTGATGTCACGCAAGAGTTTTGTCTTCTTGCGCAAATCGAAGGTGTAGCCCACCGAGATATTCTTCAAACGAATGTACGAAGCGTCGTAAACCATTCGCGAACTTGGCAACTCGTCATTGTAGTATGCTGCCGGAATGTTCGACTCAGGGTTACGTACCGGGTGCCAAGAATCGAGCATATAGCGATACTGGTTAGTCATCGAACTACCCGACATCCACAACTCCGAAAGGTTGTAAATCTTACCACCGAGTGAGTAGTTGAAGTAAACGCTCAAACGGAACTTGCCAATATGGAATGTATTCTGCAAACCTCCGTAGATGATAGGGTCTGCCGAACCGAGATATACGAGGTCGTCCTCATTCAAGGTGCCATCGTGATTGGTATCTACATAGTACGAGTAGCCAGGCTTGTATGTGTTCGAAGCTCGCGACACATAAGCCTTTGTCTCCTTGTTACGATCAATCTGGTCCTGAGTGTGCCATACACCTGCATGCTTGAAGCCCCACAATGCGTTGAGCGGATAGCCATTCACGTATCCGTACATCATATAGGAGTTGTTCGTAGGCGACGAATAGGTTGCAATAAAGTCGCTCGAACCTGTATCAAGCACCTTCTGGCTATTGTGCGCAATAGTCAATGTGGTGGACCAGCTGAAATTCTTGCGTACGATATTGCGCGAAGTTACACTAAACTCAACACCCTTATTCTCGGTTGAACCGATATTGGTGTAGCGCGACGAGAAACCGGTCTGAGTAGGCAACTGCACCGAAAGCAACAAGTCGGTAGTCTTCGAGTAGTACGCCTCGAACGATAGCTCCAAACGGTTCTTCAATACTGCGAAGTCAACTGCGGCGTTGTACATCGCTGTCTTTTCCCAAGTGAGGTCCTTACTCTCCAAGCGAGATGGATATACAGCCAACGGCTGATTTGAGCCGAAGAGGTAACCGCTAGTAGAACAGCTCAACGCCTCCATAGAACGGTAGTACGAGATAGCATCGTTACCCGACATACCCGCACTTAGTCGCAACGAGAGGTCGTCAATCCAATGAGCACTCTTCATAAACGGCTCCTTCGAAATAATCCACTTGAATGCACCCGAAGGGAAGAACGCATATTTGTTATTCGCTGCGAAGTTCGACGAACCATCGGCACGCGCTGTAAATGTGAAGTAGTAACGTTTCTTGAAGTTATAGTTGAAACGTCCGAGGAACGAGTTACGAGTACGCTCGTTGAGCGAAGATGATGGCACAAGGTTATTCTTATCAGGAATAGCCGTCATATTGTTCCACTTAATATCGTCACTCAGGTATCCTGTACCCTTCAACGAGAAGTTATTCTGCTTGAACTTCTCCACCGTGAAACCTGCCATCAAATCGACTGCGTGCAAACGACGGAATGTACGCTTGTAGGTCAATGTATTCTCGTTTGTGAGGCGATACTCATCAGTCTCGGCACGATATGCCACAGCACCTTGGTTGATAGCCTGGTATGTAGGACGAGTCGATGGATAGAACTCGTAGGTGTGACGCTGAAACACATAGTAGTTGAAGCGTGAGCGGAAAGTCAAACCCTTCGCCAAGGTGATGTTGATGTTTGGCGAAACGGTACACATCTTACGAGTTGCCTCATTTGTAATGAGATGTGCGTCCATATAAGGGCTGTTGTATGGCTGACCACCATCAAAACCTGTACCCCAAAGGATATTTACCGTATCGGTAGGCTTCTGCATCGGATTCAAGAAGATAGCTCCATTCCAATAGTTTACACCACCGATAGCAACCTTGTTGTTGTCGTTGTTACGATACTCGTAGCTGAAATTGAGTCCAAATCGCAACCACTTGAACAACTGATACGATGCGTTGAAACGACCTGTATATCGCTCCAAGCCCGAACAGATTACGATACCCTGGTTGTTGTGGTAACCAAACGATGCGAAGTAGTTGTACTTCTTGGTACCACCCGAAACGCTGAGATTGTAGTTCTGATACATACCTGTACGGGTAATCACATCCTGCCAATCGGTACCCTTACCATAAATCTCAGGATTTGGGTATTGGTAGTTCATCTCAGGGCGATTCTGATACGAAGAGTAGTTCAACATATAGTAAACATCGTTACGATAGCGTGCAAACTCCGTAGCATTCATCACGTCGAGCTTGCGAGGTAACTGCGAGAAACCAAGGTCAGTCTTGAAAGTGATGCGAGGCTTAGCTCCCGAGTCGCTACCGCCCTTGGTAGTTACGATGATTACACCGTTTGCACCTCGTGCTCCGTAGATAGCGGTTGAAGATGCATCTTTCAACACCGAGATAGACTTGATATCGGCAGGGTTAAGGTCACCCAAATCCGACACACCGTCCATAACGCCATCAACTACAATCAGAGGCTCATTCGATGCGGTAATTGAACGTGTACCACGAATACGGATAGAGGTCGAAGCACCAGGCTCACCTGTGGTCGACATAATGTCGGCACCGGCAACACGTCCCTGGAGCGCCTGGTCTATCGATGATACGGGAACATCGGCAATCTCCGACATCTTTACATTTGTTACCGAACCGGTGAGGTCGCTTTTCGCAACGGCACCATATCCGATGACAACAACCTCTTCCACATTGATATTATCCTGCGAAAGGGCAATATTGATTGTCTTACGTGAGTTAATCTTCTCCTTCTTCGTTGTATAACCAAGGTATTGGATCTCTAATACACCGGTAGGAGAAGCCTGCAAGGTAAATTTACCATTCAAATCGGTAGTAGTACCTATTGTTGTGCCTTCAACCGAAACCGCAGCTCCAATAAGCGGTTGCTTGTTCGAAGCATCAGTTACCGTACCTGTAACGGTAATCTTGCTTTGCGCCATAGCCGCAGGTGCCACGAATAACACCATCAGCAACACAGGCAACAGCATACTAACCGAAGACTTTAATTTATTTAGAATTTGTCCCATTTTTTACAAACTGTTTTGATGGTTATTCGTAGAGAGAGAACTCTGCCAATACCGGGTAGTGGTCCGAATATTTCCAAACTCCCGAACTGCCATTGATAGCTACACCGTTTGGCGAGTACATAATCTTCTCCATATGCGCAAACCCATAAAGAAAATCAATAGACTTCAACGCCTTACGCATAGATTCTGTACCGTAGATATAGTCGATATACGATTTATTGTAGTTGTTCATCTCTGCCCACAAATCGTAGTACGAATTCTTTCTCACTTCGAGATCAACATTCTGTCCGACTCCACTATTGAAGTCGCCCATCATCAACCAATGTTCATCGCGATAGTGCTCCTTCGAGTTGATTGTCTTCGAGAGGTAGAAGTTAATCTCGTTCATACGGAAGTTACTTGCATTGTTAATGTTGCTTGGCTGCAAGTGAAGGTTTACGAGATTTACCGAAATTTCGTCCGTAAAGTGAACCTTTACGTGTACTGCACCGTGCGAAACCTTAGTGTTCTCGTCACCGCGCAAACGCTCGATTACCTCGAGTGGATACTTCGAAGTGATAACCACAGGATAGTTATCCTTGTATGGACCCATAGCCACATATTGATGGCCCCAACGTGCAGCCAACTCAATCCAGCCGGTAGGCTCCTTCACGCCCACCTTGTCCTCCTTTTGGTCAGGATAAGGGAGGTATCGTTTGTAGTGCGAGAGAGTCTTACCATCGATATCCCAGTGGGATGCAGCCTCCTGAATACAGAATACGTCAGGGTTAATCTCGTTGATGTAGGCAACGAAGTTCACGTAGTCATCGAACTGGTCACACCACATACCATCTTGAATATTCCAACTCAACAACTTGAATTCGTTTACAAACTCTGCCGACTCGCTCTCCACTTCGAGAGGTGTGTTGCCCTCTACATACTTTGTTTCGCAGGCAGAGTAGAGCGTGGTCGCCATTATCGTATAGATAACAGCTGCCAGATGCTTTATTCTAGAACTCTTCATCATTATTCTCGGTATTTATAGATTCAAACATTTCCGACACAGTAGGCACACTTGGGTCGCTTGGCTCGGACGGCTCGGACGGCTCAGACGGTTCATCTGGTTCATTTGTGCTACTATTGCCCTGCTGCATAACTTTTGTGGTTGTACGGAAGGTATCGCCCCAGACATCGGTGTAAGAGACCTCTATTTCGGCTACACGTGCCTCTTTACCACCATTTACCTCAGCCAAAAGGTGAATTTCTGCACCATTCGCTGTCATATAGTGGCTGGTAATCCAGCTACCTACCACATTGCACTTCATATTCTCAGCCTCGAACACCGAGAGATTGGTGTTTACAGGCACCAAGAGTTCGGTTGCATCGTAAGAGAATTCGTAGCTACTCTCGATAAACTCCACCTTTGGCGTGATGCCACTCTGGCGGAAGTAGATGGTTTTCGAGGTAAAGCCATCGCCCGTAATAACGGTGATTACCGCCTGACGACGCAAACCGCGACGTACACCGTCGAAGCTATTCTCATCGTAGCGCACTGTGAATGCACCCACGCCACTGCCCGAAGTTGGGCCCTCAAACTGACACCAACTCTGCGACTTCTCGTCCATCGATACGCTCCACGCTCCCGGTGTGTTTACTCCGAATGAATGAACTCCGGCATCGGGCGTAACAATAACGATTTGGTCGCTATTGTGTGTGATAATCTCCTCTTTTTGACAGCCACACGCCATTACAAGCACTGCAGCAAGGAGTATTTTTATCATATTTTTCATATCGTTCTTCGTCTATTTTTTGATACAACGAACTCCGGTTGCAGTTACAGGTGTCCAATCGCCTGTATTGACAGTACGCGCTCCTACGCCTGAACCCCAGTAGAGGAACAACTGCTTCGAATCGTTGGTTGTAGCACCTGCTAAGTTTGCATTCTGGCTACCCAATATCACCCACAAACCATAATAGCGTCGTAATCCGCTCACTGCGTGCCACAAGAACTCGCCATTCTCACGCTCAATATAGAAGCCGCCTCGACAATCTGCCGATGACACTATATGCGCAGTGCTCGGAGTCTCGGCTATAACAGCTTTGAGGTCTTCAACGATAGTTGCTGTCAGTGGCAATTCGTAGCCATAAGGACACGGATCGTACTGCTTATGTTTCTCGTCAGAGTAGTTCCAAGACGCATCTGCGTGCGAAGGATCCATGCTCCACACCTGGCACCAATGACGCTGTGTAGTATTGTTTGTCTGACAACCGATATAGAGTGGCGACTTGGTAGCCGCAGCATTTGTTGTCCAAAAAGCAGTTGTAATACCGCTTGTAAACTTCTTACCGACAGATGCCGGAATTGCGCCTCCTGCACCGCCAATACCGCCCACAGTGATAAGGTCTGCCGATGGGTAGTAGTAGACAGGAGCATTCGCGCCGGTCTGACCTAAACGTGTAGCCCACTCCTCAGCTTTGTATTGCGTTGGATATGGGAATGGCGACGGACGGCCCCACTGATAGAGCATACCGCCCGACGCGAGGAAGTGGGCATCGGTCATAGCCTCCATCTCGGCCTTCGAAGTAGGTACCTTCAATGCGCCGAGATTGCGGTCGTAGTAGGTGTTCGAGCCCAAGACAACATCCTTTGGCTGACCTGCGCCAGGACACCATAAGTGCCAAGCCCAGAGGACCATACCGCCGTCGATTGTAGCAATCGAAGCGTTACCAACCGAGCCATCGTAATAGAACGAGATACTCTTATTCTCGTTACAAGTGCTCACCTGCGAAATCATACCACTATTCAACTCGAAGAGAGTACCTGCAATAGCTGTATCGCTGATAAGGGCACCCCCGTCCTCGTCGAGTGTATAGCCACCTTTCGAGCGAGCGTCAAACATATACCAACCCTTCTTGTTCGGGAGAACGAAGCAGTTTGCATACTTCTCGTCTGCCGAGAGGTTTGTACACTTCACAGTCGAAACCGAAAGCTCGCTGAGAGTTGCCGGCACTGCCTCGATAGGTGCTACGCTGGTTACGAAAGTTGCACCCAACGATGCGCTGACAGTTACCGAAAGCTCCTCCGCAGGATAGTTACCCGCAGGAACTGCAATATAGAATGTGTGGCTCTCGCCATTTGCCAATACCAACGGCTCGGCAAATACGAGTTGTACTTTATTACTTGATTTAGAGAGGGTTGTGAGAGGGCGTTCTTCATAGTTCATCTCCACGGTAGCAACACCTGCCAAAGGCATAGTCTTACTTGTGAGGGTTACCGCGCTTATCTTGCAATTGGCATAAGTCGAACTTACGGTTACGCCGAGAATAGACGAAAGGAGATACATCTCGCCTTTGCCATTCTGGCTGCGACCAACATAGATATGCATTGCCTCGTCAAGAGATTTTTTTGTGTAGTTTTGTACCGCAGGGAACTCCACAACGGCCTTGCTGTCGAGCGAAGTTGCTGCCGAAGCAGGATATACAAGGTTGTAAACCTCATCAGGCATACCCGGAGCAACAATGCTACATTCGAGAGCCGACTTGATTTTCACCTGCGAGGTGATAAGTTGACCACGATTTGCATCGTAAACTGCCACATAGTCGTTATCTGCCCAACCGCTCTTTGCTAATTCAACATCTTCGAGAGTGATATCGATAGTCTGATATGTGATATCATTTTCAATGGTTGAGATATCCATCTTGTTGACAACCACCTTGTCAGTCACCCTCTTCATAAGGGTACTGCCATCGTCGGTAGTAACTGTAATATCGAGATCGTCATACTCGCCGATAGGGAGTGTTAAGTAGAATGTTTGCGGCGCTGACATTAATGTCTGCGGCAACACTGCACTTGCATCGAGTGTGATAATGCTCTTTGAACCCACCTCGGCAGCACTACATGCATAGCCGTTTGCGGTATCAACCAAGAGCTTGCCGGCGAGAGGCTTTGCAGAGGTGATGGTAATGTGCTTAACTTTCACATCAGCTTTTACACGCACACCGACAACGCCCATAACATACTCAAATGAGAGGTTTGCGCCCTCCTCACCCTGAGCGACCATAAACGGAGTCGAGTCGATGAACTGCACAAGCAGATTGCTGTTGTAGAGCTGTGTATCATTTGCCGTGAGGGTGAGAATACCATCTACAAGAGTCGCATTTGCGCTATATGGATAGTATGCAACCACGTTTCCTACGCTTGTTGCGCCCACGAACTCGCCCTGAGCCTTGTCTGCACTTGCAGCAGCAAGCGAGAACTTGGTGTTTTTAGAATTTTCCGAGAATACACCAATCTCTGCACCTGCCTTCCAGGTTCGAGGCGACGCCTCGCTCTGCTCACCGAGTGTCAAAGTTGTGAAGTCGGCCACGATGGTGCCACTCGACATCTCCTCCTCAGAGGTTGCAGCCGTTACACGCTTAACGGTGTATGAGCCATTGAATTGCTTGGTGAGAACACCCGCCGAGGTTGCAATCTCGATGCTCAATGTCGAGTAAGTTGCAGGAGGCAACATCACATAGAGCGTTGCAGGGTTCTCCTCGCTTGTCTGCACGCCCTCGCCGCAGTCGAGAGTGAGCGAATAGAGTGAACGAGCAACTGCCGAAGCCTCCATATCGTTCTCGAAGTCGAATGCTACACGGCCTGCGAGAGGTTGATTTGCGCTTGTGAGTTTGATTGACTGAACGGTAAAGTCGCCCTTAATCGAGATACCGAGGCAACCGTAGAGGTGGTCGAGAGCCACATTTCCGTCAGTAGATTTTGCGACCAAAATCTTGCTGTTCTGCTCGAACTGAGACACGAGATCAGCATTGTAGGTCTGGGTGTCAGGGATTGCGAGAGCCACCTTCGAGCCATCTGCCGTAACCTCCTTGCTATACGGATAGTAGGCGTAGATGTTACCCTTCAACTCTGCACCATAGAACAAACCTTCCACCGCTCCATCATAGTCATTGAAGAGGGTGTACTTAGCATTCTTGCCACCTTCGCTACCGAAAGCTCCGATATAGCAGCTCTTCGACCAGATGTGGTCGTTGCTACCCACCAAAACCTCGTTATGAAGTGTAAGTTGTAGTTGTGCAGTAGTGGCTTTGATTGTTGTGTGACCCGGTGTTGCGGAAGTATCTACTCCGCTGTCCGGTTGCACACACCCCGAAAGGGATAGAACAACACATAGAAGTGTGAAGTACAATCTTTTCATACAAAGTGTAGTTTTATACCTATATATAATTATGTATAGGCGAAATTTCGGTTGGTTATTTTGTGAGGGTTATCTTATTCGGCAACAACCCGAGTACCATTTGTGGGAATGGCACTCGGGCGTGTAACTGCCTAATAGTCTTGGGGTTTAGAACTTACCACGACGGCAACGAACATTGTAAGCCTGAGCGTTTACAGTTTTCTTTGGACTTGGGTTGAGAAGTCCTGGTGCAGTGTAGTTGTTTCCAACCTCACCGAATGCCATTGCACCACCTTGACCTATAGTATAAGTCTTGCCGTCCTTTGCAACGGTGTAAGTATTCTCGTTGTTGGTGTTTACAACATAGATATAACCGCAGTTAGAATACTGACCCGCAACACCTGTAATACCCGATGTTCTGTTACCTGCGCAAGGCCAATACATAGGAACAGCGTTACCATCCTTATCCTTGCAGCCATTGTAATACATACCATAGAACTTGTAGCCCGACTTGTAGGTAGCATCATCCTCGGCAGCACGAGCATAGCCAAACTTAGCCTTCAGTGCATCGTTTACGGTAGCATACCAATAGAGGACAGAGTAGTTCTCCATAATATATCCTGGAGGGCACGGATCGTGAGCAGTCTTGTATTTCATCATATTATCGTGGTTGTTATCGTTGATACTATTCCAAAGACGATAATTACCCTCTGAAACAAGCACACTTGCCGGCGAGGTTTTGCCTTGCTGGTTAATGATATTTGTCAAGTTCCAACAATCCTTATTACCCTCAGATACTCGGTACTGGTAGCTCGGCAAAGTGATACCATTGTGAACATACAGCGCCTGACCCTCCTCTGTAAATGTAGACTTGAAGATATTTGCTGCGCTTGAAGATGTTGCCCAATACTGGCTATACTGCGAGAAACCATACGCTACATCGCAACGAGTGTTGTGGAGAGTTGAAATATTCTCCTTAGTCTTGTCGCCCAAGCTCTTGACACGAGGGAGTGGGTTACAGCTCTGATACTGGAAGTAAACACCACAAGCGTCGTTTGCGTTTTCCAAGGCAATTGTGTTGTTGAATGCTACATTCTGATTTGAAAGAGTCACGGTAGAGGTTGTCTCGATATTAGAAGTAGGAACCCAAGTAGCACCCAATACACGGTCCATAAGGTAGTAATTCATCGAGTTATCACTCTTTGGAATAGTCAATGTCTTTGGAGTGTCGGTAATCCAGATGTGCCAGTGCCAAATAACCGAATTATTAGCCTGATTACCATCGGTGAGTACAATCAATGCGTTACCCTTCTTACCGTTGGTCTTGAACGAAATTTTGTTGGTTGCCGGATCGTAGTGCAAGTCGTAAACCATACCTGCCTCCTCTGCCCATTTAATCTCGGCAGTAACACCACCCTTGAGAACAGCGCCGTCAGCCAAGATACAAGGGAACTCGTAAGAGCCTGCAGTTGGAGGAACCATATAGCAACGAGCGTAGTCCTCGTATACCTTACCTGTAGTACCTGCCAACGAAACAGGATTTGTAGGAGTATGAGCAGCCAAGTCGATGTGAGATGCGCTAATAGGCTTGATTGCCGAGCGAGTTACGGTGTGAGGCTTGGTTGCATAGACAGCATGCGAGCCCTTGTCGGTGATGAAAGTAAGACCCATATTCTCGTACTCGCCTGCAGGCAATGCGATATAGAGATCCTCACCGGCCGAGATATCCAAGCCACCTTTGTATGTATACTTCAAGTAAGAGTAAGCAGCATTGTTGGTAGCCATCTTAAGGTTACCATCCTCTCCTACGATCTTCGCAAGGTCGAGAGTTGCCGACTGAGCGATTGGGTGGAACTCAGATGATGTACGGCAGATGGTACGAACGATAACGCTCTGCAACTTGTCAGCACCCTTTACTGGAACCTTGATGTAGCCGAGCAAGTTCTTGAAAGAGATGTACTCACCCTCTACAACACCCTTCATTGGGTTCTGATCGAAGATTGCCTCAGGGCTTGCGAGGTTTGTAATGTTGTGAGGCAAGTTGAACGATGCTGTTACGCCACTGATTGTTGGCTTAACATTGTTCGATGTATAGAGAACGTAAGCAGTGTTCTCAGGCACACCCACCTTGTTGTTGATGTGGTCAACAGTGTACTGCTGCGAGTCGAGAGCAAGGCTGCCGTCCTCACCCTTGAGAACAACATATATCTTGTCACCCTCGCTCCAAGCGAGCTTACCGGTTACACCGTCACGCTCGAGACGGCTATCCTCCTCGAATACCAAACTCTTCTCAACGATAGCACCACGCTGGATACCCGAATTGAGGAGATTCTCAGTTGTCTGATCCTTAACACAGCCTACAAAGAACATTGCAACGGCTGTCAATCCCAAAAGTATTGTCTTTTTCATTTTGTTATGTGTTTTTTTTGTTTTTTTCACTTAGTTAGAAGTTTGGTCGATTAGAATTCTGTGTCGGCCTCCTTTTCTTCAATGTTCTCGAACTGATCGGAAACGGCAAAACCCGCCTCTACTCGTACTGCAATCTCGACTATCGCCGGCTGGGCGTAATCGCTACTAAATAGTTGTTTTTTCACCATAAGACTTTTGTTTTTAATATTGTTAATTTATAAAATTTTGTAAAATAACGGTTGTTTGTGTAAGTTGTTGATATTCAGTATATTAAACCCCAAAATCCCCCCCCCCGAAAAAATCGGGGGAGGGATTTTGTTTCCTATTTTAATATTGCTATTGCAAATATAGCTAATCTAATTGGAATTAGCAAGAGTTTTTGATTACTTTTTTTTAATTTTATAATAATGTTTCGCAAATAAAAAACTTTGTTTTTCGCAAGCAGAAGAGCACCTTTCAAGAACCGCTACATATTTTACCACAAATACAAATATGGGCGTCGTTTTCGACGCCCATATTCACTATTTATGCAGAAAATTCTACCCTATTATATACTTACCAATCTTCGGAATTTTCTGCAAGACTACCGCCACGACAGCCGAGCAGATAAAGCCAAGTGTACCGGCCACAACAATCTGCACAGGAGTTGTCCAGATACCCAAAATACCAGCTTCGCCTACGCCAAGCCACTCGCGCACCGCACCACTGATTGGCACCAATATAAGCAGATGCAAAAGATAGATACCATAGCTTGCTTTCGACACCGGCAACAGTACCTTTTGATAAAAACCTCCACTGCTCTTCACCTTCTTAAACACCAGCAACCACGCAATAGTCATCAGCACCACGCCGATAGTATCATTGCACCAAGTAGTCTCCCACCACACAGCCTTCTCGACCAAGCCCGTAGCGGGGAATTCCCCTCCGCACGAGGCAAAAACACGCCACAAGAAACCGCCAAACGACACAGCGAAGCCTGCCAAATAGCAAGGGATAGCGATAACCATTGTCTTCTTCCACGACAACTCGCCTATAAAGCGACGTAGATACAAGCCCAGTAATAAGTAACCGACAAAGCCACTCAAATAGTAGAATGTACCGTATGCATTCCAACTAGCCTCGCCCCACAACGGAGTCAAAGCCTGACGAGGAAGTCCCGATACGCCATAGATAACCGAGAGATTCTCGCCACCACCAATATACCAATCACGGATAATAGGAATCAGTGTTGTGAAGGCGCAAATTGCGAGATAGACCTGCAACTCGCGTTTGCTTACACGCTCAGCCCAAGGTGACAACAACGGCATCAGCAGATACACACCTATTAACATATAGACAAACCAAAGGTGTCCTGCCGAGTAGTTAAAATTAAACAACAAGTTTTGGAAATTAGTTGCAGGCTCACCCCACGCGAATGCATAGACTGCCGTCCATAGCAGAAATGGAATCAGCACACGCACCGCACGACGACGGAAAAACTCTCCCGACGAATAGTGCAACGGGAATTGAAGATAGCTCGATGCCACAATAAATAGAGGTACACAGGCACGCACTACCGAGTCGAAGAATGATGCCCAGAATGCATCGGCTTTGGTCAAAATCTGCGAGCCTTCGCCGCCAAGATAGAATGGTTCTGTTGCGTGAACAAGCAAGACCATAAAGCAGGCTGCAACACGCAACCAATCTACCCATACCACGCGATTTGCAGTTTGTAAATTACTCATTTTGATACGTTTTAGATACTTTTGAATACAAAGATAGCAAAAAAAACGCAAAAGAAAAAATAGGGATTGACTTTGTAGCGCGTTGCACTACTCGTCGTTCCCTTCGCTCACCACTACGACAACACACATGTTGTCGTATCAACAAAAAAACAAAAAGAGCAGTATTTCTACTGCTCTTGAGCGGAAAGAGAGGGATTAAGATACTATTTTTCAATATTCTCACCCCTTTTATATGTGTCTCATACTGCCGATAATACGCTCCACGATGGGATATTGGGATAAATTATCCGCCCTTTCACCTTCTCAATCTTCGCATACTATTCTATCAGTCCCACATCGGTGCAACTTTTTTAGGGTAAAAATGCACCAAAAACACCCATATTCACACCTATATAACTCGCAGAAAATCAATAAAATAATTATTATTTACCAAATGTCTGCTTTACTGATTTGAACGCAATTACACAATTTCTCATTTTTGATGATGTCATAAAAGAGAACAAAATAATTTTTATTTAGAGTATGCTACTATTGCCATATAACTCAAAAGGTTGTTTGACGATAATGCAATGTCCTTACAGCACCAAGTTGAACAAGTATCCCGAAATT
>JAZRGH010000039.1:0-29767 GCA_045644085.1 Alistipes sp. | reverse complement strand
GAAGAATATGCCTAAGTTCAACTCGATTTCGATTTCGGGTTACCATATGCAGGAGGCTGGTGCTACTGCCGACATCGAGTTGGCATACACCTTGGCAGACGGTTTGGAGTACTTGCGTGCAGGTATCAACGCAGGTATGTCAATTGACGCCTTCGCTCCACGTTTGTCGTTCTTCTGGGCTATCGGAATGAACCACTTTATGGAGATTGCAAAGATGCGTGCAGCTCGTATGTTGTGGGCGAAGATTGTTAAGCAGTTCGAGCCTAAGAATCCTAAGTCGCTCGCATTGCGTACCCACTCGCAGACTTCGGGTTGGTCGCTCACCGAGCAGGATCCATTCAACAACGTAGGTCGTACAGCTATCGAGGCTATGGGTGCAGCACTTGGCCACACTCAGTCGCTCCACACCAATGCGCTTGACGAGGCTATCGCCTTGCCAACCGACTTCTCGGCTCGTATCGCTCGTAATACCCAGATTTACATCCAGGAGGAGACCAATGTATGCCGCACCGTTGACCCTTGGGCAGGTTCGTACTACGTAGAGAGCCTCACCAACGAGATTGCTCACAAGGCTTGGGCATTGATCGAGGAGGTTGAGTCGCTCGGAGGTATGGCAAAGGCTATCGAGACCGGCGTACCTAAGATGCGTATCGAGGAGGCTGCTGCTCGTACCCAGGCTCGTATCGACTCGGGTGAGCAGAAGATTATCGGTTTGAACGAGTACCGTCTTGCTAAGGAGGCTCCAATCGATATCCTTGCAGTAGATAACACAGCAGTACGTGAGAGCCAGATTAAGCGTCTCAACGAGTTGAAGGCTAACCGCGACCAGGCAGCAGTAGATAAGGCTTTGGCAGCTATCACAGAGTGCGTTAAGACAGGTGAGGGTAACCTCCTTGAGCTCGCAGTTGAGGCAGCTAAGGTACGCGCTACTCTCGGTGAGATCTCGTATGCTTGCGAGGTTGAGGTAGGTCGCTACTCGGCAGTTATTCGTTCAATTTCGGGAGTTTATAGTTCGGCTATGAAGAAAGATGATAATTTCGAGAAGGCTAAGCAGATGTGCGCTGACTTCGCTAAGAAGGAGGGCCGTCAGCCTCGTATTATGATTGCAAAGCTTGGTCAGGACGGTCACGACCGTGGTGCTAAGGTTGTTGCAACAGGTTATGCAGATATCGGCTTCGATGTGGATATGGGACCTTTGTTCCAGACCCCTGCCGAGGCTGCTAAGCAGGCAGTAGAGAATGACCTTCATGTTGTAGGTGTATCATCACTCGCAGCAGGACACCTCACTCTCGTTCCTCAGATTATCGAGGAGCTCGCTAAGCTTGGTCGTGAGGATATCATCGTAGTAGTGGGTGGTGTAATCCCAGCACAGGATTATGACCAGCTCTACAAGGACGGTGCAGCAGCTATCTTCGGTCCTGGTACTAAGATTCCTGATGCAGCTATTAAGTTGCTCGAGATTCTCGCAGAGTAAAAATCATTCTGATTGGTGAATTTCTCACCAAAACAGCGATAGCCCGATTGCTCACATACGCTTCAGTATGCTGCGCATCGGGCTTCTTGTTTGGCAAAAAATTCCCTCAATCACCTCTGATTTTTTGGTTGTGGGTTAGGGCGTTACTTTTGTAATGCACCACATCTCACAACTTATGACGAGAAATGAGTTGTGAGTTGAGGGTGAAATAGGACAAGATAGAATATTCCTATCAAATCCTATCAAGCACCGCAGGTGCGCTTCCTATCCAATCCTATCAATTAAAATAAAAAGACGAGAATTAATCTCGTCTTTTTATTCAGGTTGATAACCCGTATCTTCGAGTAGTGGGGTAGAGTTAGCTGCCGCTACTGCAAGTTGGTCGCAGCGATTGTTCTCCACCGTGTCGGCGTGTCCCTTAACCCACACAAAGCGTACATGGTGCTTGCGATAGATGCGTAAGAAGCGAATCCAAAGGTCGGGGTTCTTCTTGCCCGAAAAACGCTTCTTCTCCCAACCGAAAACCCAGCCTTGTGTTACAGCATCAACCACATACTTCGAGTCGGAGTATATTGTAACCTCCGAGCCCTCGAATTTCAACGCTTCGAGTGCCACACAAACTGCCATCAACTCCATACGGTTGTTGGTAGTAAGGCGATAACCCTGCGAAAGCTCCTTGCGGTGGGGACCACTAATAAGCACAACGCCATATCCTCCCGGTCCTGGGTTACCAAGCGCAGAGCCATCTGTGTATATGGTGATTATGGGAGCCATCTACTATCCGAGAACTATCTTTACAAGTTCAGAGAAGCTATCTATAATATATTTTGCACCCTTTTCGCGCAACATATCGGGTGTGTGGCCGCCAAACGATACGCCGCAAAGATCACAACCTGCTTCACGCCCCATATCCATATCGTATGTAGAGTCGCCAACTACGATAGCCTCCTCGGCCTTGATGTTGCAACGACGCAACACCTCCAAAGCGATATCGGGTGCAGGCTTTACGTTCTCTACGTCCTCCACCGCTACGATATCGTCGATGTAGCCCCTGATGCCCAGCATCGAGAGCTGACGTTCAAGAACAGGGTGAACATTGTTCGATGCGATGACAATCTTCACCCCTGCCTTTCTGAGTGTGTCGAGAGTCTCTTTAACGCCATCGAACAGCTCAATAAGCTGCTCTGCCTCATCTTTGTATATTTGGTTATATACTGCGGTCATCTCTTTAACGGTATCATCGTCAAAGCTATCAACGCCTGCAAAGCAGAAGAATGAGTATGGTACGGCAAGGCCGAAATTCTTGTATACGACATCTTTGTCTACCTCGTAGCCATAGCTGTTGAGCATCTTCTTGGCTGCGAAATATATAGCAGGTACAGTGCATGCGGTTGTACCATCGAAGTCGAGCATTATAACTTTATAGTTCATATCTTATTGTGTTATGTTTACTAACTGTTCGCGATAAGCGTCTAAGATTCGCGATTTGGATATAAATCCGCGATAGTGATTCTCTTTATCCACCACAGGTAGCATCCATGTACGGTTAGCCTCGAAACGAGGCAATACCTCCTGCATCATTTCGTGTTCGAGAATCTTATCGGGTGGTTGAATCATATACTTTGTAATCGAATTTCCTCGCTTCGACGGTTTGAACATATCCTCTCGCAAATCGTCGAGCTGCACGATGCCCAAGAAGTGTCCGAAGTTGTCGATGACGGGGAATATGTTACGACGAGATGTAGAGATAATATCCAATACATCGCCTAAGGTGAAGTGCTCCTTGATGCGCACAAAGTCGGTCTCCATCAACTCGTCGAGATTGAGGAATACCAACACGGATTGGTCTTTGTCGTGAGTAAGCAACTCTCCTTTTTGACGCAACTGCTTTGTGTAGATTGAGTCGGGGTCGAGCCAACGACCTACGGCAAAGGCTATACAAGCCACAATCATCAGTGGCAGGAACAGACCATATCCGTTCGACAACTCTGCAATAAGGAAGATGGCGGTCAAAGGAGCTTTCATTACACCGGCCATTACACCGGCCATTCCTACGAGTGTAAATGCTGCAATCGAAACCTCGGCACCGAGCATATTGCATATAATAGCTGAGCCGGCACCGGTAAAAGCTCCGACAAAGAGTGATGGGGCAAATGTTCCTCCAACGCCGCCGGCGGCATTTGTTGTGGCCATAGCAATAACCTTGAAGAAGATAATTGCTACTATATATATAAGTATTACCCACTCAATCTCGCGGAAGTTGTAGAAGAGCGAATTCTCGAAAATGGTGTATTTGTCGCCTCGCATCAGCGAAGTGAAGGCTTCGTAGCCTTCGCCATAGAGTGGAGGGAATACGAATATAAGGACACCGAGGATTATGCCTGCCACTGCCCAGCGAGAGTATTGGTTCTTGATAGAATTTACCAATTTACCAACTCTTGCATTTGCAGTCGTAAAGTAGTATGAAATGCCGCCACAGATAGCTCCGAGCAGTATGAATAGAGGAATGTGCTTAATCTGAAAACTATCGGCTGCAGTTAGCGATACCGATATTATCGGGTCGAAGCCTCGCAAAACGAGAGCGATGGTAGTCGCAGTAACCGACGAGACAATCAACGGAATAACCGAAGCAGATGTGATATCGAGCATCAATATCTCCAACACAAAGACCACACCCGTAATCGGAGCTTTGAAAATCGCAGCAACCGCAGCACCTGCTCCACAGCAGAGCAGAAGGGTGATATTCTTGTAGTTGAGTTTTGCTAACTTACCGACATTCGAGCCAAGAGCTGCTCCCGTCAATACGATAGGAGCCTCAGGACCTACCGAACCTCCAAATCCTATGGTTACGGCACCGCCGACCATAGAGGTCCAGCAGTTGTGTCCTGCAATCTGTGAGCCTCGGCGCGACATGGCGTAGAGAACTCGCGTAACGCCCTCCGAGATATTGTCCCTGACGATATATCTTACAAATAGTGTCGCCAACACGATACCGATAACGGGATAGACGAGGTAGAGGAAGTGATATGTATCGACATCGAACCAATTTACCAAACCGCTCTTAATGAGGTGCAACAACATCTCGAAGAGATAGGTCGCAACACCCGCCAAGGCTCCCACTATCACGGCGAGAATAAGCAACATCTGTCGCTCACTCAGTCGCTTCGTGATGTTTAAAAACCAATGGTAGATTTTCTCCCTATTGGCAGGGTTGATGTAATTGGAACGCTCTATCATAATTAACGGAAAGCGGAAAACGGAAAGCGGAAAACTTTTTAATTTGCCGATGCATCTCGGTAACGCTTTGCCTGTTCGGATATGAGTTCTTTATCGGCAAAGTAGTTGATTTTCATCGCTTCACGCACATCATTGAGCGTAGCTGCTGCGGTAGCACGAGCCTGGGCTGTTCCCTTTTCGAGAATGGCATAAACCTCCTCAATCTTCTGCTCCCACTCCTTGCGACGAGCACGAATAGGCTCCAATAACTCCTCCAAAACGGCAATCAGCAACTTTTTGCACTTTACATCGCCCAAACCACCACGGCGGTAGTGCTCCTTCATCTCGTCAAGGTTTTTGTAATCTGGCAAGTACTTCTCGAAATGCTCATCACGACAGAATGCGTCGAGGTATGTGAATACGCAGTTGCCCTCGACCTTGCCCGGATCCTCGATGCGGAGGTGGTCAGGGTCGGTGTACATCGACATAACCTTCTGCTTAACCTCCTTCGGGGTGTCCGAGAGGTAGATGCAGTTGCCGAGCGACTTCGACATCTTCGCCTTACCGTCAGTTCCCGGCAGACGCATGCAAGCCGAGTTTGTAGGGAGGAGAATCGAAGGCTCAACCAAAGTCTCGCCGTATGTAGAGTTGAACTTGTGCACAATCTCGCGAGCCTGCTCAATCATAGGCTCCTGGTCGGCACCCGCAGGTACGGTAGTAGCGCGGAAAGCGGTAATGTCCGATGCCTGCGAAATAGGGTAGGTAAAGAATCCAACAGGAATACCCTGGCGCTGTGTAGTATCGCCCTCAGCTGTATTCTCCGAGAAGCCACGCAGTTGAATTTCGGTCTTTACGGTTGGGTTGCGCTGCAAACGCTGAACCGTTACGAGGTTCATATAGTAGAATGCCAACTCGCACAACTCGGCAACCTGCGACTGAATGAAGATTGTCGATTTTTCGGGGTCAAGACCGCACGAGAGGTAGTCGAGGGCCACCTCGATGATGTTCTGACGCACCTTTTCAGGGTTGTCGAAATTATCGGTCAAGGCCTGCGCATCGGCAATCATAATAAAGATTTTTTCGAATTCGCCCGAATTCTGCAACTCGACGCGACGACGCAATGAGCCGACAAAGTGTCCCAAGTGTAAACGACCTGTTGGACGGTCACCTGTAAGTATAATTTTTCCCATAGTTGTAGTGTATATTTCCTCGCTTCTTGTTTTCTCCTTTTTGTGTGCGTGTGCGCACAATTGCACAAAGATAGAAAAAATAGTTGAAAGTTCAAAGTTAAGAGTTAAAAGTTGAAATTTTACAGCAAAGTCATTAGACGAATGGTCGTAAACGATTGTTGTTTTGTAGTTTTGCTTTTATAGAAATTATTTATACCTTTGCAGTAAGTAATAAATGAAAGCCTATGACAATCATTCAGTTGGAGTATTTGTTGGCGGTGGCCAATTTTGGTAGTTTTTCTATTGCTTCGGAACATTGTTTTGTGACGCAACCATCTCTGTCAATGCAGATTAAGGCGTTGGAGGAGGAGTTGGGTGTAATGCTGCTTGATCGTTCAAAAAAGCCCGTTGTGCCAACCGAGGCAGGAGAGGTCGTTTTGGCGCAGGTGCGCGAGGCGTTGCGCGAATTCCACTCGATAAAAGAGGTCGTTCAGCAACTCAAAGGCGAGGTGTCGGGAAAGATTCGTTTGGGTGTTATTCCGACCATTGCGCCATACCTTCTGCATAAGTTTGTGCCGGAGTTTGTGCAACGCTATCCAAATGTTGAAATTGTGGTGCGCGAGATGAAGACTGCCGATGTTATCGAGGCTCTCAATCGCGACCAGATCGATGTGGCGTTGGTGGCTGGTGGAACTTGTGGTGACGGCTTTATCGAATATGAGCTTTTTGACGATAAATTCTATGCCTATGTCTCGCCTCGTAACTCCCTGTATAACAAGTCGAATGTTCGTTTCGAAGATATCAAGATTTCGGAGCTTGTGTTGCTCTCGTCCGGTAACTGTATGCGTGACCAGGTAATCGAACTTTGTCAGGCTAAAAATGCGCTCCCCTCGCGTTATACTTTCGAGTCGGGACAGCTCGATACGCTGATGCGAATTGTCGATAACACATCGCTGATGACCATCATTCCGAAAATGGCTCTTGACTTCGTTCCGGAGGAGCGCAAGCGACAGGTGAAAACGTTGTTTAAGGGTGCTTCTTCGCGTAAAATCGCCCTTGTAACACGTCGCTCTTATGTGAAGAAGTCGATTGTCGATGCGTTGCGAAGTACAATCTCAGAATATAAATAGTCTCTGGCGGCAAGCCTTATCTGTGGTACGTCAAAAAAATGAGAATCGTCGGGCGGTATTTGTACTATCCCGACGATACTTTTTTGTGAAGTATCGCATCTCGCGATTTTTATAACAATAAATGGTACGGGCCGACTCTTTTTTAATTCTTAATTTTTAATTATGAATTATTTTTGCTATATTTGCTCGATTATTTGTATAATACTTAAAAAGTAACTATGGAAAGATTAATTAATACTATCGTTGAAGGTATTCAGGATAAGAAAGGTAAGGATATTGTATCTCTCGATTTGACAGGTTTCGATGGCGCGATTTGTTCACACTTCGTGGTGTGCAATGCCGACTCTACGGCACAAGTGGCAGCCATTGCTGACGGCATTGAGGAGAAGGTTTACGAAACGTTGAAGGAGAGTCCTTGGCGTGTTGAGGGTAAGCAGACCGGCTTGTGGGTAGCACTTGACTATGTAGATGTTATCGTTCATATCTTTCAGAGCGATTTGCGAGATTACTACCGCTTGGAGGAGTTGTGGGCAGATGCTCCGATGATTAAGTACGAAAGCGAAGAGTAGACGCATCTTTTTGGATATACTTTCCCCCTCGAAAAATCGTTAGTAGGGGTGGAATAATGTGTAATTTTTAACTTTTATGGCAAAAAACAAGAGAAATATAAACATGCCACGCCCCAATATTATGTGGTTGTGGAGTGCGATAACACTCGTTATTGTCGGCTATTGGATCTTTAATAACGAGGAGTCAGCACCTGTAAAGTCCGATTGGGCGACGGTGGAGCAGATGGTCGAGGCGGGCGATGTCGAGAAGATTGTTGTGGTTAATCGCGACGAGGCGCGTGTAATTCTCAAAGAGGGAAAGGCTGAAGCGTTGCGCGAGAGCGATATTCGCTACAAGCAACTGCCAAAGAGTGGCCATCAGCTCTACTTCAATATCGGATCGGTGGATTCGTTTAAAACCGACTTGGAAAAGGTGGAGGAGCAGAGTGGCCAGAGCGTTGTTTTAACCTTCGAGAACGAAAAACCTTGGTACGACTCGTGGCTTATGGGGTTGTTGCCTTGGGTTGTGATGATAGGAATTTGGTTTCTCCTTATGCGCGGAATGTCGCGTGGCGGAGCCGGAGGCGGTGGCATTATGAATGTCGGCAAGGCTCGTGCACAAGAGTTCGACAAGGAAGACCCTAACAAGCGCGTAACATTCAAAGATGTTGCAGGCTTGGAGGAGGCAAAGGTCGAGATTATGGAGATTGTCGATTTCTTGAAGAATGCACCTAAGTATCGCGAACTCGGAGCGAAAATTCCGAAGGGCGCACTCTTGGTAGGCCCTCCGGGAACGGGTAAGACATTGTTGGCAAAGGCTGTTGCAGGCGAGGCAAACGTGCCATTCCTCTCGATTTCGGGCTCGGATTTCGTGGAGATGTTTGTGGGTGTAGGTGCATCGCGTGTACGCGACTTGTTCGACCAGGCGAAGCAGAAGGCCCCTTGCATTGTCTTTATTGACGAGATTGATGCGATAGGCCGTGCGCGTGGTAAAAATGCCGGTTTTTCGGGAAATGATGAGCGTGAAAATACGCTCAATCAGTTGCTTACCGAGATGGACGGTTTTCAAACCAATGCGGGTGTGATCATATTGGCGGCTACAAACCGAGCCGATATTTTGGATAAGGCGTTGATGCGTGCAGGCCGTTTCGACAGACAAATTGAGGTAGGTTTGCCTGAATTGCACGAGCGTCGCGAGATTTTCGATGTTCATCTTCGCAAGTTGAAGTTGGATAAGGATTTGGATCGCGACTTTCTCGCAAAGCAGACTCCCGGCTTCTCGGGAGCCGATATTGCGAATGTATGCAACGAGGCGGCTCTGATTGCTGCACGCCACAATAAGGATTGTGTAGGCAAGGAGGATTTCTTGGCTGCGGTAGATAGAATTATCGGTGGTTTGGAACGAAAGAATAAGGTGATTACTCCAAATGAGAAGAAGACTATCGCTTACCACGAGGCGGGACATGCTACGGTGTCGTGGCTGTTGGAGCATGCTAATCCGCTTGTGAAGGTTACGATTATTCCGCGTGGCAAGGCTCTCGGTGCAGCGTGGTATCTGCCTGAGGAGCGACAGATTACCACTCGCGAACAAATGATGCAGGAGATGGCATCGTTGCTGGCAGGTCGTATTGCAGAGGAGAAGTTCTTCGGACATCTCTCTACGGGTGCACTCAACGACTTGGAGCGCGTAACAAAGATGTGCTATGCGATGGTGGCATATTACGGCATGAGCGAGGAGGTTGGCTCGATGAGTTACTACGACTCGACAGGCCAAAGCGATATGGCCTTTACAAAGCCATATTCGGAGCGTACTGCGCAGCAGATAGATGACGAGGTGCGTGCTCTGATTGCGAAGGCTCGTAAGATGGCCGAAGATATTATCGATGAGCATCGCGACGGCTTGGTACAGTTGGCCGAGTTGTTGTTGGAGCGAGAGGTTGTCTTTACGGAAGATGTAGAGAACATATTCGGAAAAAGAAAAAATTCTTCTTCCGCAGAGGTTGAAAATTAAAATGCAGAGTTGAGTTGACCTAATAAAATAACCCTAACAATGGATAATAAGAAACTTAAAGATTTAACGGTACGAACAATCAGCGGAATAGTATTGCTTTTGCTTGTTGTTGGTGCTCTTGTGTGGTCGAAGTGGAGTGTAGGTGCACTATTCGCTGTTGTATTGATTGGTGGCTTGGTAGAGTTTTATCGTTTGTGCCGTCGCAAGGGTGTTGAGCCGATGTATAGCGTAGGTATTGCGACCTCGCTTGCAATATTCGGATTGGCTTTTGCAGTTTTTATGCAGTGGGGTAGTCCTGCTACTGAAACAACAGCTCGTATCGTGCTGGGAGCATTGCTATATACGATGTTGATTGTGCCTACAACCTTTGTTTGCGAGTTGTGGCGCAAGAGCCCTACTCCGATTGCAAATATTGCAACAACTTTTATGGGCATTATATATGTTGCATTGCCAATGGCGGCATTGCTCTTTATCCCGCAGTTGTTGGTTGGTAAGTGGTCGGCATGGGCAATGCTGGCGTTTATCTCTATTATATGGATTAATGATGTGTTTGCTTACCTTGTGGGTGTAACGCTTGGAAAACATCGCTTGTGCGAGCGCATCTCGCCTAAAAAGTCGTGGGAGGGATTCTTTGGCGGTTTGGCAGGTGCGGTAGGTGCGGCAATATTGTTCGGACATCTATTCGATGGTAATCTACTTGTGTGGGCAGGACTTGGAGCTGTTTCTGCGTTGGCAGGCGTAGCCGGTGATTTGGTCGAGTCGTTGATTAAGCGTGAAGTCGATGTTAAGGATTCGGGTAAGATGATGCCGGGACATGGCGGTTTTCTTGATCGCTTCGATGCGCTATATCTGGCAGCACCATTTGCATTGTTCTATCTTATTATAACCTCATTGTCGTAAAACCATAAAACTATTATAAAATGAAGATAAGTAGAGAGGGTTTCAAGATTATTGCAGTGTCGGGCGTAGTGTTGCTGGCATTGTGGTTGCTTATATTCTACATGTTGAAAGCGAATGATTTGATGTGGCTTATCATTCTGCTCTCGGTTTTGTTGTTGGTATTCTGGTTCTTTATTATCTCGTTCTTCCGTGACCCTCGTCGTGTGCGTATTCATGATGGCGACTTAGTTTTCTCGCCTTGTGATGGTCGTGTTGTTGTTACCGAGGTAGTGAAAGATGACGAGTATTTCGATGGTGAGGAGAAGATGCAGGTATCGATTTTTATGTCGGTAACCAATGTGCATATCAATTGGTTCCCTGTTGGTGGTATCGTGAAGTACTTCAAGTACCACCCTGGACGTTTCTTGGTTGCATGGCACCCAAAGTCATCGACAGATAACGAGCGTACAACTACCGTTGTAGAGACCAAAGAGGGCGTAGAGGTGTTGTTCCGTCAGATTGCCGGAGCTGTTGCACGACGTATTGTGTCGTATGTAAAGCTCGGTGCAGAGGCGGAGCAGAACAGCGTGTTCGGATTTATTAAATTCGGTTCGCGTATTGATATATTGCTCCCAAAAGACGCCAAGTTGCTCGTTGAAATTGGAGATAAGGTTGTAGGTACGCAGACTCCTATTGCCCGTATTGGGGGAATAGAGGAGGTTTCGCTCGAAACACCTGAGGAGGAGTCGCTCGAAACAGAAAGCGAACAAAACTAAGCACTAACAACTAAAAAGATAGCCGATGTCTAATAATATGAATAATAGCTTGACCTTGCAAACCTTTTTGCGATGGGTGATGGGCTTGTCGCTTGCCGTAGCGGTGGGTGCCTTGTTGTGGTATTTCCGCGAGGTGGTTGTGTATATTCTTGTGTCGGCGGTATTTGCTATTGTCGGCAGACCTTTTGTCAGCCTGCTTTGCAAAATAAGGGTAAAACGATTTGTGATGCCGAGATGGTTGGCCGCAGCTGTTACATTGATACTGTTGTGGGTTGTTATCGGAGGATTGTTGTCGTTGATAATACCTCTTGTTGCGGGTAAAGTCTATGAGTTGTCATCGCTCGACCTTCGTTCTGCGTTGGAGGGTGTTGAAGCTCCTTTGGATAGATTACAGAACTATATCTCGACCATCTTTGTATTGCCAGAGACACACTTCTCGATATCGGATATTATCGTCTCGACGTTGCGTCGTTTCTTGAACTACGATACCGTAAATTCTGTCGTATCGTCAATTATCAATACCGGAATGTCGGCTGTGATTGTCATCTTCTCGGTGTCGTTCATAACATTTTTCTTCCTCAAAGAAGATGGCCTGTTCTCGCAGATGGTATCGGCAGTATTCCCAGATAAGTATGCCGAGAATGTGCATCGCGCAATCGAAAAGGTGTCGCTTTTGTTGTCGCGCTATTTTACGGGACTTCTTACCGAGAGCCTTATTATCTCGGCAATTATTGCTGTCGTATTGTTGCTCTTCGGTATGCGGGTAGAAGATGCCTGCTTTATTGCGGTTATAATGGGTATGCTCAATGTGATACCGTATGCAGGACCTGCGGCGGGAGCTATGGCATCGATGTTCATAGGTATTGTTTCGCCGATTGAAGGCTGTACTATTGCCTACACATTGACCGTGATTATCGGCACGATTTGCGTGGTGAAGGGCGTAGATGATTTTGTACTGCAACCGACAATCTATTCGTCGAAGGTGTCGGCTCACCCGTTGGAGATATTTATCGTAATACTTATGGCCGGTTCGGTGGGCGGCATTGTCGGTTTGCTTGTTGCGGTGCCATCATATACCGTTTTGCGTGTCTTTGCCAAGGAGTTCTTCTCGGAGGTATCGTTGGTGCGCAAGTTAACCAAAGAAATATAGCGATATGATTGTTGTCGAGGGTGTCGTTATAGGAGGTAATAGGCTGGGGCGCAAATTGGGCTTCCCTACGGCCAATATAGCCATAAACGACGACTTGGCAATTGAAAATGGAGTATATTGCTCGAAAGTGTATGTCGGAGGAGAGGTATATCTCGCAATGACAAATGTGGGAGTTCGCCCTTCGGTTGATGGCTCGCGTCGTCTGCTCGAAACACATCTCTTCGGCTTTGAAGGTTTGCTCTACGGCTTGAAGTTGAGGGTTGATCTGTACGGGAAAATACGCGATGAACGCAAGTTTTCGTCCGTAGAGGAGCTACGTGAGCAGATTGCCAATGATTCAGAAAAGATAAAAGCGCTAATGGCTAACGGCCAGTAGCTGAAAGCATATATAAAATAATGAAGAATATCTTGATTGTTGCACCGACGGTGCGCGAAAATAAGAATATACGCCTTGCGATTGAGAGAAAGGGTGAGCAGTTGAAGAATCGCTATACCGTAGCATTTAGCGGTATAGGTAAGGCTGCTGCTGCGGCAACATTAACACGTCACCTCTTGCAGACCGAGCAGCCTTATGACCTTGTGGCTGTGATTGGTTATGCGGCAGGAACACTTGGCTTTAAGCAAGGCGAAATTGTCGTTCCAAAGAGTGTGCAGTATCACGATGCCGATATCCCCGAAGGTTTTATACCTGAGGTTACGGACTCTCGAAAGTTGCTTGGAGCAGATGATGTTACAGTATTTACGGGCGATTCCTTCGTAAATGCTCGCTCGGTGGCAGAGATTAAGGCGCGTTTTGGTGTCGAAAAGGCGATTTTCGATATGGAGATTGGCGCTATCGCTATCGCTTGTGAAATGGCCGGTAATGTGCCGGTATTGGCTGTAAAGGTTATATCGGACGTTCCCGAAGATGGCCATACCGAGATGTCTTATGAGGAGTTTGCCAATACTTGGGTGGATTTCTCTCCTATATTGGAAGCAGTAGAGAACTTTTAATCTCTCTATGCAATGAAGCGCATAGGAGTTATATCGGATACACACGGCACTTTCGACGAGGTGCTGCGTGAGTTTTTACGCGATGTCGATGAGATTTGGCACGCGGGCGATATAGGCTCGATAGAGTTGGCCGACGAGATTGCGAAGTTTAAACCTCTGCGTGCTGTATATGGTAATATCGATGGTGGCGACACCCGTTACTCGTTCCAACCATTTGCATTTTTCAGGGTAGAGGAGGTTGATGTGCTGATAACTCATATTGGTGGCTATCCGCGCCACTATTCGCCTCAGGCATTGGCGAAGATTCAGACTTCACATCCAAAAATTTTTGTCTCGGGACACTCACATATCCTGCGTGTGGAGTACGATAAGATTTACGATTTACTGCACATAAATCCCGGTGCTGCGGGGTGTTACGGCTTCCATAAAGTGCGTACAGCCTTGCGCTTTACCATAGATGGCGGAACAATCAAGGATATGGAGCTTGGTGAGTGGCCGAGAATAGGACATAAAGTCCAATTCTAATCAAAAATCGTTCTGGTGGGTAAATTTTGCACAAGAGCGTCGGTCAATAAATTCCTCACATAGGCTAACTATGCTGCGGATTTATTGCCTAGTCTTGCACAAAATTTCCTCCACCATAAGCGATTTTGGTTTTGGTGGGCAAAAAGTATGATGCAAAAAAGCCAATGGCTAATGGCCAATGGCTAAAAGCAAGAAAAGAGCCTGAAGGCTCTTTTCTTTATTTTACCAACTTGTCCAAACGCTCGTAGATGCTTGTGCGGAGGTCACGCAACTTGTTGATGGTGCTGCGATTGCTACGCTTTATGTATCTGCATGTTCCGATAAAACGCCAGAAGAGTCGCATATAGTTCCAAGCAAGAACAAACATGAATGGGAATGCTACCAAATAGCCCAATGCCCACCATATATTAGCAAAGATTGCCAAAATTATGAATGGAACGAGAAGGCATATAGGTACAGATACGAATACGCTTACGCCCACATGGAACGATGAGTAGAACATACGATCCTTGATCCATGCTTTGAGGAATATCTTCGGAATAAGGAAGAGTAATCCTGTCGGAATAATCGAAATGATGAAGAGTGGCAACAAGATGAGCAACCACAAACCTCGCAATATCGCCATAGGCAACTTGTGATTGCGGATAAAGAGCCAATCTCGAATCTTCAAATCGTTAAGACCCTTCGATAGAACGGCAGTATCTTCGTATATCTTCTCCATCTCCTCTGGGTGCTCTTTTGTCGCCTCTTGTAATGCCGATACCAACTTCTGGTCGGAGAGCAATCGCGAAGGGAGATATTTGAATTTGTATCCGTGCTCGATGGCATACTTGCGGCCATAGCCTGTTTCGCGGAGGAAGTCGATCTGGTCGTAGTGCTCCAAGTCTTCGATATTAAGCATCAGCTCCTTAATCTTCTCGCGCACAATTTCGTTTATCTCCAACATTGTGCTACGAGGCTCCTCCTTGTACTTCTCGTAGTAAGGCATAAGCGAGATAGGCTCGCCAAAGCGGATAAGCATATCGGTACGAGCGTGGAAGTAGTTCGAGTAGTGGTTTGCCGAAGGCAAAATCATAACATCGCGCTCGAAGTTAAACTTTTCTGCAGCCTCGAATGCTATTTTGAGGTAACCGATTTTGAAACTGCCCAACCAACGCTTGTCCTGATGGCCGGCCTCGGGATACATCATAAGTGTCTCGCCATCGCAAAGTGCGTTGCTCGATGCATTCATCATATCTTTGTTCTTCGATACCGCAGAGTATCCTTCGTGGCTCATACGATAAGCCGGAAGCATACCGATTTTGCGGAGGAAAGCACCGGCAATCGGATTCTTGAATACGTTTGCTCGTGCAATGAAATTCATTCGGCGATCTGTAATGTTGAGAACTACGCTCAATGGGTCGTTCAAACAGTTTTGATGGTTTGATACAACCACGCATGGAGTACCGTTGGCGGGGACATTTTCGATACCTACCATATGCTCCTTGCGGAAGTATAAGCCCGAATTTACGAACTGCAAATAGTAGCGAAACGCTTTGAGTAAGAGGTTGTGATCTCTTGGTTTAAGTTCTTTTTCCATACAAATATCTATATATTCGACTTACAAATATAACTAAAATATTCGATATGGCAATAGAAATGTTCTATTTAGGTATTTATACTTATGCAAATTGTTATTGTGAAACATTGCTTGCTTTTGGTTTGTTAGTATGATGGAAAATTTATATATTTGCATATTGTAAATTAGTATTATTATGCCAAAGATTTCAGAACGCGCCGTGTTGATGCCGGCATCGCCGATTCGCCGCCTTGCTCCGCTTGCCGAAGAGGCTAAAAAGCGTGGTACCAAGGTCTATCATTTGAATATCGGTCAGCCCGATATCAAGACTCCGCAGGTGGCACTTGATGCTATCCGCAATATAGACCGTGAGATTTTGGAGTATAGCCCGAGTGATGGTTTTCTCTCGTTGCGCGAGAAGTTGGTGGGCTACTACGACCAGTACCAAATCAAACTCTCGCCTGACGATATTATTGTTACAGCAGGAGGCTCGGAGGCGGTTTTGTTTGCCTTTATGTCGTGCCTTAATCCTGGCGACGAGATTATTGTTCCGGAGCCTGCGTATGCCAACTATATGGCGTTTGCAGTATCGGCAGGTGCGGTAATCCGTCCAATCACCTCGACTATCGAAAACGGTTTTGCATTGCCTTCGATTGAGCAGTTCGAGGCGTTGATTAACGAGCGTACACGAGGAATTCTGATTTGTAACCCGAATAACCCTACGGGCTACCTATATACACGCAAGGAGATGAATCGTATTCGTGATTTAGTTAAAAAGCATGACTTGTTCCTCTTCTCCGACGAAGTGTATCGTGAATTTATCTATACAGGCTCGCCATATATCTCGGCGTGCCACTTGGAGGGTATCGAGGAGAATGTGGTGCTGATTGACTCGGTGTCGAAGCGATATTCAGAGTGCGGTATCCGTATCGGTGCGCTTATTACCAAGAATAAGACCCTGCGTGCTGCGGTGATGAAGTTCTGTCAGGCTCGTCTTTCGCCACCGTTGCTCGGCCAGATTGCTGCCGAGGCGTCGATTGATGCGCCACGCGAGTATGCAATACACACCTACGAAGAGTATATCGAGCGTCGCAACTGTTTGGTTGACGAGTTGAATAAGATCGATGGTGTATTCTCGCCAATTCCGATGGGCGCATTCTATACGATTGCGCGTCTGCCAATTGACGATAGCGATAAGTTCTGCGAGTGGTGTCTGCGTGAATTCGAGTATGAAGGCGCAACCATTATGCTTGCTCCTGCATCGGGTTTCTACTCCGAGGAGGGGTTGGGCAAGGACGAGGTACGTATCGCCTATATCCTCGAAAAAGAGGAGCTTAAAAAGGCTATCCGCATACTCGGCAAAGCAATCGAGGCGTACAATAAATTAGAGAAGTAGAGTTATGTCGGCACCTTTGGCGGAGAGATTAAGACCGCAGTCGCTTGAAGATTATATAGGTCAGCAACACCTTGTAGGAGAGGGTGGTGTGTTCCGTCGCTTTATAGAGGCGGGGAATGTGCCGTCGTTTATCCTCTGGGGCCCTCCGGGTGTGGGTAAAACTACGCTTGCCAAAATTGTTGCAAATGCTCTCGAAAGACCTTTCTATACGTTGTCTGCCGTTACTTCGGGAGTGAAGGAGGTGCGTGAGGTTATCGAGTCGGCAAAAAATCAGAAGTTCTTCTCGGCAAAGACACCATTGCTGTTTATTGACGAGATTCATCGCTTCAACAAGTCGCAGCAGGACTCGCTCCTCGGAGCAGTGGAGCAGGGCGTTATAACCCTTATCGGTGCTACTACCGAGAACCCTTCATTTGAGGTTATCTCGCCATTGTTGAGCCGTTGTCAGGTCTATACCTTAAAACCGATGCAGGACTCGGACTTGGAGTGTCTGCTCAATCGAGCTTTGACAACAGATGAGGAGTTGAAAAAACGTAATATCGAGGTCAAGGAGTCGGCTGCATTGTTCCGCTTTGCTGGTGGAGATGCTCGAAAATTATTGAATATTCTCGATATTATAACCTCTTCGCGCGAGGGCGACTTGACAATTACGGACGAGCTCGTAACGGAGGTGTTACAGCAGAATATCGCGCTCTACGACAAGAATGGCGAACAGCACTACGACGTGATATCGGCCTTCATAAAGAGTGTTCGTGGTAGCGACCCTAATGCGGCAATTTACTACTTGGCACGAATGTTGGCAGGAGGAGAGGAACCGCGATTTATTGCACGAAGATTGGTGATTTTAGCTTCGGAGGATATCGGATTGGCGAACCCTAATGCTTTGTTGCTGGCAAATGCATGCTTCGATACCGTCCATAAGATTGGTATGCCTGAGGCGCGAATTACACTTGCCGAAACAACAATCTATCTCGCAACCTCGCCAAAGAGCAATTCTGCTTATATGGCGATAAACGAGGCGTTGGCATTTGTGCAGAAAGATACCAATTTGCGCCCTGTGCCGTTGCACTTGCGCAATGCCGTTACCGATTTGATGAAGGAGGAGGGCTATGGCGCGGATTACAAGTATGCTCACGACTTTGCGGGCAACTTTGTGGAACAAGAGTTTATGCCGGAAAGCCTTAAAGGTACGCAGTTCTACCACCCAAATACCGGAAACCAAACCGAGCAACGCATAGCAGAGCGAATGCAGCAACTTTGGAAGGATAAATATAAATAGTGATATGAGGCGAATTCTCTTATTCTCGATTTTTGTTATGATTATGGCGACAATGACGGCTCAGACCAAACCTACAACATACTGCTTTGCAGAGGGTAAGCAATCATTGTATCTTGACCATTATCGTAGCGAAGGCGAGGGAGCACACCCTTGCGTCCTATTCGCCTTTGGCGGAGGTTTCTCGCATGGCAATCGTGCCGATGAACGCTATCTGCCATATTTCGAGATGTTGCTTTCGGAGGGATTCGATGTTATCTCGGTGGACTATCGACTCGGAATGGCATATACACTTGATAAGAACGAAGATGTAGGCCCGATGGAGGGCGCATGGGCAATGTATCGCTCGGTGAATTACGCTGCCGAAGATGTGTTGCGTGCAACGAAGTATGTTGTGGATAATGCCGACAAGTTGGGCATTGATACATCACTTATTGTGGCAAGTGGATCAAGTGCAGGTGCTATTGCAGTGTTGCAGGCGGAGAACTACATCTCAAATCGCTCGCGCTATGCCAAAATCTTGCCCGAGAAGTTTAACTATGCAGGTGTTATAGCCTTTGCCGGAGCAATATATTCTGTGTTTGGTGAACCTGAGTGGGGTGCAACATCTTGTCCTGTGATGCTCTTTCATGGTAATGCCGATAGAAATGTGCCATATCGTAAGGCTACAATCCTGGCGACAGGTTTCTACGGTTCGGACTACATTGCCGAGCAGTTGCATAACCTCGGATCGACCTACTATTTCCATTCGGCACACTATCGCGACCACGCTCTCGCGCTCTCGCCTTTGACCGATAATCACGACGAGATTTTGATGTTCCTTGGTCGTTGCGTGCTTGGTGGTGAGAAACTCCAATACACTAACGAATATATAGCCGAGGGCATCGAGCCATGTGAAACGAATTTTACGATTCAGGAGTATTTAAACAGTAACTATAATTAAAAAAATCGTGGCATTTCGCCACGATTTTTTTACTCCAACTCTATCGCTGTGAAGAACTCCGGACAGTGGAAACAAGGTTGCGGAAGCGCAATCGGTTGCCACGACAGGAAGTGCGGCTTCGAGAGGTTATCGCCACATTTGTAGAGGTTTACTTTAAGCTTTAAGCCATTCCAACTCTCTACGTTGTGCTGGTGCATAATCGAGGTTGGAAGTCCCAACATCAATGACCACTTATTCTCTCCAACCTTCTCCTCGAAAGTTTCGGTGCCGAGTGAAGTATGGCGCTCCACCTGCGAAAGGACATCGTCGCCGGCGTGGATAACATCCTGGCCCTTGGCACGGTAGCCAATCAACATCTTGCCGATGCAGGTAGTTTCGATGTTGTAGTATGCCTTATCGTCCAATGAGAGGAAAAATTCGCAGCACGAATCGGTCCAAACCTCGCCATTATCCTCTGCTACGAGAGCTGCGGTGTAGCCCTCCTCTACGTCGAAGCGGACATATAACTTCTCGCCCGTATGGAACATCTTGAATGTTACGTTAGGAGCGTATGGATACTCTGCCCAATTGCAGCATGCAATCTTTTCGGGAGCGATGCCCTCGAAAACTTGTTCGAGGGTCTTGCCCGACAAATCTATCTTTGCGACCTTCATTATGCCAAATGTTTAGCGGTTGTATTCTTGATTACCTCGCACATAGCCTCGTACTGAGCCTCGATGCTCTGCAACAAAGCGTACTGTGCGTGCGTGCGCTCCAAGTTGTGGAGTGGCGACTTAATCCTATAGTAGGTATCACCGTTGATGTAATCCATCAAGAAGCGCAAAACCTGCTCGAAAGTGATGTAACGAGCCGAGAATGCGAGGTGGTCCAACTCTGCCTGAGTGAGAGTCTTCGCCTGCTGCGAGAGATAGCCGTCAGCATAAGCTGCGAACATCGGCAACGAGAGCGATACTGTCGAGAGGTCTGTTGCGTCCTCTGCGCCTGTGTTAGCGTAGGTGCGGATAGCATCACCAAAGTCGTTCAATGCAGGAGCCGACATTACGGTATCCAAATCGATAACGCAGAGTACGTTACCTTGCTTGTCGAAGAGGATATTGTTAATCTTGGTGTCGTTGTGAGTTACACGCATTGGAATCTCGCCCGACTCAACCTTTGCCCAGAACGAGAGCATATCCTCGCGGCGTGACTCAATCCATGAAATCTCCTCCGACAAAGATGCTACGCGGCCTGCTGCGTCCTGTGCGATAGCCTCGTCCCACTGAACGAAGCGGTGCTTGATGTTGTGGAAGCCCTTGATGATCTCTGCCAATGGCTCGGTGAAATCTGCCAACTGCGACTGGAACTTACCGATACCCATACCGCCCATGCGTGCCAAAGCCTCGCTGTTTGCAGAGTCGTAGGCTACGGTGTCGGCGATAAACTCGCAAACTGCCCAATACTCGCCGTCCTCGTCCACGTGGTAGAACTTGCCGTCGTGAGTATGGTTGATAGTCATAACCTCGCGCTTAACATCGCCACCCTCGGCAGCAACCTTTGCACGAATGTGCGAAGTTACGCGGTCAATGTTATCCATCATTGCCGGAACATCAGGGAAAATAGCCTTGTTCTTACGCTGCAAGATGTAGTTTGGAGCATCACCCTCGGTGTGAACGATAAAAGTATCGTTGATAAAGCCCTGTCCAAGCGGAGTAATCTCTTTGATAGTGCCTTCGAGAACGAACTCGTTAGCGATTTTAAGAAGTTTTTCAGTCATAGTTGTAAATATATTTAGTTGTTTAACGATTTTCTCATCATACAAAGTTATAACAAAATTGTAATAACACAAAAAAAACCGAGCGGAATATTTCCGCCCGGTTTGTTGATGTTGTAGAATCTGTTAGTATATCAACGAATCCTTTTCTGAATCAAATTCAGGAAGAGGGGTACTGTCGCCATAGCCACGCTCGACAACTACATCGTAGATATCAACCTCAGGAGCGAGGTAATTCAAAATATACTTTTTCATAATTCAATCTCCATTTAAAAGTTAAACCAACACGATTATTACAACTTAATCTCTGCGAGATACTGGCAACCATCGGTGTTGTCCTTGCTTGCGTCGTCCCAAACACCGTAGATAACGGTCCAGAAAGGAATGAAGTTGGTGTCCTCATAAGAGAAGTAGCCATCCTCGTCGTTAGATCCTTCTACTATGACTTTATCGGCTGCAAGAGTCTTGTATACAGGCTCGCCATTAGCCAACTCCTTGGCAATGCGACCTCCCAACTTCGAATTAGCAGCATATCCAGCAGTGTAGGATACACCTGTAATCATACCTACACCCTTAACCGAAGGGGCAACGATGTCGCAGAAGCACTGAGCATGAGTTACAGGCTTGCTGTTGTAGCCTACAATACCTCCAACATAGTTGTTTGTTGTTGCAGTTGCACCATTGAGCACCTTGATAGTACCGATGTTGCGAACGCCGTCGGTTGCGTCGATTACTGGTGATGTATTTACATATCCGAAGCAGCCACCTGTGTAAGGACCCTTAACGATGCTTGCACCCTCTTCAACGGTGATGTTACCGCTGTTGTAGCAGTTCTTGTAGGTCTGAGCAACCGAACGGAGAGCTCCACTCAAACCTCCGATGAACATATACTTGCTCTTTGTGCCGGCAGTAACATTTACCTCCTTAGTGACGGTGATATCGCCCTTGTTGTAGCAGTCGGTCCAAGTTTGAGCAAGGTTGCTATCAGCCTGCAAACCTCCGATACGGAGATCCTGGTCGGCGTTGAACACTACATCTGCATTGAATGTGATGTCGCCCTCGTTCTTTATACCGGTAAGAGATACCGCTGCGGCAGCATTAGCCGAGATACCTGCGATGAGGGTAAGGCCCTTAGCTGTACCGTTGATGGTAATGTTACCCTGGTTGAGGAAGTTCGAGCTGTTAGCCTTGACGTAACCTCCAATACCCGAAACATAGGTACTACCTGTACTGTTTGTGGTGATGTCGATTGCAGCAGTTGCGTGGTTTGTGAGGTCTTTACCTCCCTTATAGAGATAAGAAGAGATTCCTGCAGCGTAAATAGCGCCTGTGCCCGAGTTGTTCAATGTTATTGCACCGTGGTTGTTCGCAGTGTCGATAGCTGTGATGTCGTCAGCGTCTGCCTGTCCCAAGATACCGCCGATGTGAGAAGTTCCTGAGCAGTTGAGGTAGAGTGAGAGAGCACCATTGTTGGTTGCATCCTTGATAGCACCATCAGCTGCAGCCATATCGCTCTTACCAACAATACCGCCATAGCAGCTTGTGCCAATCGATACAGGGTCGCCTGTGCTTGCACCAATCGAGATGTTACCGTTATTTGTTGCGGTGAGTACGCTTCCGTCTGCCTTACCTACGATACCACCAAGACATACCATCTTTGGAAGTGCCGAGCCAACAGGAATAGCAATGTGTGCAGCGTTAGTAGCGTTGCTAACTACGCCCTTCGACCAACCAACGCAACCACCGATGTAGCTGTGGTCGTTGACGTTAGTGATAGCCTTGAAGCTAAATCCATTAACATTGTTGTTGTTTACGTTGTTGAGTTTACCTGCCGCATAACCAACGCAACCGCCGATTACAGCCTTGTGGTTGAGTGTAGTGGCTGCACGTACAATGACTGCACCATTATTGTGGTAACCGCCATTCTCGGCATAACCGGTGCCACTGTAGTTCATATCGCCTACAACACCACCCATATAGAGTGTGTGGTGGTTGTTCCAAGTCTCGAGATCAGCGTTGTTTGTAACATTCTGGCAAGGGACAGAAGCAATAGCTACTACACCACCAAGTGTTACACGCATTGAAGCATCGTCATTACCCGCCTTAACACCACTAAACTTAGCCAAAATTCGACCGTTGTTTGTACAATCGGTTACAGGGCTTGTGTAAGCTACTGCAACAACACCTCCAACAGCAACAGCCTGCCAGTTGTTTGCAGTTTCGATAGTGGTGTCGCAAGTAACTCCACCGTTATTATCGCAATTAGAGAGCAATCCACGTGCAAATGCCGAAACGCCGGCTACACGGAAGAAACGCATCGCTGTTTTCGACGAAGTGCTCACATTCTTGCTCTTAACCTCTACTGTTGCATTGTTGCTACTATCCGAAAGAGTGCCATCGTTACGCATATGCGCTACAACGCCCGCGCAGTGAAGACAAGCGATAGAGACAGTGTTAGGAATTGAGATTTTGCCGTGATTGTGGAAGGCAGTCATATTAACCTTCTCTCCACTCATACCTACAACTCCACCAATGTAGTGGAAGTAGCTTGCTCCCTTTGCATACGAGATTGCTCCGTGGTTAACAAGAGAAGTAGCCTCGGCAGCCTCCAAGTAACCAACTACGCCACCCAAGCAAGGGTCGATATCATCGTAGCCGATGGTGTCATCAGTTGTTGCGATACCCTTACCGAAGTAGCCTTCCGAAATGGTGATATTACCACGATTGGTGAGATTTGCCACCTTGCAAGTGTTGTTAGTGGTAGTGATATAGCCCGCTACACCTGCGATGTATGGTACGAGAATGTTGCCATAGTTGCTGGTTACAGATGCGCACTTAGCAATTACGGCTGTGATTGTGCCGTTACTCTCCAAATTAGAGAGATTTGCTCCATCGACCAAACCTACAACACCTGCAATGCTTGGATAGATAACTGCTGTATTTGCAGTTGCTACCACTTGTTTAACATCGATAGCGATGTTGCTATGACAGTCGCTGATGCTTGCACCCTCTACACGACCAACCAAACCTCCGATAGCGAACTCGCCGAAAACATCTTCCTTCTTCGCATACTCGGTGCAATTTACTGTGAGTGAACCCTCTGCCGAGCAGTTCTCGATAGTTGGGGTTGCAGTGTCGGTAGCAACGATTGTACGAGCCAAAGCACCAACATTAGGATTTGCGGTCTCGTTGATAGCAACACCTTCGAGGTGCAAGCCGTTGAATGATGCAGAAGTTGTTCCGAACAAAGGGGCATTCAAACCCTTGATTGCATAGCCATGACCGAAAACGGTACCTGTGTAACCCTCGATTGGAGTCCAAGCCTCGGTAACTTCGATATCGTTTGCGAGAACTACATCTGTGGTAGTCTCGGCTGCAACAGCAGCAAATGCCTTCAAATCTTCGAAAGACTTAATTACGACAACCTTGTTGGTTGCTGCATAATTGATGTCATTTGAGAACTCACGAAGTTTACCAACTGAGAGAGGCTTCTTGTCGCCTGCTTGTACTGTTGCATACATTACACCTCCGGCGTTGTCGTACAATGTTACGTACAACTCGTCGTAAACGCCTGCCGGAACAGCAACGTGAATGTAAGTAGGCTCGCTCGAAAGAGTTACGCCCTCGCCGAATGAGTAGTTGATAATGCTCTTCGATGTCTCGGTTGCAGTTACCTTGCCACTCTCGAAGTCGATAGCGAATGGGCCTGCGATAGGAGCACGGTCAATAGTCGAAATCTGCGCGTGAGTCAAGGTCTCAGAGCCAACAAGGCCGATTTTGAGAATACCTGTGAGGTGGCTCAACTTAATACCATCACCCTTTGCGCATGTAGCGTACATGGTAGAAACGCCATTGCCAAAAGTGTTGTTTGTGGTGTGAAGTTGATTCTCGGCAAACAATACCTGGCCATCTGCGGTTGCAGGGTAGGTGATGTTGTAGTTGTCGGCAACAACATTTACGGTAAAGGTTGCAGCTGCCTGGCCTGCCTGCTCAGCAGTCAAAGCTTCCGATGTGACTCCGTTTACCGAGATACAGTCGCCCTCGCTCCAATAGAGGGGATATACGCCATCAGCCTCTGCTCCGAGTTGTGTACGCGACTCCTCCAATGAAAGCGTGATCGTTGTTTGACCTGCGCCGCTACCAAGCTGCACACCAAGGTCATCAGTGAGGTCTGTCGCACAAGAGTACGCAACCAACACTGCTAACGCCATGAAAATTTTCGAAATTGTTTTCATCTCGTTTTTAATTTTAGATTGTTAGTAAAATTTTAGTAAAATTGTGTATTAAAAATGTAAATAGTTTGCCTTGTAACCAGAAATCCTTCTGCTTTTGTCTTTTAGCTTTAAATTCCTGCCTTTTTGTGGTTTTAAGTTGTCATTTTTGCCAAGAACCTTACAATTGGCTGAATATCAACCAATTAAAACCTCAAAATCCCCCCCCCCCCGAATATGTCGGAGGGAGGATTTTATCCATTTTTTATGGTTTGTACATTACAAATATACAAAAAAAATATAAAAAACAATAATTTGCGCGAAAAAGAGATGAAAATAAAATGTCAAATTTGAAAGATTATTTGTCAAAAATGTAAGAAAGCGGACAAGAGAAATCTCCTGTCCGCTTGAAAGTCACTTTTATACTATATTATATATAATTATATATAAGGTATATGGCCTGATGGCACTTCTATAAGTTATCCTTCTCGATATCCTTGAAGTAACGGTATGTACCAACCTTCAACTCTACGGTTGCTGGCTCGTCGCAAACGATCATTCCGTGAGGGTGGGTTTGGATAGCCGATGCGGTGCAAGTGTGCGAATATGCACCCTCGACTGCATTGTGCAATGCCATAGCCTTCTTGTGACCAAAGGCAAGAATGATAACCTCCTTAGCCGACAATACGGTGCCGATACCTACTGTCAAGGCCAACTTCGGAACCTTATTTACGTCGTTATCGAAGAAGCGCGAATTAACGAGCAATGTGTCGTAGGTCAAAGTCTTGATACGCGTACGCGAATTGAGTGACGAGAATGGCTCGTTGAAAGCCAAGTGTCCGTCCTCACCAATACCGCCAAGGAAGAGGTCGATGCCGCCTGCTGCAACAATCTTTGCCTCATACTCTGCACACTCCTTATCCAAGTCAGCTGCATTTCCGTTGAGGATATTTACATTCTCAGGATTGATATCTACGTGCTTGAAGAAGTTGTTCCACATGAACGAATGGTAGCTCTCAGGGTGCTCCTGTGGCAAACCTACATACTCGTCCATGTTGAATGTTACGACATTCTTGAACGATACCTTACCCTCCTTGTACAACTCGATGAGTCGTGCATAGGTAATAAGTGGAGTAGAGCCGGTTGGCAATCCGAGTACGAAACGGCCACCTGCAGCCTCTTTCTCGTTGATGCGCTTTACGATGTACTCCGCAGCCCAACGACCTGCATTCTGCGCGTTCTCCTGAATAATAAGTCTCATAATTTATCTTTTTTATCGGTTAAAACATCTTTACAAATAACTCAATTGCCTGATACTCCGCCATGCCGAGAGCGTCGTACTGCTTTGCTGTGGTCTGAGTACGATCCTCGCTTCGCTGCCAGAATTCGCGTGGGTCATCGCCAGGGAATGGTACGATATCCTTCTGCGAAAGGTGACGATAGATAGCGTGGCGCTTTGTGATGATTTCGCTTGGCGAGAGAGGCACTGCCATATCGACCGAGCCAAGATCCCACTCCATCCATGCACCACGATAGAGCCAGAGGTGGCAATCCTTGAACCACTCGTCATCTTTAACCTCGTGGATAGCCTCCAATACGATCTCGATGCAGGTACGGTGAGTTCCATGCGGATCCGACAAGTCGCCCGCAGCATAAATCTGGTGAGGCTTAACCTCGCGCAACAACGCTGCAACGATGTCGATATCTGCCTTGGTGAACGGACTCTTGCTGATACCTCCTGTCTCATAGAATGGAAGGTTAAGGAAGTGTGCATGTGTGTCAGGGTTCAAACCAAACGAGCGAACAGCTGCGCGAGCCTCTGCACGACGTAAAGCACCCTTGATATTGAGCAATGGACGTGGCTCAGGCTCTCCCGGTTTCTTGCCCTTAATGATAGCCTCGACGTTTGCGTACTCGTCAGCGAAGCCCAACTCGTGTGCTACGTCGATATTCTGCAATACTACATCGTCGTGTACCGCTACGTTACCCGAAGTCTCGTATGCTACGTGAACGTTGTGTCCCTGCTCAACAAGGCGGATAAATGTTCCACCCATCGAGATAACGTCATCGTCAGGGTGCGGCGAGAAGATCAATACGTTCTTTGGGAACGGAGTTGACTTTACAGGACGAGTCGAGTCGTCTGCATTAGGCTTACCGCCCGGCCAGCCTGTAATAGTGTGCTGCAAGTCGTTGAAAACGTCGATGTTGATTTGGTCATAGCTACGGCCCTGCTCCAACAACTCTCCGAGTGAATTCTCGATATAGTCCTTGTGGGTGAGCTTCAAGATAGGCTTATTTACAACACCGCACAACCAAACTACTGCCTTGCGGGTAAACTTTGGTGTCCACTGGCACGAACCTACCAACCAAGGAGTCTCTACGCGGGTAAGCTGAGTTGCTGCGCCCTCGTCGATTACGATATCGATGTCGTTATGTGCCTGTAAATATGATGCAGGAACCTGCTCGGTAACCTCACCCTCGATGATGCGCTTTGCAATCTTAGCCTTATCCTCGCCCCAAGCCATTACGATAATGCGATCAGCTTTCATGATGGTGTCAATACCCATTGTGATAGCCATCTTTGGAGTATTTTCCAAACCACCGAATGCGCCCGACTGAGCCTTGCGCGACTGGTATGAGAGCTGTACAAGGCGAGTAACTGACTTGGCGTGAGAACCAGGCTCGTTGAATCCCAACTGGCCATTCTCACCTACGCCGATAATCATCAAGTCGATATGAGCCTTACTGTAATTAGCACAGAATGCTGACAACTCCTCGCGAGGAAGCGTTCCGTCAGGGAAGTTGATATTCTCTTGCAAGATATCTACGTGATCGAGCAACTCCTCGTGGATACGATGGTTGCGACTCTGCTTCTCGGTAGGTTTGATAGGGTAGAACTCGTCAAGGCTATATACGGCAACGTTTGCGAAACTTACCTCGCCTGCCTTATGGCGCTTAACCAACTCGCGATATAAACCGATAGGTGTTTTGCCTGTGGTCAATCCGAGTGCAAACGGCTTCTCGCCCTTGTGAGCCTTGATTGCGGCTACAATATTATTTGCAACATATTGCACACCCTCGTATTCGCTCTCATAAACATGCGTTGAAATTCTTTCATAACGCTGTGTGAGATCCTTGAAAGCCTCATCGGCAATCAAACCGCCATCTTTTGGCAATGCATACTTGTTATTCATAATTGTATATATTGAAGTTAAGGTACTCACTGCTGTTACTCCTCGGCCTCGGCCATAGTGTGATAAACATTTACCACATCATCGTCCTCCTCCAACTTCTCGACAAGTTTCTCGACAGCCTCGCGGCCTGCTGCGTCGAGCTCCTTAGTGTCGGTTGGGATACGAACAGACTCTCCCGATACAATCTCGTAACCCTGATCGTCGAGCCACTTCTGAATAGCACCAAACGACTCGTATGGAGCATATACGTTGATGCCGTCCTCCTCTACGTAGAACTCATCTACACCGAGGTCAATCATTTCGAGCTCGAGCTCCTCCGGATCAGCACCCTCTGCCTTGAACTTGAATACACACTTGTGCTCGAACATAAAGCCTACCGAACCCGAGTTACCGAGTGTACCACCACACTTGTTGAAGTACATACGGATATTTGCTACGGTACGATTGGTGTTGTCGGTAGCAGTCTCAACAAGAACTGCGATACCGTTAGGGCCATATCCTTCGTAGATTACCTCCTTGTAGTCAGCTGCGTCTTTGTCGGTTGCACGCTTGATTGCGCGCTCCACATTCTCCTTAGGCATATTCTCTGCCTTGGCATTCTGGATAAGGATTCGAAGACGAGTGTTTGCCGATGGATCCGATCCACCTGCCTTTACTGCCATCTCAATCTCCTTACCAATCTTTGTGAAGACACGAGCCATGTGTCCCCATCTCTTCATTTTTCTCGCTTTGCGATACTCAAATGCTCTTCCCATAGTTTTCTAATGTTTTATTTTCTTGTAATTTGTAAACTTCTTTTTTCTAACTGTGAAATATAATTTCACTTCCAACTTACAAAGATAGAAAATATCGTTAAAAAAATCAACTTTTTGAAAAAAATTTTGCAAAATAGAAAAAAGGTACTACCTTTGCGCCTGGAAAGATGGCAGAGTGGTCGAATGCGGCGGTCTTGAAAACCGTTGATCTGAGAGGGTCCGGGGGTTCGAATCCCTCTCTTTCCGCTCAAAGAAACCTACAAGAAATTGATTTTCAATCTTGTAGGTTTTTTTGTGCCCAAAAAGATGCACCAAAAATGCACCGACCCAGTTTCTACGCACTTCTACGGGTATCTTCATTGATTAACACGAGCCAGACCAAGAACCCGAAGAAGAATAACCACCTTCAATACATAACATATTTTCATATCCAGCCGCTGTAATGTTAGACATTATGGCGGTTGTTTTTTTTGTGTTGAAAATATTATATGATGATTTGACTGGTGGATTTGGAACTTTGGATTATTGTTCGTATATTTGCGAACAATAACAAACGAAGATACTATGGCAAATAAAGATTATACACTTAATCAAGAGCAGGTTGCACGCTTTGCAAAGGCAATGGGACACCCTGCCCGCATCGCTATTCTCGAATTTCTTGCCAAGCAGACAGAGTGCTACTTTGGTGATATTCACGAGGAGTTGCCGATTGCCAAGGCAACCGTATCTCAACACTTGAAAGAGTTGAAAGAGGCGGGGCTTATTCAAGGTGAGGTGGAGACTCCCAAGGTTAAGTATTGTATCAACCGAGAG
>JAZRGH010000038.1:0-22630 GCA_045644085.1 Alistipes sp. | reverse complement strand
CTTGTCGTTGAGTGTCTGGTTCTTATCCTCGAGGATGAACGAGAGTGCATACGACTTCTTACCCTCCGGCAACTTGTCGCCCTCGTAAACATCGAACAACGAAACGCTCTTCAAGAGCTTCTTCTCGGTTGCGAATGCAGTTGCACGAAGCTGTGCAAACGAAACGCTCTTATCAACGAGGAGAGCCAAGTCACGCTTAACCTCCGGATACTTCGAGAGCTCTACGGCTGAAACCTTGTGCTTGCGAGTAGCCTTCAACAACATATCGAAGTTGATCTCGGCGAAGAATACATCCTGCTTCAAGTCGAATGCCTTGCAAATCTTGGCATTCACCTGGCCCATCTGAATAAATGGCTTGTTGTTGATGTACAACTCTACTGCATCGCCAAACAAGTCGCTATCGAGTGACTCGGTACGCAAAGCGTAGATATCCAGACCGAAACGACGGAGCAACAACTCAACCGATGCACGAAGGGTGTAGAACGAAGCTTGCTCGGCCTTCGAGTTCCACGACTGCGGAGTAGCAAGGCCTGTAACTGCGATAGCAAGGCGGTAGTTCTCCGAGTACGAAGCGAGTGGAGTACTCTCCTCGCCCTCCTTTGCCTCTACCTTGTTGTGGAAGTAGCAATTTCCGAACTCGTAAATCTTCAAGTCGCCGTTGCGGTGGTTAGCGTTAAGCTGAACAGCCTCCATTGTGTTGAACAACAAGGTCTGGCGCATAACACCAAGGTCTGCCGAGAGTGGGTTCATAATCTTTACGCACTTCTCAGCTGGGTACGACTGCAAACCTTCGTAGTATGCGGTCTTGGTGAGCGAGTTCGACATAATCTCGGTGTAGCCGCGAGCAGTGAGCATATCGGCTACGAGGTTAGTCAAACGGGTCTTATCTGGCTTCTGAACGTATGAAAGGGTTGAGTTTACCTTCTCCGATACCTCGACATTGTTGTAGCCATAGATACGCAAGACATCCTCGATGAGGTCAGCTTCACGCTGTACGTCTACACGGTATGGTGGTACAGCAACGCTCCATACGTCGCCCTCCTCCTTCTCGATCTTAACCTCTAATGCATCGATGATGGTGCGGAATGTTTCGGTTGGGATATCCTTGCCGATAAGTGACTTTGCACGAGCAATCGAAAAATCGAAGCGGAACGGCTCAACCGCAACAGGGTTAGAATCGTAAATCTCGCTCGATATTGTACCGCCGGCCAACTCTTTGAAGAGGAGCGCTGCACGCTTCAATGCGTAAATCTGAATATTAGGATCGATACCGCGCTCGAAACGGAACGACGAGTCGGTATTCAAACCGAAACGCTTTGCGGTCTTACGTACCGATACAGGGTTGAAGTATGCACTCTCGATGAAGATGTCGGTGGTGGTCTCGCTTACGCCAGAATCCAAACCTCCATAAACACCGGCGATACACATTGGACGCTCTGCCGAGCATATCATCAAGTCGTCGGTAGTGAGTTTGCGCTCTACACCATCGAGGGTTACAAATGGAGTGCCCTCAGCGCAGTTCTTAACTACAATCTTATTGCCCTCAATCTTCGCCATATCGAATGCGTGGAGTGGCTGACCGAGCTCGAAGAGTACATAGTTGGTGATATCAACCAAGTTGTTCTTCGGGTTGATACCTGCTGCACGGAGCGAGTTCTGCATCCACTCCGGTGACGGAGCAATCTTACAACCTGTAACTGCTACACCTGTATAGTGGGGACAAGCGGCAGTATTCTCAACCTCTACCTCAATCTTTGCACTATTGTTCTCTACTGCGAAAGCCTCTACACTTGGCAAGTGCAACTCTGCCTCTACACCCTGAGCGCGGAGATATGCCACGAGGTCACGTGCTACGCCGATGTGTGAGCCTGCGTCGATGCGGTTTGGTGTCAAACCAACCTCGATGAGGTAGTCGTCAGTGATATTGTAGTACTCCTTTGCAGGTGTACCTACTACTGCGTCAGCCGGCAATTCGATAATTCCTGCGTGTGATGAGCCGATGCCCAATTCGTCCTCGGCACACAACATACCGAGCGACTCCACGCCACGAATCTTAGAGCGCTTAATTTTAAACTCCTCCTCGCCACCATTCGGATAGAGCACTGCGCCAACGGTTGCGCACATAACCTTCAAACCCTGACGGCAGTTTGCTGCACCGCAGACAATCGGCAATGGAGTCTCAGCGCCAACATCAACGGTGGTGATGTGGAGGTGATCCGAGTCGGGGTGATCCTCACAAGTTAGAACCTCGCCTACAACGACACCTGCCAGACCTCCGCGAATGGTTTCAATCTTCTCGAAACCTTCTACCTCCAAACCGATGTCGGTCAAAACCTTCGATATCTCCTCGGCAGTAAGGGTTGTATCGACATAATTTTTGAGCCAATTAAAAGAAATGTTCATATCGTATAATTTTGTTGTATTTGTTCGCTAAAAGTCAATTATCTCGCAAATATACGACTTTTAATTGAAAATTAAAAATGTGGAATTAAAAATTACTTTTTCTGCCTATCTAAAACAAAACAGCGCAACAAGAATTTATGTCGCGCTGTTTTGTTATGTGGTATGTAGTAAACTACTCTTTTTCGATTTTTTTCTTGCCGAAGAGCTTGTCCATAACGATAGCGATTGCACCGTCGCCCGAAACATTACAAGCAGGACCGTAGCCGTCGAGAGCCAAGTAGATAGCCATCAACAATGCGGTCATCTCAGCTGAGAAACCTAAAATTGTGCCGAGCAATCCTACCGAAGCCATCAATACACCGCCCATAACACCCGGAGATGAAACGGCTGCGATAGCCTGCATCAACGCAAAATTGATGAATAGCGCCAACGGAATATCCACACCAAACATATAAGCTACGGCTACCGAAGTGGTAACCAACTTGATGGTCGAGCCACACATATGGGTGTTCGAACAGATTGGAATCACGAAGTTTGCAACATCCTCATTAACACCATTTTTGAGGGTGCACTTTGTGGTTACGGGGATAACCGCAGCCGACGAACAAATCGAGAAACCTGTAAGGTAGGCCGGAAGGATATTGTAGAGGCAACGGAACGGATTTTTGCGTGCTATGATACTTGCAATTATATACTGCACTACAAGGTAGAGAATCGACAACACAACGCCCGTGCCGATAACCTTGGCACCGGTGCCGAGTACGATGTCAATGACGCCCTTTGCCGACATCTCGCAAATCATTGTAAAGATGTAGATTGGCAACAACGGAATAATGGCGCTCTCGATAAACCACTTAACAATCTCGCCAAACTCCTCGAACCAACCCTTAACCGAGTCGGCTTTGAGAAAGATACAACCCAAGCCGATAACGAATGAGAGAACAATGGCTGTCATCATATCGCATACAGGCGGAATTTTTAATTCAAAGAATGGCAAAAACTCCTTCTCGGAGAGGGCCTCCGGAGAGAGTTCGCCCACTTCGAGAATATGCGGGAAGAAGTTTGTTGCGCAGGTGTATGAGAATAATGCTCCTCCTACGGTTGAGATGTACGACACCGCGATCACGAAAATAAGCATCTTGCCTGCTCCTTTGCCCAGATTGGCTACGGCAGGAGTTACAAGGCCCAATACCAATAACGGCACCGAGAATTTCAAGAGCTGAGCAAATAAGACATTAAAAGTCTTGAAAATGCGGATAAATACATCGGGCAGGAATAGACCGAGTATCGCACCCAAAGCGATGGCAATGACAACCTTTGGGAAGAGTCCGAGTTTGATTTTTTTCAACTGCATAATTTGTTGTATTTAAGTTTATTTATCTTGATCCGATATAGAGAAATACCATTCCTATAAGTATTAGCAAGAGGTCGAATGCCTTGGCTTTGAGGTTGCGTTCACCGAACAATAATGCTCCGCAGGTGAATGATACCACAACAGACGAGCGACGAATCATCGATACTACTGCAATCATCGCTGCGTTATCACTTAGTGCATGAAAATAGGCCATATCGGCTATTGTTAGAAATATCGAAATCATCGGTATCGACCATGCCCAATGGAACTTCTGTTCATGACGCTTCGGCCACCATAATACCGCAACGATAATACTCATTAGCAATAGCTGATATACCGCATGCCAACTTTGAACGAATATGGCGTTCATGGAGTACATTATGTAGCGATCGAATAATCCGCAAGCTGCGCCAATCAAGGCTGCTGCGGCGATGCAGAGTATCCAACGATTATTCGTGAAGTTTACACCCTCCTTCTTGCTGGAACGGCTTAAAAGAAAGAGCGAAATAATGGCGAGTATAACACCAATCCATTGATATACATTTAACTTTTCGCCAAAGATTAACATCGCGCCTATCAAAACCATAATCGGACGGGTGGCGTTAATAGGCCCTACGATGGTCAAGGGCAGATGCTTGATGCCGAAGTATCCGAAAATCCACGATGAAAGTACCAATGCAGCTTTTGCGAATATAAGCACATGGTCGCGCAATGTACCATTTGTAGTCTCAAAGAGAGTGCCTTCAAACCATCCTCCGCCTACTGCCGAGTCGAATATTGCAGGCAGGAATATTATGGTCGAAAAGAGTGTATTTAGCCATAATACGGGGAGTACGGCATTCTCCTTTAACGAGCGTTTCTTTGCTACGTCATACAGACCTAACATCAGGGCTGCAAGAAATGCCAATAAAACCCACATGTGCCTATCCAAATATTAGAATGTTTGCAATGACGAATAAGGCCAACGTAAGGCTTGCTAATCCATTCAGTGTGCCAAAAGCTATGCCTATTGAACGTTGCTTAGTTGGTGTTACAAGAATGTGCTCCGCAATCAAAATCGCAGTAAAAAGAGCCACTCCGCACCACAACAACCAACTCTGCGGCAGATATGTCGCATAGACAAATAGTGTCGCTATGCTCACGCAGTGAAGAGCTATACTTATGTATAGAGATGTTGCAATCGAGAAATGCGAAGGAATAGAGTGTAGGCCTCGCTCGCGGTCAAATGCGGCGTCCTGCAAGGCGTAGATGATGTCGAAACCTCCGCACCATGTCAGTACCAACAAAGATAACAGACAAGGTGCAAATGTTAGCGTTCCCGTAACAGCGATATAAGCTCCCGCAGGGGCAATACCTAATGATAAGCCTAGTACGAGGTGTGCCAACGCAGTGAAACGTTTGCAGTAGCTGTAAAACATTACAACTGCCAGTGCCACAGGCGAAAGTATTGCAGTAAGCGTGTTGATTGTTGAGGCTATGACGATGAATAATACCGCATTTACAATAACGAAGATGAGAGCATTGCGCGATGAGATGGCACCTGCCGGAATTTCGCGGTCTGCGGTACGTGGATTCTCCTTGTCGATATGTCGATCAGCCCAACGATTGAATCCCATCGCTACATTGCGGGCAAAGACCATGCACAAAACAACCTGTAACAGCAATATCCACGAAAACTCCGTATCTGTACTCCACAATGCGTAAGTGAATGCAATAAGCGCAAACGGCATCGCGAAGATGGTATGCGAAAACTTTACGAGTCGAAAATATTTCGAAATTTTCTCTATCATTCTAATTCATTGTTTCGATGCTGTCAGCATATTTGTTCCAATTGGCGTCGTTTTTGTAGGCATTAATCGCCTCGCTCGGCACATAGATCTTTCTGCCCTCAGCATTATAATCGAATACATTGTTGCCAAGTATCGGTGGTTCTACAGCACCACACGAAACATTCGATAGTTGCTGGCATCCCATGAAGGCACGATCTATAATCTCTGTTGTCCCCTTGCCAATGATTACTCTTGTGAGTGAGCAACCGCGAAAAGCCTCCATGCCTACAACCTTTACTGCGTCGCCTATTCTCAGTGTCTTGATGGAAGCGCAACGGATAAATGCTCGATCTTTAATTTCCATCACGTTGTCGAGCGAGAGATCTGTTACTATGTTGCCATTTGAGTATAGTGTGCCGGCAATTGATATAGGATTGGCCGTTTCGTTACCGAGGCTCACTGAGCACCACGCCTCCAAATCATCAACGATGACTGAACTTAATCCCTCACACTCGATAAAAGCATCGATGCCTATCTCCTTGACAGATGCAGGGATAGTGATGCTTGTCAGGTATGTGTATCCGGCAAAGGCATATTCGTTGATACTCTTTATGCCGTTAGGAACGGAGAACTCCTTAATCTTGTTTCCGCTAACGATAAGTTGTTGTGCGAAATAGACGGGATTTGCCGTCTTGCTACTAAAGGATATGTTGCACCAACTTTTTGACGAAGGAATATGCAGAGAGTGTAGTGCAATACAGTTGTCGAAAGCTCTCTCGCCACATGCCAGCAAGCCGTTTCCGAGTGTCAGACATTCCATGTTGGTACAATTGTAAAATGCCTCATCTCCGATAGTGGTTACAGAGTTGGGTAACGAAAGGTTGAAGAGGTTGTAACAATCACGAAAAGCCCATTTGCCTATGGTTGTAACGGGTTTGTCGAATTGAATGACGTTGATGCCGTACTCCGAGTAAATAATGTCGGTGATAGCGGCGTCGAATGCCGATTCTTCGATATACATTAATTCGTTGTTTCCCGTGGTCGTAAACCATATTTCGTGATCATCGGGCGTACCCAATGATTCAATTGTCGTATCTGCCTGAGTACCGTAGTAACGCTCTTCTTCGCAAGCAACAAAGCCGAGTATTAATACGGCACATATAACTTTAAGAAAACCTTTCATCATCTTATTGTTTTGCTGTTCCAAAGAGTGTCGCTGAGGAACAATCCGTGATTTTCACCTCAATATAGTCGCCTGCGCCATATCCCTCTACGCGATCAAATACAACCATCTTGTTTTGCGAAGTGCGACCACAAAGTTGCTTATCGCTACGCTTCGAAGCGCCCTCGATCAAAACTTCGAAGGTCTTGCCGATGTCGTTGCGATTGTTCTCCAACGAAAGAGTGTTTTGTAATGCGATGACTTCGGTTAGTCGGCGGGTCTTCTCCTCCTCCGGAACATCGTCTTCGTAGTGACGTGCCGAGAAAGTATCGGGACGCTCCGAATATTTAAACATGAAGGCCGACGCATAACCAACCTCTCGCATTAATGACAGGGTAGCCTCATGATCTTCGAGTGTCTCGCCACAAAATCCGGAAATTAAATCGGTGGTGATGGCGCAATCAGGCATAGCCTTGCGAATGGCTGCCATGCGCTCCAAGTACCACTCGCGTGTATATTTGCGATTCATCTTTTCGAGCTGGGCATTCGAACCCGACTGTGCCGGAAGATGTACTGCCTTGCAAATATTCTTGTATGATGCCATTGTGGCAATCAACTCGTCGCTCAAATCTTTTGGGTGAGAGGTTGCAAAACGTACTCGCAACAGTGGAGAGATGTCGGCAACCTTTGCCAAAAGCTTTGGGAAATTGACCTCGCCATCGGCATACGAGTTTACGTTCTGGCCGAGCAGCGTTATCTCGCGATAGCCGTTTTCGAAGAGCGTGCGGGCTTCGCTGACAATCGTTTCGTGGCTTCGGCTACGCTCTCGTCCACGAGTGTAAGGCACTACGCAATAGGCGCAAAAATTATTGCAACCTCGCATAATCGAGATAAAACCGCTTACGCCATTCTTGTCGAGGCGTACCGGTGCAATATCTGCATAAGTCTCTTCGGTTGAGAGCAATGTATTGATGCCTTTGCCTCCACTCTCTGCTTCCCGACAGAGTTTCGGAAGGTCGCGATAGGTGTCAGGACCTGCCACAATATCTACTCCTTTGCCGCTTTCGAGTAACTCCTCTTTGAGTCGCTCTGCCATACAGCCTATAATGCCGACAAGCAGAGTCGGCTTTTTGCGACGCAGACGGCGCATCTCGCTCAATCTGCCCCAGATACGCTGCTCGGCATTGTCGCGGACCGAGCATGTGTTAATCAGGATGATGTCTGCCTCCTCAATCTTCTCGGTATAGAAGTAGCCCTCCTTTTGCATAATCGACACCACAATCTCGCTGTCACCAAAATTCATTTGACAGCCATAGGTCTCGATAAATATCTTTTTACCCTCGCCCTGTAAAGGGCGCAAAGAAGTTAAATTCATAATCAGTTTTTCGCTTTCTGCTTTCAGTTTGCTTTTACATATTCTCCAACTCGTGCTTCTCCGGCATCGGCTTGAATCCCTCGCCATAGGTGTTGTAGGCATTTGCTACTACCATAAACGCAGCCGGGTCGTAGTCCTTGATTGCTCGTTGCACATTTACTAATTCGCGACGTGGTACTACAAGGAATATCATCTCCTTCTCAGCGTTGGTGTACATACCGCTGGACTTGATATAGGTACCACTGCGCTCCAAATCTTCGAGAATGTAACGGCGGAACTCTTCGTTGTGGTGTGATGTAATGATGAAAATTATGCGATCATACGACGCTCCATCGAGCATGTATGCCAATACTCGTGATGAAATATAGATGGCTATCAGTGAGTAGAATGATAACTGCCAACCTTGTGGTTCGCCACCTCCGATACCGAAGCCGATAACGAGCAAACCTGCAAGTACTACGAGAGAGTCGGCGATGAGTACGCCGTTTGAAAAACTGATGTGGCAATATTTCTGCAACATCATTGCAACAATATCGGTACCTCCTGTGGTAGCCTGCTCGCGTACCACAAAACCAACGCCTACACCGAGAACTACGGCTCCGACGATAGTGGTCAACATAAGGTGGTCGGACATGTCAATCACTCCACCAAGCAACTGTGCCGGATCGAGTGAGCGCATTGCCTCCTCGCTAGGATAGACGAGTTTTGTGAATATATTCATCAAGCCCGGTGTGAGCAAGGCTGCTACAACCGTCTTCGAGCCGAAGCGTGGGCCGAAGGCAATAAATGCGAGAATCAGCAATATAGCATCGAACATATAACCGAATGTACCGACCTTAATATCAGGGAAGAGATTGTGTAAGACGATACCTGCACCATATACTCCGCCAGGTACGATGTTGTAAGGACTGATAAAGAGTACATAGCCGCCGGCCAAGAGGGAACAACCCAGAATAATCATAAACCATGACCACCACCAACGAGGTGATTTAAGTGCCGACCAAATGCTTCTAAAATCGAGCTTCATACTTAAAGATAATTATATTTAATTATAACCAACTCGCAAATATAATGAAAAAAACGGAAAAATGAGCATGGAAATCGTAAAACTTTAATTTTTTACGTTTGTGCGACAGATAGCCTTTTCTCCCCTTGCCGTTTTTTTTGGTGATTAAGAAATTATTATTATATTTGCACCAAATGCATGTGTGAAAATAGTATGATAATAACCTATTATTGCATTGTAACTCTGTTCATTATTGCATATCTGCTGGGCTCTATTCCGAGTGCGGTATGGATTGGTAAGCGCTATTATGGCGTAGATGTCCGTGAGCACGGTAGTAGAAATGCCGGAACAACAAATGTGCTGCGAGTGCTCGGTGCTCGTGCTGCGGCTCCCGTATTTGCAATAGACTTCTTGAAGGGCTTTGTGGCGGTGAGTATCTTCTCTTTGCTTAAATATGATGTAAATATCCCGTCGGGCGCATGGATCGTTAATATGAAGATTTTGGCGGTTTTTGTGGTCGTATTGGGACATATATTCCCTGTGTTTGCCAATTTTAGAGGCGGAAAGGGTGTTGCAACCGTTCTTGGCGCAGTTACAGGTATTCAACCAAATATCGCACTTCTATGCTTTGCGGTGTGGTTTGCAGTGCTTATGTTGTGGCACTATGTATCGCTCGCCTCGATTGTTGCGGGGTGTTCGTTCCCTGTTTTTGTATCGATATTTTCGAGCAGTATATATATAAGGCACGGATTGAGTCATACCTCTATATCGTTCCTCGTTTTTTCGTTTGTGGTGGCGATAGCTTTGGTGTGGACTCATCGCAAGAATGTAGGGCGCCTGCTCGATGGTACCGAGTCGAAGGTCGATCCGTGGGGTTATTTCAGTCGCGAGATAACCTCGAAATTGGGCCTTACGGAAGATAAAGATGAAAATGCTAACGGCTAATGGCGCAAGCTGATAGCCATTAAAACTATAAATTATGTTAGATGCAAATTTAATTAAAATGTATGAGCAGTCGTTCCGCGATAACCGCGAAATGAGTGCTGTAACAGATTATTTTACGGGTGAAACGTACTCGTATTATGGTTTTGCCAAGGAGATTGCAAAGTTGCATATTCTCTTCGATGAGGCAGGCATTAAACCGGGTGATAAGATTGCGCTCGTGGGACGAAATACCCCTCGATGGTGCGCGGTATATATTGCTACAATTACATATGGAGCAGTTATAGTGCCTATTATGCAGACATTTACTTCTGCCGATATCGCCCATATCGTAAATCACTCTGGCAGCCGATTGTTGTTCCTTACCGATTCGTATTGGGAGGGTTTGGACGAGGACGCATTGCCTGAGGTGGAGTGTGTATTCTCGATTACCGACTATCATGTTCTCTTCGAGCGTGAAGGTGATATGTACACCCAATTCGTGAATGCGATGACCGAGAACTATCGTAAGCGCTATCCTAACGGATTTACCGTAAGTGATATCAAATATGCCGATGTCCCTAATGACAGCCTTATGGTATTGAGCTACACATCGGGTACTACTGGTTATTCGAAGGGCGTAATGCTTACCGTGAATAATCTTACTGCGAATGTCTATTATGCTGTAAACAAGATCAATAAGACAACGGGCGGACACTGGTTCCAGAAGGGCCGTCGTACTTTGGCATTCCTGCCATTGGCACACGCTTTCGGTTGCGCATTTGACTTCCTCGCACCATTGGCTGCGGGAGGACATATCAACCTCCTCGGCAAGATGCCAACGCCGAAGGTGTTGGTTGAGGCTATGGCAAAGGTTCGTCCAAGCCTGATATGCTCGGTGCCTCTCGTGTTAGAGAAGGTATATCGCAAGCAGATTGCGCCAATGCTCGAAAAAGGACCTTTGAGTATAGCTATGAAGGTGCCTTTGGTGAACGAGATTGTTCGCATGAAGATAAAGGAGAAGTTGCTCGCTTCATTTGGCGGTAATTTGGAGATGTTTATTGTCGGAGGTGCACCTATGAATAAGGAGACTGAGACATTCTTGAAGTCTATCCACTTCCCAATCATTGTGGGCTATGGTATGACCGAGTGTGCTCCGCTTATCTGCGTAACGCCACAGCCTGAGGAGTATAAACTTGGCTCGTGCGGTAAGTACCTCAGAGAGTATCTCGATGTTAAGATTGAGTCGTCGGACCCTCAGCGTGTCCCTGGCGAGATTATGGTCAAGGGAGAGATGGTTATGCAGGGCTACTACAAGAATCAGAAGGATACAGAGGCGGTGTTGGAGCCTGATGGCTGGATGCACACAGGTGATATGGGTATTATGGATCCTGATGGTACCGTATATATCAAGGGCCGTTGCAAGACGATGATTTTGACCGATACGGGACAGAATATCTATCCTGAGCAGGTCGAGGATAAGTTGAACAATATGCCACTCGTAATGGAGTCGCTCGTATTGGAGAACGAGGGTAAACTCTACGGTTTGGTGGTGCCTGATTTTGACCACTGCGAGAAAGAGGGTATTGACCGCGCTCAATTAGAGGAGATTATGAAGGAAAATCTCAAAAACCTGAATGAGCAGGTGGCAGCCTACGAGCGTTTGGTATCGATTGCGATCCATCCAAGCGAGTTTGAGAAGACTCCGAAGCGCTCGATTAAACGCTATTTGTACGATGTAAAACGATTGGGAATTAAATAACTATTAGCTAAAAAGAGATACAAAGCTAATAACTAATAGTGAAGAAAAATGTTACAAGAAAACCTTATTAAGATGTACGAGCAGTCGTTTCGCGAGCATCGCGAGATGAGTGCTGTAACTGACTATTTCTCGGGTGAGAGCTATTCGTATTATGGCTTTGCAAAGGAGATAGCAAAACTTCATATATTGTTTGATGAGGCGGGTATTAAACGAGGCGATAAAATTGCTCTCGTGGGCCGTAACACTCCTCGTTGGTGTGCAGTATATATTGCGACCATGACCTATGGTGCAGTTATTGTGCCTATCATGCAGACTTTTACCTCGAATGATATTGCCCATATCGTAAACCATTCGGAGAGTCGTCTGTTGTTCTTGACCGATTCGTATTGGGACGGCTTAGACGAGGATGCGCTTCCGAAAATTGAGGGCGTATTCTCGTTGATTGACTATCATGTATTGTTCGAGCGCAGAGGCGGTGTTCTGACTGCATGTGTGGACAGTATGACTGCTAACTATCGCAAACGATATCCGCAAGGCTTTACCATTGATGATATCAAGTATGCAGATGTTCCTAATGACCAACTTATTTTGTTGAATTATACATCGGGAACAACGGGTTACTCGAAGGGTGTAATGCTTACTGTGAACAACCTTACAGCAAACGTAGCATATATAAAGACGTTGAAGCCTGCAAACGGAGGTACGCACTACTTCGCAAAAGGACGTCGTACTCTTTCGTTCTTGCCGTTGGCGCATGCATACGGTTGTACGGTTGATTTCCTTACTCCTTTGGCTGTGGGTGGACACATCAACCTTCTCGGTAAGATGCCTACACCAAAGGTGTTGGTTGAGGCAATGAAACATGTTCGTCCGAATGTTATTGCGTCGGTACCTCTTGTATTGGAAAAGATATATCGTAAGCAGGTTGCTCCGTTGTTGGAGTCGGGCTCGCTTAGCGTTGCTATTAAGGTGCCGTTGGTGAATGAGATTGTACGTGCAAAGATTCGTCAGAAGTTGCTTGATTCGTTTGGCGGTAATGTGGAACTGTTTATTATCGGTGGTGCACCGATCAATAAGGAGACCGAGGCCTTCCTGAAATCAATTCACTTCCCTATTATCGTGGGTTACGGTATGACCGAGTGTGCTCCGCTTATCTCTGTTACGGTTGATCCTACCGAGTTCAAAATCCGCTCGTGTGGTAAGATTTTGCAGGGTATGATGGAGGTTAAGATTGATTCGGAGGATCAGCATAATATTCCGGGCGAGATTCTTGTTAAGGGCGAGTGCGTAATGCAGGGCTACTACAAGAATGAGCGCGATACAAAGGCTGCATTGGACGCTGATGGTTGGCTGCATACGGGTGATATGGGTACAGTCGATGATGATGGAACAATCTATATCAAGGGTCGTTGCAAGACGATGATTTTGACCGAAACAGGACAAAATATCTATCCGGAGCAGATTGAGGATAAACTGAACAACCTTCCGCTTGTTTCCGAGTCGCTTGTATTGGAGAGCAAGGGCAAGCTGTATGGTTTGGTGGTGCCTGATTTTGCACTCTGCGAGAAGGAGAAGATTGACAAGGATAGGCTCAACGAGATTATGAACGAAAACCTTAGAACTCTCAACGATCAGGTTGCTGCTTATGAGCGTTTGGTACGTATCATAATCTATCCTAACGAGTTCGAGAAAACTCCGAAGCGTTCTATTAAACGCTATCTGTACGATGTTTCGAAACTTCTGTAACAGAGATAGATATATTTAGAGAATTTAGAGAGTTTAGGGATTACTATCCTTAAATTCTCTAATCTCGCTAAACTCCTAAACTTCCTAGAAGGTGAAACTTGGTAAGAAGATAAATATACGCAAGCAGTTTATTGGTGAGAGCACACTCTACTTTTTGGTATGGGTGCTGGTTTTTATTGCTCCGTTTATGAATGCGGGTTTGATGTCTGAGGAGATTGCTGACCCGAGAATCTCGTTGCTTGCGTTGTTGAAGATTCTGCCGTTCCTCTTTATCTTCCTGCTTAACCATCTGGTGTTGTTCCGTTATCTGCACAGAGGACGTTTTCGTTGGCTGTACTACCTTGTGGCCATAGTTCTCATCGTGGGAATATTCTCGATGGTGGACCTCTACGAACAGCAGAATGCAAAGGATGCGGACTTTATTGGCTTGGCAGTGTTCCCATGGTGGGGAAATATGATTGCCGCAATGCTGATGCTCGGAGCAAACAATTCGATCAGTATTCTCTATCGCAACATGCAGAAAGATGAGGACACAGAGCGTTTGCAACGCCAAAATATCCAGGCCGAGATGTACTATTTGAAGCATCAGATAAATCCGCATTTCCTGATGAATACGCTCAATAATATCCATGCGTTGGTGGATATCGATTCGGAAGCGGCTAAGCAGGCCGTTATACAGCTGTCGGATATGATGCGTTATGTGGTTTATGATACGGGAGGGAACTCGATAGCATTGCAGGAGGATATAAAGTTCGTGAAGAATTATATCGACTTGATGCGTATCCGTTATACCGATGATGTGAATATATCGTTCCATTATCCTCAGCAATTGCTAGGACGTATAAACGTTCCACCGTTGATATTTATCGTCTTCGTGGAGAATGCCTTCAAGCATGGTGTGAGTTATAGCGCAACTTCCTATATCAATATAGATATGAAGTGCGAGAATGGTTTTGTCATAGGTCGCTTCGAGAACTCCATAAACCAAAATAATCGCAAAGAGAAACCTGGTATCGGATTGGAGAATGTTCGTAAACGTCTTGACCTGATATACGGCTCCGACTACGATTTGCAGGTGCTGGATATGGGTAATAGTTATTGTGTAACGCTGAAAATTCCGGTGTTGAATGAAAATGAGATGCATCGCAATTGATGACGAGCCTTTGGCATTGCGTCAGATTTCGGGATATATAGGTAAAATTTCGTTCTTGGAGTTGGTTGCTACATTTCGTAGTGCCGTGGCGGCGCAGGAGTGGCTCAAAGAGAATGAAACAGACCTTATCTTTGTCGATATTAATATGCCGGATATGACGGGAGTAGAGTTTGTACAGTCGCTCGAAACAAAGGCGATGGTTATCTTTACAACCGCCTATGCCGAGTATGCCGTCGAGGGATTTAAGTTGTCGGCTATCGACTATCTGTTAAAACCTTTTGGTTTGCAGGATCTCTCTCGTGCAGCGGAGAAGGCTTTGTCGCTCTACGAATTGTTGCAGTTGCAGGAACAGCTCAATGGAGGTGCGGTGCAGGAAGAGGATTCTATGGAAAGCTCAGAGAATGGCCTACTCTCTGTTCATGCTGACCGTAAGACGCATCTTGTGAAGATGTCGAATATTGTCTATGTTGAGAGTGCAGGAGAGTATGTCCGACTCCATTTGGCCGATGGTACAAAGCTGGTTACTCTATTCCGATTGAAGAACATGGAAAGTGAATTGCAACAGTCGCAATTTATGCGAGTGCATCGTTCCTATATTATAAATCTAAACTATATTTCGGGCTATACGAAGGGTAGGGTATTTCTCTCGAATGATGACTATGTTCCGATAGGAGAGAACTATAAGGAACAATTTAACGCATATATTAACGGCACTCAATTGTAGAGTGCCGTTTTTTGTTGGAAGTTGTGAACGGAAGATTGTCTTTTGTCGGCTGTTAAATTGTAGAAAAGCCAAACATCTATTGTTGTTGCTCTCTGATACGCAATAAAAAATCCGAGTGTTTGTTTGTTTTTCAATGACATAATGTTTAAATTTGCATATAAAAATTAATAAAATATCAAAAATGACACAAGGAGTAAGATGCTTTAAGAGGGCTATGGTGGTGCTGGTGATGTTGGCGATTACTATGCCTGTGTTCGCAACCGAAACGGTTGTATCCATGCGTCAAGTGCGTGATATGGCGCGAGATGCAAAGATTTTAGAGGTTAATGACAACCTCTGCATCGAAGGTTATGTGATTAGTAAACCGCATGGACATAACAACGATCTTAACATTCAGGTGCACTATGCTTCTTTGAAAAATGACGACCTCGCTACACTCTATATCGAATCATTGAGCGGAGATGTTGGTTTGAGAATAAAGCTGACAGACCGAAAGTATGTTAAGCAGTTCCCTCGCTATTCGCGAGTGGTGCTATCATTGAAGGGTGCGACGCTCCGCTATACAGAGCCTTGTTGTGTTACGGTTTATGGATTGAGCGATGCCAATATCGTGCAGTTGACCGAGTGCGACGCATCGGCAATACCATACAAGGATAAATATATCAGCGAACTCACCGATGATGATATTTACACTTATGTGATTCTCAAAGATTGTGAAATGGTCTTTAAAGATGGAGCCTTCTCAAATGTGTATGAGCACTACGTGCAACAGACTCCGTTTAACAAGAAAATTGGCCCGAACAAGTCGATGGACGGTTGGGCAACGCTTGTGTGTGACAAGAATGGATCATCGATATATGCTCTTGTGAATACGCTTTGTCGTTGGCGTAGAGATGGTCAGGGTGTACCACAAGGTAGTGGAGATATGTGTGGTATCGTAACGCATGTTTCGCTCCCTCGCTATGGTGGCGATGTGCTTGGCCGATATATGCTTTTCCCTGTGGATAGAGCAGACTTCGGAATGGATTGGTATCCCGAAACATCTGCCTACAAGAGTATCGCCGAGTGGCATTGGAACGACAACAAAGAGAGTCTTCTGACAGAATCGGGCCGTAAGACTATCGTGACAACCGAGAAGATTAAGTCTGATATCGGAAAGGGTTTGTTGCGAGTTATGGCAAAGGGAGAGGTGTCTCGCGGAAAAGATACCAATAATCCTTATGTCGCAGCTCCAAAGGAGAATGACCCGAAGGGCGATAAAGGTTTTGTAAATCGTGGCTCGTTGTGCGTAAAGACCGAGGCTCGCAATTGGTGGGATTGGGAAAAGGATCATGGTAACGGCATCGAGGTCGAATTCTCGACGGCTGGGTTGTCGGGAGAGCGTCTGCTCTTCGGCTTTACCTTTGCTGCGGGTGACCTTACGGCTGCAACTTCGTATGGCTTTCCTGTGTTCTGGAATGTGGAGTATTCTACTGACGGCACCAATTGGAATAGTGTGGAGGGTTGCGCTCCTAAGAAGTTACGTACATTGCCGTGGCGTTGGTTCGGAGAGGCGAATGGAACGGTTTACGATAGTATCCTTGCAGGAGCAGGTCTTACCGAGCATGTTGTAGCTTTGCCGAAGTCGTTGCTCGGACACTCGAAGGTCTATGTCAGGGTTGTACCTGTGGCAAAAAATGCGGCTACATTGGGATATGATTATGCCGAGAATGGAGCTCTGCGTCACAACTCTATGGTACAGACCATTGTCAATTTCGGCTCATTTATCGTTAGGTATAACTAATTAAGAGGTATATTATGAAGAAGATTTCGATATGTGTACTATTGTTGGCAGTAGTATTTTCGGTACAGGCTGCCGACACTTTTCTGAAAGTTACGCCCAATAATGCGCCTGATGCAGCGAAGTATGGGTTGAAGGCTCTTGGTTATACTCAAATTACGGCTATCGAAACCACTGCAATAGGTCGTCTATGGGCTTCGGTATTGTGCGGTGGTGATAGTGCAGATGGCTTTTTGTCGTTGGCTTATAGCGATACGCAGGGTAAATCGTGGGTAGAGCACAATATTGTGCTTGATGCTCGTGCCGAGAAGTTGGCAGTGCGCAATGGTGTGTTGTGGCTCTCTCCAAAAGGCGAGTTGTGGTTTTTCTATACACTTTTTGACGGCTATTACGATGGACGTGGTTCGATGTGGGCTATGATGTGTAAGAATCCCGATGCAGCGAAACCTGTGTGGGAGGCTCCGCAATATCTCGGTGCCGGTATTCCGACAGGACGACCTGTTGTAAATAAGCAGGGTGAATGGTTGTTGCCTGTGGCATTGTGGGGTAGAGAGGTTATGAGCTATGATAAAGCTCTCTATATCTCGAATAAGTGGGATACACCGCGCTATATCTCTCCTTATGGTGATAAGTATCACGAGTTGGACTCTAAGCGTGGAGCAGGAGTCTATGTTTCGCGCGATGGCGGAGCATCGTGGAATGAGTATCTCGGTGTTGTGAAATGCGAGAATGAAGCCGTAGAGGCGCGCTACAACAATCCGCAGTTGTTCCTTCATGATGACGGCTCGGTGAAGATGGTAGTGCGTGCTTCGGGTACGGCGTGGTCGTATGTTGCCTCGTCGCAGAACGGAACAGATTGGAGCGAGCCGGCACGATTTGTATCGGCTCCCGATCAAAACTTTGCACTCTGTCGTCTTTCCGATGGAAAGTTGTTGATGGTGCGTAACTCTCGTTTCGATAGAAATCTATATTGGTACCCGGAGGGAATGTATGCCTATTTGTCGGAGGATTGCGGAGCAACATGGTATGGAGGTTTGCGTCTTGCTACCGATGTGGCGACGATTAATCCAGTCGTTGCCGAGGGTAAGAACGGAACAATCTATATCGTTACTCACAACGAACCGGAGGTGAAGTGCGAAAATACACTCTTTACAACCTCTGTTGCGGAGATTGATGCCGCTACGGCAGACTATGCCAACATACCTAAGAATAAGCGAGTTGTGCTTACGGTAAAGGGTGCCGGCGCAGGTGTTGCTGCCGAGATGAAGGCTATTACTACACCAAAGAAGGATTGGGCTTCGGAAGAGTTGCGTATTGCTACCTACAATATACAGTATCCCGTAATGAACTGGCCGGAGCGATGTCTGGCGGTGGTGGCTCTCGTTAATGAGTATAAGTTTGATGTTTTCGGTGCTCAGGAGCCATTCAAACATCAAATTGAGGATATGATGCAACATATCGGCGATGAATATGCGTGGATAGGACAGAATGTTACGGGCGACAACAACGATAGATCGCACCACTTTAATCCGATATTCTATCGCAAGTCGCGTGTGGAGTTACTCGATTATGATACGGTATGGCTCTCGGATAAGGCGGGACAACCGGGTTATGGAGCGCGTTCATGCCGTCTTTTTACTTGGGCAAAATTTCGTGACAAGAAGACCGGAAAGATATTCTTCCACTTCAACGGACACTACGACCATCGTGGCTACGAGGCCAAGATTATATCTTCGTATATCGTACTCGATATGATACGCAAAGTAGCAAAGGGTATGCCTTCGTTTGTAACGGCAGATTATAATGCTGATGAGTGGAGCGAGCCATATCGTGTATTGCAGGAGTCGCTACTCGTCAAGGATTCGATGTTGGAGGCTGCCGAAACCATAAATCAGCAGTACCAGTCGCATACAAGCTATGAGTCGGCACTTAAAAAGCCTGCCAATGGCCGCCATATCGACCACCTTTTCTTCACGCCTAATTCGGTGAAGATTAATCGTTGGGAGTTGATCATTAAGGATTACGACGGTAAATGGGGATCCGACCACTTGCCGATATATGTAGATTGCAAGATCGCAAACTAATCGTACGATAACTAATTTAGGGCTTTGCTGCAAAAGGCAAAGCCTTTTTTTGTTTAAAATATACTTTTTTACTACCTTTGCATGCTAATTGACTTAGAATGAAGCGAGGTTTACTGGCGTTGTCGCCAATCGTGATTTTGTTGGTGGTCTATCTCACCATGTCGCTTGCGTCGGGCGATTTCTATCGTATATCCATTTCGGTAGCATTTGTCGCGGCAGCAGTATATGCTGTTGCAATTATGCACACTATTAGTCGTTCATTGCATGAGCGTGTAGCGATATTCTCGGACGGTGCATCGGACAAGAACATAATGTATATGATTTGGATATTTGTTCTTGCCGGTATCTTTGCTGCAACAGCAAAGGCTATGGGTGCTGTCGATGCTACGGTGCACTTTACGATGCGCTTGGTGCCGGTGGAGTTTTTGCCTGTGGGTATCTTCGTTGCGGCATGTTTCGTATCGCTCTCGATAGGTACTTCGGTAGGTACTATCGTTGCTCTTACTCCCGTAGTTACGGGATTGGCTACGCAGCTGGGGGCAGATACAGCGCAGATGGTCGCTATTGTTGTTGGCGGTGCATTCTTTGGCGATAATCTCTCGTTTATATCGGACACAACGATTGCTGCAACGATGACGCAGGGGTGCAATATGAAGGATAAATTCCGCACAAATCTGCTTATCGTGTTGCCTGCGGCACTACTCTCTATCGTTCTATATCTCTTCTTGGATATGTCGGGCGGTGCCGACAGCATAGAGGCTGCGAGTGTTACGGAGTGGTATAAAACATTGCCATATATTCTCGTATTGGTGAGTGCTATTGCGGGAATGAATGTCTTGGTTGTGCTTGTGTTGGGCATTCTTGCAACGGCAATTATCGGTTTGTCTTGCGGATCACTGACGGGCGTATCATTTTGTGAGGCAGCAGACGATGGCGTTATCTCGATGTGCGAACTAATCGTCATAACTCTTATGGCAGGAGGAGTGATGAATATCGTAAAGCAGGGTGGAGGTTTTCAATACCTGACAAATATCATTACCAATCGTATCAGTGGACGACGCGGTGCCGAGAGCGCCATTGCCGGTTTGACGGTTTTGACCGATATGTGTACGGCAAACAATACGATAGCAATTATTACGGTAGGTCCTATTGCGCGTGATTTGTGTGAGCGATACAATATCTCGCCACGCAAGAGTGCCAGTTTGATGGATACGGCATCGTGCTTTGCGCAGGGAGTACTTCCTTACGGAGCGCAGTTGCTTATGGCGAGTGGTCTGTCGCAGATTTCGCCACTCGAAATAATACCTCACCTCTACTATCCTATGGCGATAGGCGCAATGGTCGTATTGTCGATTATATTTCAGTTCCCACGAATTAAAAAATAGATGAAATGAGAAGATTTTTTACATTAGTATTGTTGGTTGTAACGTCGCTCTTCTCGGCGTGCGAGTCGAATAGCAGTCCGGAGAACCCAAATATTGACTCACTAACCCTCTCGGTGGAGAGTATGGAGGTTGCTGCCGCAGGAGGTGAGTATTCGGTTAATATATTTAGCGATTATGAATATAGGACAAGTGTTAATGTTGATTGGATAGAGATATCGGGCAGTAAATACGGTACAGAGTATTCTACCCTCACTTTTGATGTAAAACATAATAATACCATCAACTCTCGTAAGGGTGTTATTACGGTGTTTTGCGATGACTACAACCTTATGGCAACTCTTAGCATTACGCAGGAAGGAGCATCGGAGCCAGAACCCGAACCCGAGCCCGAACCAGAGCCTGTGGAGGTTATTGCGACATTGACCTACTCGGAGTGCAGCTCGATTTTGGAGAAGTCGTATGGCAAGCCAAAGAGCTACACCAACGCCCATGGTACTTGGACTATCTGTGTCTATGACAACTCCAATGCTATGCAGATAAATTCGGGCAAGGTCGCATATATCGGTACTCCAACATTTGAGGGCGATATCAAGAAGATTACGCTCAACTTCGCCGAGAGCTATTCGGGTGATATCTTGCTCTGTTCGGAGAGTGGCTCTTCGACGGTTGCAGGGCAGTTCGAGTCGTATAAATGTAGTGGCAAGGCTTATGAGTACACACTGACCTCTATGGGCCATAAATCGCTCTATATTCGCTCATCGGCGTGTGCGCGTATATCGAATATAACAATCGTAGCAGGAGGAGGCTCGGATAATAGCGGTGGCACTACACCTAACCCAGACCCTACACCAACACCAGACCCGACACCAGAGCCAGAACCAGAACCGGAACCGGAGCCAACTCCTGACCCAACGCCTGGTACTAATCCAAGCACCTATGCCTACAATTGGGCTGAGTTGCCCGTGATGGTCGATTCGAACAAGGATGGTCGTTTGGATAGTAATACGTCACTCTACTATGCTCACCACCTCTGCGCAGGTAGCGAGAAGAATGCACAGCGCAACGGCTCGGCACGTAACTATACAGTATGTTACTCGGCAGAGCACCACTGCCCGCTTTGGGTGGCAGCACCGCGCCACAGGTCGTATGAGAGTGGAGCATCGCGTACCGACGCATACGGTAAAGACCCTAAGATTCCGAGCGATATTCAGTATAGCAGCAAGAGTACGGGTGGAGGTTGCAACAAGGGACACATGCTTGGCTCGGCAGAGCGTTTGAGTTCTACTGCAACCAATAAGCAGGTGTTCTACTACACCAATATTGCACCGCAGTATAGCGATACCTTCAATACGGGAGGTGGTGCGTGGAATAATCTCGAAGACCACGTAGACGGCCTTGTATGTAGCGACACCTTGTATGTAGTTATCGGTTGCTATTTTGACAACTTCTCGAAGAATGGTGCATCTGCATCACCAAAAACTATCTCGTTTGGAGGTCGTAACGATGTGTCGTGTCCTACGATGTTCTACTATGCTCTCCTTCGTACCAAGAGTGGTAACTCGGGCAAACGAGTACAAGATTGCTCGGCAAACGAGTTGCAGTGCGCAGCCTTCACCATCTGCCACAAGATGGCTAAGGGCCACAAGCCTCAGGCTGCCGATATGATGTCGATTTCGGAGTTGGAGAAACTTACGGGAGTTACCTACTTCCCGAATGTGAAGAATGCGCCTAAATCGACCTATAACTCCTCCGATTGGCTGTAAAAATCGTTCTGATTGGTAAATTTTGCACCAAACTTCAGATAGCGAGCTCCTCACATAGGTCTACTATGCTGCGGGCTCGCTACTTTGTTTCGCACAAAATTGCCTCAGTCATTTACGATTTTAGGGTGGGGGAGAGTGTAGAGAATTTAGAGAATTTAGAGAGCTTAGAGAATTTAAGTAACTTAGAGTATAAACTCCCTACAAAAAAGCCAATGGCTAATGGCAAGAAAAAAGGTTGAGATT
>JAZRGH010000037.1:0-46333 GCA_045644085.1 Alistipes sp. | reverse complement strand
TCTGTGCGGCCATCAAGGGTACGATTACCAACCCTGCGGGATTGAAGAACACACTTATCGCTGTTGCTATTGTTGTAGTTGTTGTAGGTGCAGCTCTCGGCGTAGCATTGAGCCATGATGGTTTGGTTGTACCAAATTCGGCAGGTGGTGTTTTTGACGATCCATTTGAGTTGGCAATCTCCGAGACAGGTATCATTGTTACCTATATTGTTGCTGCGGCTACAATCCTTGTAACAATCGGAGGCGAGGTTCGCAACGCATTAAAGTAGTAGTTGAACTATGGCTAAAAAGAAAAATATACCTGAAATCAACGCCTCATCGCAAGCGGATATCGCATTTACCGTGTTGATCTTCTTCCTTGTGGTTTCCACAATGGATATCGACACAGGTATCGTGCGTGTGTTGCCACCAATGGCCGATCCGAATGTGAAGCAGGAGGATATCAAGGTGAAGGAGCGAAACCTTCTCTTGGTATTCGTTTCCGGTTCGGGTAACATCATGGCCGGCGGTAAGGTAATCTCGTTGAATGCTTTGAAGGACAAGGCAAAGGAGTTTATCCTCAATCCACTCGACGATAAGGATCTTCCTGAGAAGAAACCTACCGATATCGAGATGCCAGATGGTTCGAAGTGGACATATCCTGTCAGCGAGGGTGTGATTTCGTTGCAGAATACTCGTGACACAAGCTATCAGCGTTATATCGAGGTTCAGAACGAACTTACTCGTGCTTTCAACGAGGTTCGTGACGAAGTGTCAATGAGTAAGTTCGGCAAGAAATTCGCAGACCTTGACGAGGCTGAGCGTAAAGTAATAACCAAGGCGATTCCAATGAAGATTTCGGAGGCTGAGCCACGCAAAATGATGAAGTAATTATGGCAGTAATGAAGAAAAAGGGCGAGCGCGAAGTGCCCGCTATGTCTACAACATCGCTTCCCGATGTCGTTTATATTATCTTGTTCTTCTTTATGCTTTCGACTTCGATGCGTGATCAGGAGTTGTTGGTGACCTATAAGTTGCCAGAGGCTACCGAGGTTCAGAAACTCGAAAAGAAGAATTTGGTGTCGTATATCCACATTGGTACTCCGTCTTTGAACATGCAGGCAAAGTTCGGTACAGCTCCACGTATTCAGTTGAACGACTCGTACAAGACAACAAAGGACATCTTGGACTTTATTGCCGGTGAGCGTGATAACTTGAATGAGTCGGATCGTGCCTCGATGACCGTATGTTTGAAGGCAGACGAGAATACCAAGATGGGTGTTGTTGCCGATGTTAAGCAGGAGCTTCGTCGTGCCAACGCCTTGAAACTATCCTATGCATCATCGAAAGTCCTGAACTATTAGGACAATCTTTGATATACAACAGATGGGGGAGGGTGATAATGAGCCTTCCCCTTCTGCTTTATTATTATATATAAGTATAGAGTAATGTCACCTTCCACCGAGGGCAAACAAGTATAAAAGTTGAGAATACATCTATTATTGTCAATATGATAAAGATAAGTGAAGTAACTTTTTTTGACAAAAAATTTGGACATTGCAAAAAAGTGTATTACTTTTGCACTCGGTTTCGAAAGAGACTTAAATGGTGGATGTAGCTCAGTCGGTTAGAGTGACGGATTGTGGTTCCGAAGGTCGTGGGTTCGAATCCCATCTTCCACCCTTGAAAACCTTATAACAAATTTTGTTATGAGGTTTTTTTGTGTCTATACCTGATGTGTTCCAAACAAAAAATGATCCACAATGATATGTAAAACACCAATTTAAAAGCGTTTTACCATAGCTGTCTAATTATAACCATCGGGAAGGGTTCTTGGGATTTACAACCATAAGAGAAATTTATGACAATATAAGTAAATAGTATTTGCATAGATTTGAAAAAATATCTATCTTCGCAGTAGCAAACAAGAAAAACTAACATTTAAATACAACACAAACTATGAAAGATTTGAAGGGAACACGCACAGAACAAAATTTGTGGACCGCATTTGCAGGTGAGTCGCAGGCTCGCAACAAATACTCTTATTATGCTTCGAAGGCAAAGAAAGAGGGTTATGTTCAGATTGCAAAACTTTTCGAGGAGACCGCTAACAACGAAAAGGAGCACGCTAAGCTTTGGTTCAAGTTGCTCGGTGGCATCGGCAATACAGCAGAGAACTTGAAGCACGCAGCCGAGGGTGAGAACTATGAGTGGACCGATATGTATGCAACCTTCGCTAAGGAGGCTCGCGAGGAGGGCTTTGATTATATCGCAAACCTCTTCGACGGTGTGGCAAAGATTGAGAAGGAGCATGAGGAGCGTTACTTGAAGTTGCTCTCGAATGTTGAGGGTGGCTTGGTATTCTCGCGCGAGGGCGATATGATCTGGCAGTGCTCGAACTGTGGTCACATCGTTATCGGCAAGCAGGCTCCTGAGGTTTGCCCTGTATGTGCTCACCCACAGGCTTACTTCGAGATTAAGGCAGAGAACTATTAATAGTATCCCTTATTAAGATGCAGAATCCTGTCTAACGATGTTAGGCAGGATTTTTTTTGTGGCATTAGAACTATGGCGTGTAGCGCAACAAATATTCAATTTGGGCGAAGATATATAATAGTTTGGTTTTTTGTGCTACTTCGGACACAACACCTTTGTTTTTGGTATAGATATTGCATTAAAGATTGTCAGCTGTGGTGATAACTGCACACCTCAGTGAGGTTTCTTCATTTATTTTAAGTACGGAGCCAAAGAGTAATACTGCTCCGTATAAAGTTTGGGTTAGTAGTGGGATAGGGCAACCGAGACGGTTCCCCTATTCTTTTTTACCTCAGCAAATGGTCTGTATGGACTGACAAGTATCTGATTTGGACTACTCATACACTTTGGCACAGAGATTGTTCGTTAATCTGCCAGCGGTGGTGATAACTGCACACCATCGCGAGGTTTCTTCATTTATTTAAGTTTGGGTTAGAAACCGAAATTTGCAAAGAATTTCGGGGATAGGCGACAATCGTGAGATTCTCGCCTATTTTTTTGAGCCATTTAATACCGTTTTTGTTCTCACACGATTGGTTTTTTGTTTGTCCGCGCTCCTCTCTCAGCGCTATACTGAAAAAACTCTCAACTCTCAACTTTTTTTATTATCTTTGCGCTTGATGGCACAATATATCTGTAAATATCTGCTTGGTGTGGCGTTGGTACTTGTTGTATGGGTGGCGAAGGCCTCCGACAACGAGTCAAAGGTCGATACCCTTATCGCGGTTGATAGGGTGCAGATTACAGCCATCAAGCAAGGCTCGGAACTTCGTCGTGAGGCGGTGGCTGCATCGGTGTTGGGTGGACGTACCCTTACAATGCTTGGCGTGTCGGCAGTTAAAGATGTGATGACCGACATTCCCAACCTCTTTATGCCAGATTATGGCTCGCGTACCACCTCGTCAATATATGTGCGCGGAATGGGTGCGCGTATCGACCAACCCGTCGTGGGAATGACTGTCGATAATGTGCAGTTGGCGGATAAAAGCCTATACGATACCGAGTTACAAGATATCGAGCGTATCGAGTTCCTGCGTGGCCCGCAAGCAACGCTCTATGGTCGTAATACGATGGCGGGCGTGATAAATCTATATACCCTTTCGCCATTGACCTATCAGGGAGTGCGTCTTCGTGCCGACTACGGCTCACAGAACGCATTCCGAGTGTCGGCTTCGTCTTACAACAAGTTGGGCGAGAAGTTCGGTTTTTCGGTTTCGGCTCAATATGCCCATCACGATGGATATTGGCTTAACTCGTACAACAATTCGCTCTGCGATAAGGAGAATAGCGGCAACTTCCGCACCAAGTTCCAATATCGCGATGGGGCATTGAGTATTGATAATACCCTCGCTTTCTCTGTGGTGGAGCAGGGTGGTTATCCTTACGAATATATCGGCAGCCCAAACCCTGCTAAGCACCGCGAGGAGTTGGTGGGCAAGATATGCTACAATGAGCCTTCGACCTATGGTCGTATTGCTGTAAGTGATGGATTGAGTGTGCGTTACGATTTCGACAAATTCTCGTTGGCTAGCATCACCTCGTATCAATATATGAACGACAAGATGCATATCGACAACGACTTTCTGCCCGAATATTACTTCACGCTCGAACAGCGTAAGCAGCAACACCAGATAGCCGAAGATTTTATGCTCAGTTCAAAGTCGGAGGGTAAATATCGCTGGCTGGCAGGAGTCTATGGCTTCTTCAAGAGGGAGAAGATGCAAGCTCCCGTAGTCTTCGGCCCGACGGGTATCCAGAAGATGATTCTTGATAACATAAACGCCTATGCGCCATTTGATGGAGAGTTCCGTTGGGGTGATTTAGAGGGAAAAGGTGCTGATGAGTTGCTGCTTGATAGCCGTTTCACAACACACAATAGTGGTGTGGCGGTATATCATCGCAGTGAAGTGCATCTTGGGCGTTGGCGATTGGCATTGGGGTTGCGTTTGGATTATGAATTGGTGCAGATGTTATACGATACCTCGACAACAACCTGCTACACCGCTATTCCGAGTTCTGCAACAAGTCAGCCGATAGTTATTCCGTTGAAAATTGCTAATAGCGAGCTTTTGTCGCGTGGATTTTTAGAGTTTCTGCCATCGTTCTCAGCCTCAGTTACTCTGGATTCGGCAAGGCGAAATATGCTCTATCTCTCCGCCTCAAAGGGCTATAAGGCGGGCGGTTTCAACACTCAGATGTTTTCGGAGGTGTTGCAGCGCCAACTCAAAGAGAAGATGGGTTTGTGGCAGGAGATAGATGTCGATAAATTGTGTGCTTACAACCCTGAACATAGTTATAATTTAGAGCTGGGCGGACACTTCGCTACACACGATGGTCGCTTTACGGCAGACGCATCATTGTTTTATATTGAGTGTGTCGACCAGCAACTCACTATATTCCCTGACGAGAATAGCACAGGGCGAATGATGACGAATGCAGGTCGAACACGCTCCTTTGGCGCGGAGCTTTCGGCTACGGCACGACTGGCTAAAACATTGGTACTGAGTGGCTCGTATGGCTATACAAATGCTAAATTCAGGCAATTTGTGTCGGGTGGAGTAAATTATGCGGGTAATTTTATACCGTATGCTCCGAAAAATTCGTTATCTTTGCGCCTGATGCAGACTGTTCCGTTCCATACGCAGTGGTTAGATCGTATGGTTCTGGGCGTAGGCGTTACGGGAGCAGGACGCATCTATTGGAACGAGGCGAATGATGTATCGCAGCCATTCTATGCGCTGTTGGAGGCCTCGGTTCGCTTCGAGGGCGAGCGATGGGCTCTTGATGTATGGTGCAAGAATGCTACCAATACGAAGTACGACGTATTCTATTTCGAGTCAATGGGTAACCGCTTTTTGCAACGCGGCAAACCTATGACGGGAGGAATACGAATTATGATAAATATATTATAACGAGGATATGAAAAAATATTTGATTTTGGCGTGTAGCGCGCTCTTTTTTGCTACATCGTGTCTTATTGGAGGAGGCTCTGCGGGCTCTTCATCTACGACTTACCATGGAACGCTTACGGTTTCCGATATAGATAGCGGAGAGGTTTCCTATGTTGATAATGCGGCTTCGATAGATGTGTGGATTCCGAATCTTATTACGCCTAAATTCGATTTTATTTTTAATAAAATCAAGTTTGACAAAGCGATGCCTGTGCAGTTGAATCTCGAAATTTCAGGTGTTCCGTTTACTTCGACAATCTCGGAAGATGAAAAGACAATAAATTACATTTTTGAGGGTAAGAATATTATCCCTACGGCAGGAGGTACGCCATACGAGAAATATATGGTTAGTATTATCGAGGGCTGTGTTGGCAATGGCGTAGATGTGAGATTCGAGGTGCCGGTGAAAAACAAGCGTGTCTATTTCACAACAGCCAAAGAAGAGACAGAATAGTCTATAATAGAGGTGTAAATATCAAAAAATAGATGAAGATATGAAATCGGAGTACAAACCCTATGTTGAGGAGTTGATTGAGTTGGCAATCAAGGAGGATATCGGTGATGGCGATCACACTTCGTTGTGTTGTATCCCTGCCGAGGAGCGTGGTCGTATGCGCCTTTTGTGCAAGCAGGAGGGTATTATCGCGGGCATAGAAATTGCAAAGATAGTAACCGAGCGTCTTGATGCAGAGGTTAAGTTCGAGCAGATTCTCAACGATGGTGATCGTGTCAAGGTGGGCGATGTAGCCTTCTATGTTGAGGGTAACTTGCAGTCGTTGTTGCGTGCCGAGCGTATTTTGCTCAATATTATGCAACGAATGAGTGGTGTTGCTACTCAGACCGCAGTCTATGCTGACCGTATCGCCGATCTTCATACCAAGGTCCTCGATACCCGTAAGACTACACCGGGAATGCGTGTATTGGAGAAGATGGCTGTCAAGATAGGTGGTGGCGAGAATCATCGTATCGGGTTGTTCGATATGATTCTCTTGAAGGATAATCACATCGACTTTGCGGGAGGTGTTGCCAAGGCAGTAACCGGTGCAAAGGAGTATTTGAAGGCGAAGGGCAAGAATATCCCTATCGAGTGCGAGGTGCGCTCGTTGGATGATATCAAGGAGGTTTTTGCTGCCGGTGGAGTAGATCGTATTATGTTCGACAACTTCTCGGTGGAGCAGACTCGCGAGGCGGTAGCATTGGTTGCAGGCCGTTGCGAAACCGAATCGAGTGGAGGTATCACCCTCGAAACTCTGCGCGACTATGCCGAGACGGGCGTAGATTTCATCTCGGTAGGTGCTTTGACACACCAGATTAAGTCGCTCGATATGTCGCTCAAAGCTTGTTAATGGAGTATAAACACCATATAGATTTTCATCCCGTAACAGTGGCCGACAAGCCACTGTTCGAGTATTATATGTTGAGGTCGGAGGAGCAGAACTGTGACTTCAATTTTGCTAATATTTTCTGTTGGAGTAGCATCTATCATAGCGAGATTGCCGAGGCAGAAGGCTTCTTGATTATCCGTTTTGATAATGGTGGTGCAAAGTCCTATATGCAACCTGTTGGCACAGGCGATAAGGCTCTGATTTTGGAGTTGTTACGTCAAGATGCCTCCGCGTTGCGGACACCATTGCGACTCTATGGTTTATCGATAGAGTGGCGCAAATTCTTAGAGGAAAACTATCCATCGGAGTTCGCCTTTGATGCTCCGCGAGCATTGTCTGATTATATATATCGTACCTCCGACCTCGCGCAGTTGCAGGGGCGACGATATCAGCCGAAACGTAATCATCTAAATCGTTTTATTGCGCATCATGATTGGCATGCGGAGCCTCTCTCGAATAAAAATAGGAAGGATTGTATCGCCCTGAATGAGAAATGGCTGAAAGGGCGTGAGCTGGGTGCAACAGAGCGAGCCGAACAGCAAGCGATAAATTGTGCATTCGAGAATTTCGAGGTGCTGGGTTTGCGCGGTTTGGTGCTTTATGCCGATGATATGGCAGTGGCATTTTCGTATGGTACGCCTATCTCAAACAAGACCTTCTGCACCCATATCGAGAAGTATGACAGTTCGGTTGAGGGCTCGGCTACGATGATAAATCGTCTGATGGCGCAGTCGTTGGAGGGGGAGTTCGAGTTCATAAATCGTGAAGATGATCTCGGTTTGGAGGGATTGCGCTTTGCGAAGATGTCCTATTATCCTGCTATCCTGCTCGACAAAATATCGGCTCTGCACCTTACTGCCGAACAACGAGAGATGCGACAGATGTGGCACGAGATCTTTGGCGACGAGGTAGCCGAGATAGACTCTTTTTTGCTACAACATGATGATGCGTTGCCATTTGTTCACAAGGAAAATGGAGAGGTTGTATCGATGTTATTTGTGGTGCCGTTGCAGATGTGGGGCAAGCGCGTAGCATATATCTATGCTGTTGCTACAAAGCCTGGATATCGTGGCCGAGGCATTGCTTCAAGGCTGATTGAGAGGGCTATGCAATATGTTTGCATAGGTAAAAGCTATGATGTTTTAGCTCTTATTCCGAGTAGTTCGGAGTCTAAGCGATTGTATGAACGATTAGGCTTTGAAGATAAACAAATACCGATGGAATTCTCTGCCGATGACTATCTTGGTACGGGTGTCCCGGACCGCGATTTGGCAATGATAAAAGTGTTAAAATAAAAATAGCCATTAGCGAATTACTAATGGCTAAAAGCGATAAGGGTTGAAACATCTTCAACCCTTAGTTATTTATTTGCTTTGCGAGTTCTTCGGCACGAGCAAGAGCCTGGTCGATGTTGTTTAGAACATTCTCCTTGCCGAGTTTATCGACAATGCCTGTACGCTCGATAGCGCTATAAACCTTCTTGTTTACACCCGAAAGGATGACCTGCTGTCCGGCTTTCATTGATGCTTCGATAAAGATTTCGAGGTTGTGCAAACCTGTCGAATCGATAAACGAAACCTTGCGCATACGCACAATTCGAATAGGCATAGCATCTCGCATCGAGGCCAACTCCTCGAACTTGGTTGCGACACCGAAGAAGAGAGGACCGTTAATCTCGTAAACCTCTACACCTTGTGGAATTGCGAGATGAACATCGCCCTCCTCGCCATCGTGGTGTACGTCCATCTCGTCACGCAAAACCGAGATTTTTGAAGTCTCCATAATGCGACGCACGAAGAGAACTACCGCCAAGCCCAAACCAACCTCAATAGCGATAGTGAGGTCGAAGATGATAGTGAGAAGCATTGTGGTAAAGAGAATTGCGATATCCGAGCGCGATTGACGGCACATTGAGCGAATGGTTCTCCAACCGCTCATATTGTACGACACCATAATCAACACTCCTGCCAAGCAAGGCATCGGAATAGCGCCTACCAAGCCGCCCAACAAGAGCAATACGAGGAGCAAAACGATGGTGTGAACGATACCTGCGATAGGTGTGCGACCACCATTGTTGATATTGGCCATTGTACGCGCAATAGCACCTGTTGCAGGGATACCACCGAAGAACGGAACCACGATATTTGCGATACCTTGTGCCATAAGTTCGGTATTCGAGTTGTGGCGCGAGCTGATCACACCGTCAGCTACCATTGCCGAGAGCAACGACTCGATAGCACCCAACATTGCAATAGTAAATGCGGTAGGGAGCAACGCCTGAATTGTTGCCCAAAGCGACTGCTCGCCGAGCGACGGAATTTGGAATGAAGGTAATCCCGAAGGTAACTCGTAAAGGTCGCCGATAGTGGCTACGTTTGTCTTGATACCGAAGTGGTCAAGTGTCCAACACAAGGCTGTCATTATGATAATTGCAAGCAACGAGCCCGGCATCTTTTTCGAGATTTTTGGTGTCAAGACGATGATTAAAATCGAAGCCAGACCAATACCCAAAGCCCACCAATTTATATTGCGGATATTTGCAAAGTAGCAACCCCACTTCTCGATGAAGTCTGCCGGAACATCTTTGATGCCGAGACCGAGCAAATCGTTAATCTGTGTCGAGAAGATTGTTACCGCGATACCTGCCGTAAAGCCTACGATAATAGGGTATGGCATAAACTTGATGATGGTTCCGAGTTTAAACACGCCCATCAACACGAGCATTATACCCGCCATAATGGTTGCAATAGCCAGACCACCTACGCCAAACTGCTGGATAATACCGTAGATAATTACGATAAATGCACCTGTCGGACCACCAATCTGCACGCGCGAACCTCCGAGTGCCGAGATGATAAAGCCTGCGATAATTGCAGTTACCAAACCCTCGGTAGGGCCTACTCCCGATGCAATACCAAAGGCTATTGCGAGAGGAATAGCTACAATACCGACGATGATACCTGCCATGATGTCCTTCATCAACTTAACACGATCATAGTGACGAATCGTGTGAAATAATTTCGGACTGAAATCGATAGAAAAATGAGGTTTCATAATACTTTGTGAACCTAAATTAACCTAAAATTTGACCTATTTGCGCTGCAAATGTACGGTAAAAACGGATATATTGTTCTAAATGTGGCAAATTTTATTTGATTTGGAATTTTTCTATAATCACAATATGTTGATATACAGCGTTTTGCGACAATATTGCAGGGGGGGGTATTTTTTTGTCCAAACATGCCATTTTTTAGAAAAAAAAACCTACTTTTGTAAATTGAAAAGTTGCAAAGATAGGAAACAGGTTAGTTTTTGATTTTTTTCTGAATTTGTACAAAAGTGAGGTTTATTAGAAATATATCAATTTTTCTAATTTTCACCCTAATGTTCAATATGCTGGCTGGGGCGCAAAATACCGAGGTTTCTAACCTCGGTGATTTTCTTACGCGCGTGAGCGAGCATGAGCACGCTCTCGCGAGCATGAACGAATCGCCGGTGAAAACAACCTTGCACGGCGTGTCGGTGCTATATGAACACGACAAGGCATGGCCTCGCTGGTCCTACAAGAATAATATCGAAGCTCACAAAGAGTTGGTCAAGATGGTAAAGCTCCTTGCCGAGAAGCAGGTTGGCAGTCATACCATCGTGATTGAAGGTGCTGCGTCGCCGATAGGTAGCGATACCTACAACAATGCTCTCGCCTTGCGACGCGCTAATATTTTGAGAAATATCCTCGCCAAGATGGAGGGTGGCGACAAGTTGACCATTCACACTGTATCGGCAGGCGAGGATTGGAAGGCTTTCGAATCGCAAATCGAGGCGGACTATAATGCAGAGAATCGTCGAGAGGTGCTTGCGATTCTCCACATGAACGCATCGAATCTCCAAAAGGAGCACTACATTAAGGCTCTCGATAGAGGTAAGACTTGGCAGGTATTGGTAAAGAAATTCATGGGCTCGGCGCGTAATGCTGTTGTGGTGCGCGTTGTAGAGAATGAGGATATTCTTGACGACAGACTGCTTTGGCCGGTTCAGCCCGTTGAGCTTATTCCGCCATTGCGTATTGAACGCACAGTGAGCGAGGAGATGCCTGTCGATATCCGCAAGCCTGTTGTGGCTATGCGTACCAATCTGCTTGTGCCGGCGTTGAATGTGGGCGTTCAGGTACCTATCGGCACAAATTGGTCGGTGGCAGCCGACTACTACTTCCCTTGGGTATGGCCAAAGAAGGATAACAAGGATTGCTTCGAGCTTTTGGCTTGGGGTATTGAAGGTCGCTATTGGTTCGGCAAAAACAGAACCGTGTTTGACCGCTTGCAGGGACACTCGCTTGGCCTCTATGGCTATGTGGGTTATTACGACTTTGAGCGTAACTTCCATGGTCATCAGGGAGAGTTCGCAAACATCGGTTTGGACTACACCTATGCTATGTCGGTAGGCAAGAAGAAGTCGGTGCATTTCGAATTCTCTATCGGTCTGGGATATATCTACTCGAAAGCGAGAAAATATACCGTTATTGAAGCTACCGGACCACTTATCAGCGATAAGATAACCAAGACGATAGGTTTCTTCGGACCTACGAAGGCGAATATCTCGCTTGTGGTGCCGATTTTCCAAAGAGTTAAACCAAACGATAAGGAGGCAAGACGATGAGCAGAATGAAATACATATTGCTTGTCGTTGTGGCGGCTCTTCTCTCGGTGGCGTGTCAGCGTCGTCCGATGGAGGAGGAGTACCTCAAAGTGTACCTCGACCTCTCCATAGAGAAAAAGATTACCAACCACGACTATGTCGATCCCGGCTTGATGCGTGTAGCATTCTTTGATGCCGAAACGGGAGCCTACCTCAGTCACGACTTCGTATCAAGTCATGGAGGATATATCTTTGCTCCGTATGGCGATGTCGATATGGTCGTCTATAATATCGAGGCGGGCGAAACGCGAATTCGTAACTATTATGTGTGGAGTGATGTTGAGGCCTACACCAATGAGATTAGCGAACAACAACGTAGTCGTTTCACTCGCTATTTGCAGTCGCGTGTTGATACCCGACCTTCGTATGAAGATATTCGTGTAACCCCGGGCCATCTTTTTGTTGCACGCGAAAGGAATATTCACATTCCGAAACATATCACCGAAGATGTGTTTATCATCAAGACGACGGCTCGCACCGTTGTCGAGAGTTGGACTGTCGAGGTCGAGGATATTACCGGTATGGAGTGGGTTGGCTCGGTATCTATGATGTTGTCGGGACAGGTCAGCTCGAACTATATCGCTACAAATACTCGCTCGACATATCCTGTGGCCCTCTATTTCGATGTGGTGAGTGCGACGCGCCGTAGTAGCGTGTTGAATTCGCGATTCGAGACCTTTGGTCGTGAAAAGACAAGTGGCGATGTCGCGTTGTTGAGTATCCTCTTTATAGATGTTGCAGGCCACCCATACATGTATAACTTCGACGTATCGGATCAGATGGAGGACAACCCTCAACAGCATATCGTTATTCGTGGCGATATCAATATCCCTAAACCTGAGGTCGGAGGAGGATTTGCCCCAGAGGTAGATGATTGGAAAGAGTTCGAATATGACATTGATATTTAAAATGTAAAACTTTAAAACATAAAACAAACGAAACAGAAAACCAAAGACAAACAAATTTTACAAAAAAGCAAACTAAACATTTTTACACATTTACACAATTTTTAACAAACTTTTTTAATTAACTTTTTTATTAACCTTTTTTAAAACATTTAAACTATGAAGAAGATGTTTTTATTTGCTGCTGCAGCGATGGTATCGTTGAGCAGTTGTGTTCAGACCTCGGAGGTTTACACAGGCAAGTTGAACGAGATGGGCTTTAAGTCAGCCGTAACTCGTGCTATCATTCAGTCGAATGATGACATGACCTATCCTATCGCAGTTACTGCGGTATGGGACGACACCAAGAGTGGTGAGTTTGTTTCGTATTTCGAGAACGGCAAGTTCGTTTACGATGCAGGTACTGAGTTGTGGAAGGGTGAGCCTGCTCGCTACTGGCCAACCAGCGGTGATATGCAGTTCCTTGCTGTTAGCCCTTATCCAGTAAATTCTGACCTTGTTCCATCGTACAAGACAAATGGCGAGATTGAGAAACTTGTTTGGGGTGGTACTAGTGCTCTCGACAACAATATTAAGGATCAGCACGATGTTATTTTCTCTGACCTTCTCAGCGTTGAGGCTCCTCAGACTTCGGCTCAGCCATTGCTCTTCCACCACGCTTACGCTCAGCTCAATATAACATTCAAGAAGACCGATTCGGCTGCAACTGTTATCGTTAAGAGTGCTGCTGTTCAGGGTGTAAATTTGTCGGGTATCTTGACTGTAACTCCTGCTGTTGGCACAAAGAGTACTGCTACGTGGCAGTCAGGTTTGACAGTATCGCGTTACTTCTTGGCTGATACTGCAACAGGTGTTGAGGATGGTATTTTGGATGCAACCCTTGAGGCTGCTACTCCATTTGCTCCACAGCCAGTTCTCGTAATCCCAGGTGCACAGACTAAGATAGTTATCGAGTATACTATCGACGGTCACGAGCACACTTACACTCACACTCTTACAGGTAACTGGGAGATGGGTTACAAGTACACCTACAACTACACTATCAACGTGAACGAGATTATCTTCGACTGCGATGTTGAGGATTGGATTCCAGTTGATGGTGGTAACATCACAATCTAATTTTTACAAAACTTTAACCTGTGGGGGTTTGATCGCCCCCTCAGGTACTAAGGAACTGTTTAAGATTTATTTACTTCGTTCTTTTATGCTCTTTACGACTCTTTTTTCTTATAATTCTCGTTATATAGTCACCGCTATATGCCTCAAATTATAAGAAAAAATAGCCACAAAATAGGCTATAAAAGAATTTTGCAAACAAATCTAAACAGTTCCTAAGGAGCAGAGAGCGGAAAGCTTTTCGTGCGACAACAAAAATGGCATTCGTTGCCACAAAAAAATAAAAAGCCAAAGGCCAAAAGCTAAAAGCTGAAAAGATTATGCGTAAGGTATTGACAATAGTATTATCGTTATTGATGTTGGCGAGCTGCGAGCACTCTCAACCTATTGGTGGGGCGCGCGAGATTAGTTTTGCATCGCAATATAACCGCTCACTCATTGATGGTATCGAGGATTTGCGACAACACGAACTAAAACTCTTTGGCGCTTATACCCTCGATGGCCTTACTGCACGTTTGTTCGATGCCGAGCGACTATTCTATAACACAGAGTTGCCAGGTTGGGACTACAATAATACACAGTATTGGATGTCGAATGCATCGTATCGTTTTTGTGCCGTATGTCCGTACGATGCCCCTTGCGTATTCTCGGACGCGGACGGTAAAGTAACCTTCGCTAACTACGAGGGTGCAACGGGTGGTCCCGATATTCTGTATGCTGCGGCAAATCGTGACCTTGCCCAAAACGAGGATTTCTCGACAGTAATGTTGCATTTCCGTCATGCTTGTGCTGCCGTGCAGTTCAATATCATAAATGCTTCGAATGCTGTGCTCACCAATGTTCGGAACATTCGCCTTGTAGGATTGCAGAACAGAGGACACTTCTCGTTTGATGCTACCGGTACGGCATCGTGGGCGTTGGACGGCACGATAGTAGATGACTATTCGCAATCGTTTGGTGGCGCTTGCACCCTGCCTAACGGAGGTCTGCCCGTAAACTTGAACGTAAAACATTCGCTCTACGATGGTGGCGCTCTGTTGGTGTTGCCGCAGACCATATATAAGACTAACGTAAAACTCCATTTGGAGTATATCAAGCAGGGCGATGCAGAGTATGCTGTTAGAAATATAGAACTCGGCTGGATCGGAGGCTTGACACCTACCGAGTGGAAACCGGGCGAAAAATATGAGTATAATTTGACCATTACCGACAATACCATTACGACAGAGGTGCGTGTTGTCGATTGGATTGACCACTATGTAGATTTATAGGAGAAGAAACGGTTATGAAGAGGGTATATAACATATTGTTTGGGGTTTTATTGTTGCTGCTGTCCTCGTGTGAGAGTAGCGATGTTATGATTGGCAATTCGAGCGAGATAGCATTCAATGCCAAGCATATGCAGCGTGGTGCGATGACGCAGACCGATATAGACAATAGCCGAGTTTATATATACGGAGTGCAGAACAATACCAACAAAATATACAACAATGCCTACATCACACGCGATGCGGCGACGGGAAAGTGGTTCCCTGCAACCAAACGCAGCTGGACAGAGGGTAGCAGTTACTCCTTCTATGGCTATGCCTACAACACTACGAATGGCTTGACACTTGTGAGCGGAAAAGATGGTCTTGAAATAGAGGTGCAACAACCTACAACCTACAACGAGGCAACGATGATAGATTATCTCCTCTCGTACACCTTCAAGGTAGCTGATGGCGCGATGAAGCCTATCGTACAACTCTATCTCGAACATGCCATGTCGTTGGTAGAGATCTATGTGGTACGTGGAAATATGTTTGATGCGCGATTGACTAAGATGACCTTCGAGAATATCTATTCGTCGGGATCGATGAAGTGTACCGCACAGGCGATTGTGAACTCAGGCGAGAGAAACATCTGGCAGGCAACCCCTTCGGGCTTGAACAATGTGGTCTATACCTTCGAGCCAACCACAACAACCATAATTGGTGACGAGCGCGAGAATACGCAGGCGGTGATGAAGATAATGTGTCTGCCACAGCAGATTACAGCAAATACCAAGCTCACCATAGAGTACGAGATTAACGAGAAGGTAACCCCTGAGAGCCCCGATAATTGGGTGCACCATAAGGAGGAGTTCTATCTCTATAACTATAATCCTGTCAACTATCAGTCGGGACACCGCATTATCTATACGGCGACTATCGATTCGGGTGTAAATCTCGAAGGTGTGGTGAAGGATTGGATTGATGTCGATTACATCGAAGGTACCGTGTTGCCGGAGATTCATTAAGCAGGGACAAAGATGAAAAGAGGACTAAAATATATATCGTTGTTGGCGACTGTGGCTCTTGTGGTTGCAGGCTGCTTGAATGAACACGATTTGGGCATTGGTAACCGCAATCCACAGGAGGTGCGATTGTGGGCCGATGTGGGCTACTCGCCAAATATCGTATATTCGCCAAACTCGACACGTGGCAATGCCAACTCGACAAGCGGTATTATCGATGCTGCAACAGATAGTGTGCTTACAATAGGTATGGCGCGTATTGACGAGGTCTATTCACCTTTTTATCCCGCTTTTATACAGTGTGATGAGCCGATAATTGCCGAGTTGGGATTGCCAAATCCGGCAAACAGCTATATCCGCGATATAGAGTTCAAGAGTGCAGCTCAGTTCTTCTACAACACAACCGACTATGTGAAGTATGTAGCTTGGCAACCTTGGCTCCCAGACGAGGAGGGCTACGAGTATAACTCGACATCAACAGCCACTACGGTGCGAATGCCTATTACCGGTGATTCGGATATAATATACGGAAATGTTACAACAGGATCGCAGACCGAAGGTTTCGAGTTGATGACCTTCAATCACGCCTTGTGTGTCTATCGTATCTATGTCTATACCATGCAGGAGGAGGGTGGAACACAATCTATGGCATGGGGTACACTCGAAGATATGAATATCGAGGATCTGCCGACTTCGTGTATTCTGACATTGCCTAAGGAGGACGGAGTGTTTGAAGTGGCGTATGAAGGTCTTGCGACGCTCAATCTCTCAGATGAGAATAACAATATCTTCTTCTCGCCGGGAGAGAAGATACCTGTCGGCCTGGCAAATCGTCGTATGGTTGCAAAGTGTGTGGCAGCACCTCCGACGGACGGAATGCTCAATATCTCGCTCTCGACAAGTGCGGCTACTGCTCGTCAGCGAGTATCTATTGCGCGAAACTTCAAGGCCGGACACGCCTACGATATTGTATTACGTTTTTCGAATCACGGTTTGATAAATGCCGATGTGTCGGTACGTGATTGGAAGCGTCATGATGAGGTTATCGAGCAGGACGTAGAGGTTGAGATGTTCTATAATCTCTCGAACTACGAAACTGCCAACTCGTATATCGTGAATTCGGCAAATTATGGCTACTGCTTTGATGGAGTAGTGAAGGGTAATGGCGACAATTCGTTGCTGAATGGTGTGGATACATCGCTCAACCCGGGATATATCGACATACTTTGGGACGATACACCGATGATTACCGTTGATGGTGTACAACGTAAAGCCTTGACCCTCGACCTTCATGAGTTGTCGCTGGGCAGAGTGTTGTTCCATGTGCAGGGAAATCCTAACGATAAGGAGGATAAGCGTTTGCTCTCGGAGGGTAATGTTGTGATTGCAGCCTACGACGAGGAGGGTGGCAATATTCTCTGGACTTGGCATATATGGCTCACCGATAGAGTGAAGGCTCAGGGTTGTCCAAACGGATATATCGTACAGGATAGAAACCTGGGCGCAACATCTGCCGAGCCTGATGGAGGAAAAGGAATGTATGGTTTGTACTATCAGTGGGGTAGGCCAACGCCATTTAAGCCGGTATCGTCGGGTATATATGGTGCCGTATCGAAGGTGCCGAGTGATGCGGCGCAGGTAGCTACGGTAGATGAGGCGGTGACAAATCCTATGACTCTGTATGGTGGTGGCGATACTTCGCGTCATGATTGGTTGGCAACACAGAACAATGCTTTGTGGGGCTATCAGAACGAGCATACCGACCTCGAAAAAACAATGTATGACCCTTGTCCTCCTGGATATATGGTGGCAGATGTGCGCGTATGGCAGAATATCGCACAATACGAGAAGAGCGGAGGTTGGCAAAATGGAGTTGGTGTCAATCTGGCCGTAGCATCAAGCAATGTGTGGTATCCGTTCCAGGGTTATATCGAAAGTGATGGTACGGAGAACTTTACTCAAAATATGGTGCGTTTGTGGTCGAGTGCCATCGATTTGAGAACGACGAATACCCCGCCTTACGAGTTGCGATATACGTCAAGCAATAATGCCGGTTGGAACTCGGCGGAGAGCCATCGCAATAGAGCGTTGCCTGTACGATGTGTGTCGAGCCATTCGACAGCCATTGTAACCAATCTGAGTGCCTCGCAGACGGCAAACTGCTATATGGTTCATCGCGCAGGTTACTATAAATTTAAGGCTTCGGTGCGAGGTAACGGAGTGGGTTCACTCTTGCCGTTGGGAGGTACAACTACCGCAGAGATTAATGGTGGACTTTCTACCACGATTGCCCCTGCAAAGGTAGATTTCCTTTGGTGGCAGGGCGACTTTACGGAGGTTACGGGTAATGCCAGCGATGTTGATAACATGTTGCCGATGCAGATTCTCAACAATGGCGAGTTGGATAGTGAAGGTTATGTGATGTTCCATGTCGGAGAGTACCATGAGGGAAATGTCGGTTTGGCAGCATACGATGTCGATGGCGAGATTTTGTGGACTTGGCATATCTGGTTCACGGACAAGCCTGTCGATCTGATTACCGGAAACTATACGTTTATGGATCGTAATGTTGGTGCCACTACTGCTCCGAATACAAATGTAAGCCGATTGTCGTTTGCGAACAATAACGAGCGTATGGCTACGTATGGATTCTACTATCAGTGGGGTCGCAAGGATCCGATAATGGGCCCTCCGGCATACAATTCCGGTGATGAGAGTGTGAGCGGCAAGCCTAAGTCTTCGAAATATTGGGTGAAGAGTTATACTACGGGAGCGTGGTCGAGTCGTACCGATATAGATACGGCAGCTGCGGCTACAATACCTGTGGTTACACAGAATCCGATGGTCTTCTATAAGAGTTCGTCGATGTGTGGTAACAATACTTGTGGTTGGTTCCCGTCAACTTTTGCCGACGGATATACCAATGTGGCATTGTGGGGATATGCAGTTAAGGATTACTCGATTCAGGGACAGACCTTCTCCAAGACAATGCATGACCCTTGCCCTCCGGGCTATCGAACACCATTCCACCATGCGTGGGGTTATGGCAACAATGAAGGTTATACCTACGGTGAGAACGGCGGTAACATAAACCTCGGTAATAGTGAGGCCAATTTCGATAGTTATGGATTGGTATTCAACAAGGCCAACTTCGATAGAGCGTGGTATCCGTTTATGGGATATCGTCATCCGCAAGATGGTGGCTATGAAGATGTAGGACAACAGGGACGATTGGTTACAGGTATGCCGATGGGACAGTATAATACTCGTTCGTATATCTATACCAACACATATACCGGCCAGATTGCAAATTCGGGTGGCGATGGTTGTGGCCCGGCATACGGAATGCCTGCCCGTTGTCAAAAAGAGTAGGAGGAGATTGATATGAGAAGGATATATTCAATTTTGATAACAGTTGCCACGCTCTTCATCTTGGCTTCGTGCGAGATGAGGGGTGAGGAGATGAACAGTATCGAGGTAGGAGGTAGTGGAGCCACTTCCAATATATCATCGACAATCACGCCTTCGTGTGTGGTCGAGTCGCGCAGTGTGTCGCGTGCCGAGAGCGCAGGTATTGCTGTGCGCTCGTTGATAGACCAAATTACGACCAAACAGATGGACTCGAACTTCCTTCGCTTGGACGAGGATTTGAATTTGACAAATGATGGATTATACACCTTTACGGGTAATGATGCAGCAACGCCATATCATACAAACTGGAACAAGGCGTTGTTGCTCGAATCAACCGTAATATCCTCACCGGATAATACCGAAGGAATACACTATCGTTCCGTATCGTTGGCACCGGAGCAGTCCTACAAAATGAATATCGTGGAGGAGAAGATTGACGGTGTAATCTATCGCGATACGACACACTTCTATCATACGCGAATGGTGGGCTGGTATCCTATGAATTGTCGCCTTCCGCGCAAGGAGGGTGTACCGGCAACGGCTCAATTCGACTTTTCGGAGTTTGATGCTGTGCGTCTGAACGAAACGGTCAATATTAATGGTGTGCCTACCGAAGTAGTAGCCTTACAGTTCAAGGGACTTGATGGCGAGACCGATTTGATGGTCAGCAACGTATGCGAGGGCCAGTCATGGCACAAATATAATGCGGTAGCACCACACAAGAGTGATGTGCACCCTGTGGACAATAGCAATATCTATCGTGAGCCATTCGGACATAACTTTACATCTCCGACATACTCCAACTATCTTACATATCGCCACTATCGTTCTGCTATCCGCGTAACGGCCTATGCTGAACAGAGCCCGCAGAACCTTATGATGTGGGGCGAGATAGAGAGTGTGATAGTTCGTAATCAGCCGACCTCGTGTAAGGTGTGGCTGCCAACGCAGTTAGGAGAGTTCGGAGAGGTTTACCATTGGGGCGACTACACTAATTTGCCGATTGTCACAACTCCGATGTTTGATAACGATTCGAATCATCCCGACTTTCACGATTCAGCGAAATATCCTGTTCATATGGACGGTGTGTCAATGGGAAATGATGCCTATCTGGGTTATTCATTGGTCGAACCTAATAGAGATGTGGAGTTGGAGATTCACACAGCATCGGGTGTATATTGCACAACCATCGAGGCAAAGCACCCGGTGAAGGATAGTAATGGCAACGAGAGTTTCGTCGATATCTTCGAGGCGGGATATATCTATGATATTAAACTCAGTTTCCAAACTAACGGAACAATAGGTGCAATCCTCGAAAAGGAGGGCGATGAGCGTTATTATGACTTGTCGAGGTTACACGAATTTGAGGTAACAGAGGAGCTGGACCAAAATACCATTTCGACATTTAAGTTGGCGAATTGCTATGTTGTGGCTCCGGACGAGTTGAAAGATGAGAATGGTAATGACATTTACGATGGCTATTGTTTCCTTGCAACAATTGTAGGTAACGGAGCAGCCGGTATCATCTCTTCGGGAGCACAAACACTCTATCCTACAACCGAGAGAATCAAACCGGTTGCTGCACACTTGTTGTGGGAGAGCCAATTGGGACTTATATCCGATGTAGAATTGAAGTATGGATATGTGCGTTTTAAGTTACCAAGCTCTTCGGCACGAGGTAATGCCGTTATCGCGGTCTATGATAATAACGATAAGGTGTTGTGGTCATGGCATATCTGGGTTACCGATCACCCTGTTGAGCAACCTCTTACGATAGGCGAACATACAATTACGGTTCTTGATAGAAATCTCGGAGCAACAGCAGCGACGTGCAACAGTGCAGAGAGTGCTTTGGCGACATACGGTTTGTACTATCAATGGGGCCGTAAAGACCCTTCGATGGGTCCTCCGACCTACAACTATTCGCCTATCAACCTCAATACGGCGCCATATTATGACTTCTCCTCCGACGAGAAAACGGCAGCTGAGGTTGTGCAGTTTGCGCAGCCATCGCTCCAAAACGGAGTAGAGAATCCGATGTATCTTATGCTGCCGACAGCGCAGCCGTTGTCGTACATCTTCAACTGGACATATGAGCGATACGACTTCCTATGGGGATATAATCGGGATACGGGTATGACAACGAAAACCATATACGATCCTTGTCCGTATGGTTATCGTGTACCAAGTAGCGAACTTGGAGCAATATTCAGTATGGGTAGTGGCTCGACAGGAACATACGGCCATACTCGCACGATCAATGGAACACAATACTTCTTCCCGTATGCCGGATTTAAAGGCGTAGATGTAGGCTTGAACTCGTTGGTGTGTGCATGGAAGTATGTGGGCCAAAAGGGAGATTATCAATCTTCGATGTATTGTAACGATGCCGATGCCGAGAATAATGGTGGCATCAGCCATTATATGCATCGCGCGCGCGTATATATATCTAAGGAAGCTTCGTGGACCGAAACAAATGTCGGATCGTATAATGGTAACCTACATATCGATTACGCCAATCGCCGTACTGCGGCTCCTGTACGATGCGTCAAAGATGAAAAGATTGGTAGTATCACTGCAACATTGACACCATCAACACGAACATTGGTTGCCAATACGCAGATATCTCTTGCATATAAGGCTCACTCTTACGGAAGCGCAATAGAGAATGTTGATATAACAGCAACCTACACGACAACATCGGGAGAAGTAAAAGAGCGAACAATACGCTCGATGGAGCATGTGGGTGAGTATGAAGTAGAGGGAGCTGTGTCGTATGTAACGCCTTCCGATTGCAACGATTTGGGAGTATTGCTACACATGATTGTTCGTAACGAGCACGGTCTTATCTATACCGAGGAGGTAACTCTCGTTAGGTCGGTGATGAAGGCGCAATTCAGCCACTGGGAGGACTCCATCAACACCTCGGTCAATAGCGATGTTCGCAACTTTGTCGTTGTGGGCCAAAGAATTCGTTACTATGTGAATATCTCGGCTGAGACAGACCCATCGTCAGTAATTATAGACGGCATACAAGCAACTCGAAGCGGATATTTCAATGGTACGGAGGTGTCGAACACAACCTGGTATGTGGAGTGGTCGAAGACGACAAAGGGTATATACGATATGGATGTTGAGGTAACTGTAAATGGCAAGAGTAAGACCGAGCAGTTGCAATCAATAACCGTTTATGGTTTATCGTTCAGCAACCGTACAACGAGCGTTGACACAAGTGGCAACACCATGTATACGTTGCAAAATGCGGCATATACATCCTCCTATCTCACATCAGAGGGAACTACGCTTGCTGCGAATATCGCGACCAACTACTACAATTTGTTCACTGTTGAGGATCAAAACTTGAAGAGTGTTGCCCGCGAAACATATGTCAATGGAACAAACGGAAGCCTGTCGTTTAGTTCTACCGGCACCGATTATACTTTTGCAAAATCGGGTAATTATGTTCGAGTTTCGGCATCGGTAAGGTCGGGCTGGCAGACACAGACCGTATATCTTCGTCAGACAAGCAATACGGCGGTTCAGATTTCAAATAGTACTAGTAACCGAAATTGGTACTTCTGGATAATGACCTACGATATGCCGTAAAAGTCGTCTAACAAGGTGATTTCTGCGTTAATCCCTTTGCAAGGGCTTTTCCTCCTCACGGCTCGGCAAAGTGTGTGAACACACTTTGCTCTCGCTCCGTAGCGTCGGTTACGCTCGTGTTCGAAATCCTCACATACGCCCAAGTATGCCGCGGTTTCTCACACTTCGCAAGCCTTGAAATCCCTCTTGTTATACAACTTTTGGAGTGGGCGTACCCCTCCCCATAACAAAACCGCAGAGAGCATTGCTTTCTGCGGTTTTTATTGTCAATAAGAAAATCTCTTACTTGATACGCTCGTAGTACTCGCGTGTGCGGGTGTCAACGCGAATCTTGTCGCCGGTGTTGATGAACAAAGGCACCTTGATGGTAGCACCGGTGTTTACGGTAGCAGGCTTCAACGAGTTTGTCGAAGCGGTGTCACCCTTGATACCTGGCTCGGTGTAGGTAACCTCCATGTCAACGATTGGTGGCAACTCAGCTGCCAAAACTACGTCCTTGTCGGTGTGGTACATAACCTCAACGATCTGGCCGTCAGCCATAAGGTCATAGTTCTCGATGAGAGACTTCTCGATGTTGGTCTCCTCGAAGGTCTCGGTGTGCATAAAGTGAGCACCGAGGTCGTCCTCGTAGGTGAACTGGTATGGACGACGCTCAACGCGTACCTGCTCAATCTTGATACCTACCGACGAGAAGGTATTTTCGAGAACGCGACCATTCTCCAAGTTCTTGAGCTTAGAACGAACAAATGCAGGGCCTTTGCCCGGCTTGCAGTGCTGGAAATCGACAACAATAAATGTCTTGCCGTCCATCTCGATGCACATGCCGATTTTGATATCAGCTGCTGTAATTGTCATAGTTGTATTGTTTTAATAATTAGTGAATTCAACTTTTCGGCGGCAAAGATAGGAAAAAGAAATTAAAAGTCGAAAGTTTTTTCTGCTTTTAGTCATTGACTAATGATTAACGACAAAATTTTTCTAATATAATTAGGTATAACAATATATTCTTTTTAACTTTGCGCCCTGAATTGTAGCAAAGACAGATTTTCACTAAACACAAATTAAATAATTAAAAATCAAAGTTATGAAAAGAACAACTTTTATGGAGTACACCACTCCTGAGGTTAATGTCTGCATGGTGAAGGCAGAGCGTGGCTTCGAGGCAAGTATGCCGGGTGTAACAATTAATCCGTGGGAGCGTGAGGATGGTACGCTCGAGTTCTAATGTCAAACCCAAAAAAGTAAGAAGAAGATGAAAAAGTTTATTTTTGCGTTGGGTTTGGTAGCAATGATGCTCAACCTGACAAATTGTGCACAGTATGAGGATGTAAATCCAACAGTAGAGCCGCAGGGCGATTTCGAAATTTATGCTTCGGCAACACGTACAGCAAACGATGGTCTTAATACCGTATGGTCGACAGGTGATGCGTTGAATGTATTCCACGCAGTAGGCGAGTCAACTACTTACGTAAGCGACGGCCAGTTCAAGCTCGAAAGCGCTGAGGAAGGCCTTTTCTTGGGTAACCTCAATGGTACATTGGACGTAGAGGAGGAGTATGATTGGTATGCATTCTATCCATATTCGTCGTACATTAAGACTCCTGCAAACGTAGATTCGGGTTATATGGCTATTGGTTGCTCTGCAAGTGCAGTTCAGACTCAGACAGGCAATGATAGCATGGCTCACCTTGCAGGTTCAAACTATCCTCTCGCAGGTAAGGCTGTTGCAGTTGCAGCGGGCGCAGCTCCTGCTGTTGTAATGAAGAATGTTGCATCGCTCTTGGAGTTTGCAGTTACCAACTTGGTAGATGAGGATATCACTGTTTCATCTATCTCGTTCACTGCACCTGAGCGCATCGTTGGTACTTTCTACATCAATTTCGCAGATATCAACAATATCCAGGCTAAGTCGAGTGGTGAGACGTATACAAGCAATACCGCTAACCTTACCGTTAAGAATGGTACTGCCATTGCAAAGGGTGAGACAGGAAAATTCTACTTGGCAGTTGCTCCATTCGTAGCTGCTGCTAACAGCACCTTGACTCTCGAAGTAAATGTTACATCGGGTGAGAAGGCTGGATTGCTTTCGAAGACTATCACTCTTGCTAACGAGACAGCTTTCGTTTCAGGTAAAATCAAGCCTATCGCTGTTAATTACAACGCAGAGTTCGTAGAGGAGGGTCTTGCATTGCCATTCTCTGATGATTTCGCTTGGGTTAAGAAGGATGAGAATGTGGGAGCTTTGACTAATGCTGATTTGGCTGATACATACGCAACTTGCTCTACAATTTACGGTAGTGTAGGAGAGATTAAGTTTGGTAAGAGTGATGCTTTTGGTAGCCTTACTACTGTTCCATTCAACCTCTCACAGCCATTCACCGTTGTTGTTGATGCAATGGCTTACAGCACTGATGTAGCACAGCTTGCTGTAACCGTTAATGGTGTAACAAAGAAAACCGCTAACCTCGTTACCGGTGCTTACAAGAAGTATATGTTCGAGTTTGATGCTGCAACTGCTGCAAGCTCGATTAAGTTTGAGGTCACCGGCAAGCGCGGTTATATAGATAACTTGGAGATTGTTGCTGGTCACAACTATGTATTGCCTCCGGTATTGACTCTCAATCCAGAGTCTCTCACTTTCGAGAATACTGCTGGTAGCAAGACTATCGCTTGTACAATTGAGAATGAGGTTGAGGGCGCAAGCGTAACAGCAACTGCGAGCGTAGATTGGCTCACAACTTCGGTAAGCGGCAATACCGTTACTGTTACTGCAACAGCAAACACAGGAACAACCGATCGTGAGGCAAAAGTAGTTATTGCATATGCATCTGTAAGCAAGGAGGTTAATGTTAAGCAGTTGGCACCAGCCGCTGAGGGTGCTGAAGAGGTAACCGAAACTATGAATGTCTATGCTAACAAGGGATCGTTAAGCAATAAGGTTATCACTTGGACAGGTACTAACTTTACATTCTCAAATGCTCAGGGAGCAAGCTCAACAGCAATTCGTACTTCGGATACAAATCACTTCCGCATCTATCAGAATAGCACTATAACATTAACTGCTAACAATGGCAAGAAGTTCAAGAAGATTGTATTTACGGTTACAGAGAGCAAATATGCATCTCCATTAAAGAATACCTTGGGCGAAAATGCAACGGTTAGTGGTACAACAGTTACTTGGGTTGGATCTGCTGAGACCATTACAGCAAAGGCTACAGCTCAGACTCGTATCAATAAGATTGTAGCAACACTTCAATGATCATCATCCGGCGACAGCGCCGGGGGTGAAGAACCCGCAGCAACGGTTACTACCGCTGCTGAAATAGATCCAAGCTCGACAGAGGCAACTCTGTCGGGCTCTTTTATCGGAGCTACTGCCTCCCCTTCGGAGGTCGGCTTTGAGTGGGGGACAACAGCAGCGTTGGGTAACAAGGTACAACTTGCGGCACAAGGTGCTACAAGTGGTACATTCTCTACAAAATTGACAGGTCTGACACCAAGCACTACCTACTACTACCGAGCATACGTTGTAGTGGCAGGTACGGGAACTTACGCCTCGAAAACCGCAACCATAACCGGCTCGACAGTGTCGTTCAAGACCGATTTCGAGGTGCAAAAGGGAGCATATCTCGGTTGTCTTGAAGTGCCGGCGATAGCGCTTGCATCGGAAACTGCGTCTGTGAAGTCGGGGGCTGCATACTATGGCCGTCAGCACGAATTTTCCACCGATAATTCGTCGCAAAAGGTGCTAGTAATGCAGTGCGACGACTACAAATCGACAACAGGCAAATCAACGGGCGACTGGTTCCGTAACTATACCCTCTTGTACGACAATGCGATGTGCTCGGTGCGATGGGTGGCATACGCTATTAGCAATTGGCACTTCCCGATGTCGAGCAGTATGACACGCCCTGACAGTTGGGAGGCAAATCCATCTTCGACATTGGCACAGTATAGTGGCGGTTACAAATATACACAGAATAGCACCAACTCGGAGGGTATAGGTTATGACCGAGGACACATGATTGCCAATATGATGCGCAACAAGTGTTCCTACAATGCACAGAAGCAGACCTTCTTCCACCCAAACCAGATTCCGCAGGTCAGCACCTTCAATCAGGGCAAGTGGGTGGCGCTCGAAAACAAGGAGTTGACATGGCGCTCGGAGTGCGACACCATGTATGTCGTAACGGGACCTATCTTCGACCAAGGTTACAAGACTACGCCCGATAAAAACGGTAAGGCGATACCGGTGCCGACACGTTGTTTCAAGGCGATGATAAAGTGCAAGTGGACAAATGGCAAGTTGAGCGAGGTAAAGGGTATCGGATTCCTCATGGATAATGTGAAAGATACCGCTTCCCAAGCCTACACCTCGGCCTACACCTCTATCGAGGAGGTCGAAAAGGCGTGTGGATTTACCCTCTTTACCAATCTGCCATCGGAGTTCCTCTCTGCAAAGCAGAATAGTACGCCGAGTCGGTTTACAAGTAATTGGTAAAAAATCGTTCTGATTGGCTCTTTTTGAGTCGCACTTCAATAACCCGATTGCTCACATAGGCTTACTATGCTGCGCATCGGGTTTTTCGTTTACCTCAAAAATAGCTCAATCATTGACGATTTTTTGGTGTTGATAAATGAATTTAGGGAATTTAACGATTGAATAATTGTCGCTAAATTCCCTAAACTCTTTCATCTCTCCAAAGTTGGCGTTATTTTGCGCTCTTTGCAGCCTTGTTGCGGAAGTATTCCAGTGCCGGTGGAGCATTGCCTATCAAGCACTCGTATTTGTAATCCTTGCCCTGGACAGATTCCCACTCGTCGCGGATTTTCTTCAACTCCTTAGGGTTTTTGTAGAGCTCAATAAATGTGAGGCAGATGGTCTTTGCTGCATTCAACATAGCCTTTGTACCGATGGATGTGCCACAGATTGACGCAAAGTGCCAAGTGTGCGAAGTCATCGGGCTGACGCAAGTCTCAACACGACATAGTGGCACTACTTGTGAAACATCTCCGGTGTCATCAGAGCCACCGCCGAGGGCTGTCATCTTCTCCTGAAAAGGCAGAATGCTACTAAATTTCGAGAAATCAGCCTCGCCCTTCTCTCCTGCGTTATGACGTAACGTTTCAATATATACCTTCTCGTCATCGGTAAGCACTACGCCTCCCACCTTTTCGAGGTTGCGTTGTGCCATTCGTGCAAGGTGTTCGTTACATAGTATCTGGTATGTGCCGCTTATGTAGCTATGCTTGACAGTGGTGCCTGTACCCATAGCTGCACCCTTAGCCGCTGCCAATGTGCGCTCCAACAAATCCTTCAACACCTCAGGGTTTGGGTGACGGAGGTAGTAATATACCTGAGCCTTATCCGGCACAATATTCGGAGCTTCGCCACCATTGGTAATAACATAGTGCATTCTGCAATCAGGGCGGATATGCTCACGATTGAGGTTCATCATATAGTTGAGTGCCTCGACAGCATCTAGTGCCGAGCGGCCCTCATACGGAGTACCTCCTGCGTGAGATGTCTTACCCTCGAAGTCGAAAAGAATGCCAATTTTTGCCGACTGCGAGTTGCGGAGAATTCGGTTTTTTAGTGAAGGGTGGTAGGATATAGCGCAATCAACATCGTCGAAGAGACCTTCGCGTACCATATAGGTCTTTCCGCCACCGCCCTCTTCGGCAGGGCAGCCATATAATCTGATAGTTCCCTGATGCCCCTCGGCAAGCCACTTCGACACTGCTACTGCGGCTGACAAGGCGCATGTGCCAATAAGGTTGTGGCCACAAGCATGCCCGTAGCCACCCTCGACGATAGGGTTATTTTGCGGGGTTGAGTCTTGTGATAATCCAGGTAGAGCGTCGTACTCGGCAAGAACTGCCAAAACGGGTTTGCCTGAGCCAAATGTTGCGACAAATGCTGTCGGAATACCGGCAACACCACGCTCAACCTTGAAGCCATGCTCTTCGAGGTGTTGAATAAAAAGCTCCGAACTTTTATACTCCATGTAGCCTGGTTCGGCATATTCGTGGATTTGTTTGTGGATTTTTTCGTATGTGGTGAATTTAGAGGTTAGCCAGTCCAGACCAACGTTTGACACCAACAATGCCGATGCAAAAAGTGCTTTTATCATACGAGATATTATTATTTATGTTATTATTATATAATTTCACTCCAAATATACGGAAAATTAAATTAATATACCGCATAACGCAAAAATTATATTAACTTTGCGTTTGAATTATTTGTTAATCTGATAGATATAGACGATTTATAATTAGCATGCTTATACAATTTCTGTTTGTGCTTGTGGCTATTATCGTAGGAGCCAAACTCGGAGGCAACGGTCTTGGTGTTATGGGTGGTTTGGGCTTAGCGATTTTGACATTTGTTTTTGATTTGCAACCTACCGCTCCGCCAATAGATGTTATGCTGATGATTGCAGCTGTGATATCGGCAGCATCGTGTATGCAGGCGGCAGGTGGCCTCGACTACTTGGTGAAGCTTGCCGAGCGAATACTACGTCGCAATCCTGCGCACATAACCATTCTCGCACCACTTGTAACCTACACTTTTACTTTCCTTGCCGGTACGGGACATGTAGCCTATTCGCTCCTTCCTGTCATCTCCGAGGTGGCATTGGAGACCAAAATACGCCCTGAACGCCCGCTTGCCATTGCTACGATAGCCTCGCAACAAGGTATTACGGCAAGTCCAATTTCTGCGGCTACGGTGGCTTTGTTAGGCATGTTGTCGTGCTTTGGAATTACGCTGTTCGATATACTGAAAATATGTATTCCGTCAACGATTATCGGTATTCTCGTCGGTGCTATCTATTCGATGCGCGTGGGTAAGGAGTTGGCTGATGATCCGGAATATATCAAGCGTCTTCAAGAAGGCTTGCTAAACGATAAAAAGCCTGCCGAGTTGAACAATGTTAAGAATTTGACGAAGGCTCGTATTTCGGTGGTAATCTTCGTTCTAACCACTATATTAATCGTTCTTTTCGGCTCTATTCCTTCGTTGCGTCCATCATTCGATGGTAGTGCGCTGAGTATGCCGTTGTTGATAGAGATATTGATGCTTACCGCAGCCGCTCTCATTCTGCTTATTACTCGTACCAATGGTATAGAGGCGGCCAAAGGAAGTGTCTTCTCGGCGGGTATGCAGGCTGTTATCGCAATCTTTGGCATTGCATGGATGGGCGACACCTTCATTAATGGAAATATCGTAGAGTTGAAGGCTTCCATCGAGGGTGTGGTAACACAGATGCCATGGCTTTTTGGTGTGGCTCTATTCGTTATGTCGATTCTGCTTTATAGCCAGGCGGCAACCATTCGTGCGATTGCACCATTGGGCATTGCACTCGGCATCTCTCCGATGATGTTGATAGCGTTGTTCCCTGCGGTTAATGGCTATTTCTTTATTCCGAATTATCCTACTATTATTGCAGCTATCAACTTTGATCGTACGGGCTCGACGCATATCGGTAAGTGGATTCTCAACCACTCATTTATGATGCCTGGACTTATCACTACGGCAGTTTCGATAGGCGTTGGATTGTTGCTGATACAACTGTTCTAATAGTTGTTATATACATTCTTACAAAAATTGAGGGTGCCCGCAATCTATTGGGCACCCCATTTTGTTTTTAATTCTTTACGCGGTATGCTCGTTGTACACCTTTGATGCGCATTATAGCGTAAATCAGTGTATCGACAACATTCACCGAAGGAACCTCGACACTGATTGTGCCGACACCCGTACCATCGCCTCGCGAGTTGAGATTGATGGAGCGTATATTAAGTTTCATATCGCGACTCACAACCTCGGTAATTTGGTTTACAAGGCCAGCCGAGTCGTTAGCGTGTATTGCGATGGTCACTCGGAAGGCTCCCTGTGCATTTTCGCGCCACTTAGCCTCCATTATGCGGTACGGATACTGCTCGCGCATACGCTTGGCGTTAGGGCAGTCGGTGCGATGGATCGTAATACCCGTATTTATGGTTACAAAGCCGAAGATATCGTCGCCCTTAATCGGGTTGCAACACTTGGCCAACTTATAGACAATGTTGTTGATGCTTTCGTCGATAATAAGTGCATCGCTTGCTTGTTTGACTTGTGTGGCGTTGGTTGCGCGGCGACGAGCCTCAGCTTCGGCCTCGGCTGCGCGACGCTCCTCATCGGCCTCGCCCGAGAGCCACTTTGCAAGAATATCCTTTACGACGGCAAGGTCAATCTTCTCCTCGGCGATAAGCTCATAGAGGGCTGTTCCTGTGCGCTGTTTGTAGTATTTGCATAGGTAGGCAACAACCTCATCGATACTCTTTGTAATCTTCCAGTTCTTCAACTTGCGCTCCAACTCCTCACGTCCAAGATTTGCACTCTTGGCCTGCTCCTCGCGAATTACCGATTTGATTTTCGATTTAGCCTTTTGTGTTACCACAAAGTTTAGCCAATCGGCTTTTGGCTGCTGGTTCTTCTGCGTCAGAATTTCGACAATATCACCATTGTGTAGAGGCTCGCGAATAGGTACTGCTCGGCCATTCACCTTTCCGCCTGAGCATGTGCAACCGAGATTTGAGTGGATATCGAAGGCGAAGTCCAAGATCGTAGCTCCCTCAGGCAACTTACGGATATCACCATTAGGGGTATAGACGAAAATCTCGCCCGAAGCGGGTTTTGCATCGAAACGCTCGGCAATATCCTCTTTTGTTTCGGACATCAACTCACGTAGGCGTTGCAACCACTTTTCGCTGGTCTGGGCTCCCTGATTAACACCCTTGTAGCGCCAATGTGCTGCGATACCCAACTCGGCAATATTATCCATTCGCTCGGTGCGAATCTGAATCTCCACCCACTTGCCGTCGCCTGCTGCTACGGTGGTGTGCAACGACTCGTAACCATTCGATTTCGGAATAGATATCCAATCGCGCATACGGTCTGTATTTGGAGTGTAGAAGTCGCTCACGATGGAGTATGCCAACCAACACTGCGCCTTTTCCAGCTGCTCGGCACAGTCAATGATGATACGGATAGCGAAGATGTCGTAAACACCCTCGAAAGGCACCTTCTGCTTGCGCATCTTGTTCCAGATGGAGTAGACAGACTTTGTACGGCTCTTGATGTGGTACTTTATGCCCGCAGCATCAAGACCTTTGCGAATAGGCTCAACAAATCGCTCTATAAAGTCCAAGCGCTCCTTTTCGCCTTCGCGCAACTTCTCGGTGATATGCTTATAGTCAGCAGGTTCGAGCTGTGAAAGTGATAAATCCTCCAACTCGCTTTTTATGTTATAGAGTCCGAGCTTGTGAGCGATCTGTGCATAGAGGTTCATCGACTCCCACGACTTCTTCTTACGCTTCTCTTCCGGGAACATCGCTATCGAGCGCATCACTTCGAGACGGTCTGCAAGTTTTATCAATATCACACGCGGATCCTCCGAATACGATATAATCATATCGCGGAAGTCGGAAGCTTGGTCGGAGTGAGTGTTGAGCTTCAATTCAGAGATGCTTGTCAAGCCCATCACAATACCGATAACCTCCTCGCCAAACTCGGCGCGAATAGTGTTGAGAAGCTCTTCCAGCTCCTCCTCGCTATCTTTTTGCGCCACTATGCGCACTACATCGTGGAGAATCGATGCCAATGTCGAGTTGCGACCAAGTCCTACCTCGGTAGCCACAATATTCGCCACCTCTGCAGCGTGGTCGAGCATCGGCGTACCATCGTAGCGTGTCAAGCCTGCCATTCGCTCCTCGGCGAACACAAGGGCCTTATTCACCAATTCCTGAGTAGTTACCGAAAACAGCCTTTTTACAGTATCCCTCAATTTGTTATACCTCTCCATAACGCTCTATGTTTTGTAGCCAACGGCTTATATCTTGTATACTATATACAAACGCTCCCCGGCAGTGGCATATTGCCTAATCTCCTCTCCGGAAAGGGCTTTTTCATATTCTATTTCTTTCACTTCGAAGCCACACTCGGCAACACGATGGGCGTAGTCGCGACCATAGATGCGACGGTGATCATACTGTCCGAAGATTCTTGCTCGCTCCTCGGGCGATGTTATGGTGTCGTCTTCGAAGGTTGTTTCACGGTTTAGGTCTTGTGGTACAAGCACCACGCCCCAGCCACCTTTGCGAAGTATGCGGTGCAACTCTCGCAGTGCCTTTTTATCATCTTCGACATGTTCGAGAATGTGGTTGCAAATAACCATATCGACACTCTCGTCTTGGAGTGGAATATCCTGTATGTCGAAGTGTAACTTTGCCAATGGGCTTTCCAGGTCGGCAGTGAGATAGTTGTCGGCATACTCCTTGCCGTAGTGCTGCTCGAATTGGCGTTTTAGAGCCACCTCTGGTGCAATATGCAGCAGGGTAGGGTATCCCTTCAACAAATCGGTTTCACACTCGATGTATAGCCACAAAAGGCGGTGGCGTTCCAAAGCCAGACATCGTGGGCAGAGTGCATCGCGGCGAGAGACACCATAGCCGTAAGGCAGGAATTCTCGCAACTCTTTACCGCAAATAGGACACTTTCGTCCACGACCTGCATACCATAGGCCGAGTATAGGCACGCCCCACCCTGCAATCCTCTGCAAGAAGGTGCGTGGAAGATGATTTAATGCCCACTTGATGAACGACTTCATAAACTTTGCTTTTAACTAATAACCATAGGTTATTAAGTTCTTACTCCTCGATTATTTTATTTACGTCAGCTTCTGCCTTGCGGAGCTTCTCTCGGCAGAGCGCAATTAACTCCGTAGCACGAGCCACACGCTCGGACAAAGTATCTATGCTGTTCTGCTCCTCACGCAGAGAACGCAAAATCGCCTCAATCTCTTGCAGAGCCTCCTTATAACTCAATTCCTCCATTTGGAAATAATTTTTAATTTTCAATTTTTAATTTATCAACGACTTTGGCGTTGAGTGTTCCGTCTGCAAGAGCAACATCTATGGTGTCGCCAACCTCCACGCTATCTACGCCCTGCAATGCTTTACCCTCCTTGCGTGCTATGGCATAGCCAAGGCGGAAGATGCGTTCAGGGGCAAAGTTTGCAACTAACGTCGCTATGCTATCGAGGCGCTGATTTTCGCTTTGCAATGTGCGCCCTGCAATATGGCGTACTTCTGCCGAAAACTGCTCCAAACGGAGTGCTGCCGAGTGAGTTGCCTGTCGGCAAATATCACGCAGAGCGATAGCGCAATACTCCAATGCTCCGTCGAAGTCAGCGGCTCGTTGGTCTATCCACGAAGCCACTGCTGTCGGTGTTTTGAGTGGCGTATGTGCCACCATATCGGTTACACTCGTATCCTTATCGTGTCCGATACCCGTCAATACGGGTAAAGGAAACTGCGTTACGGCAAAGGAAAGCAAATATGAGTTGTAGCACTCCAAATCGCTTGTCGAACCGCCACCACGAATTATCGCTACGGCATCGAACTCCTCCATTCGCTTGGCGATGGTGTAGAGTGCTGCTACGATGCTACCATCGCACGTTTCGCCCTGCATTGTGGCCTCGAAAAGCTCGGTCTTTATGCGGTAGGCACTTCTGCCCAACTCCTTCATAAAGTCCTGATATCCTGCCGCCGTAGCACTCGAAATAACTGCAACACGCTCCACAACCAAAGGCATAGGCAGCGAGCGATTCATATCCCAAACACCCTCCTTTTGCAGTTGCTCGATGGTCTGCTGCTTACGTCGCTCCATGTCGCCTATGGTATGGGCTGCATCTATCTCCTGAATCTGCAACGATATTCCATATATGGCGTGGTGTTGAACTGTTGCGCGGAAGAGTATCTTCATTCCTTTTGCAAGGCGTTGCCCGCTCTCTTGCTCGAAGCGACCTATGGTACTCATCACCTGCGAGCGCCAAATTGTAGCACGTGCCTGCGCCTCGGTGGCTCCCGTCTTTTCATTCTTCTCGATAAGCTCGATGTAGCAGTGGCCCGAAGCATTTATTTTCAAATCCGCGACCTCCGCACATACCCATACCGGCTGACTAAACGTGTCAGCCAATGTAATAGAGATTATTCCCTGCAATTGCGCCAGGGTTATGTGCTTTTTCTGTCCCAATTTGCTTATCGAATTATAATGTATGGCTCTTTCGGCATCGACTTTCCTTGTGGGAGCTGTAAGGCCAATATATATTCGCTATCGACGGCCTTACCCAGCTTGGTTGCCGGTTGCCATTTTGGGAGATGTTGCAACACCTTTAATACTCGTTTGCGAAATTGAGCATCTGTCGATTCGAGTATCGAACCAAGGCGGAACGATCCGTTTGCCTCGATGGTGTATCGCGCCACAAATCGCGCTACATTGTAGTTCTCAGGCCACTTTACGCGTTCTGAAACATAATCGGCAAGCGATTTTGCGCCCGAAAATTCCGCCTCCTTGTCGTAGCGAAGCGTAATAACGATAACTCCGTTATTGGCTCTTTCGCCATACTTAGCGACGCTCTCCTCGTTGGCCGGTAGATGGTCGATATGCTCGATATTCTCCTCGGGAATATGGTGAACACACTCCATCTCCACGCCATTGACAATATAGAGAGGTTTCTGTGCCCAAACGGACACAGAATGCAAGATGCAGAATGCAAAACTTAGAATGAAAATTTTTTTCACTCTCAACTCTCCACTTTCGTTTTTTTAACTCTCGTTTATCCGAGCTCCTGTTCCTTCAAACGCTCTGCGTTCTCGGCTACGATAAGGTGGTCGATACAGTCCTGAATATCGCCGTCCATAAATGCCGAGAGGTTGTAGATCGTATAGTTGATGCGGTGGTCGGTAATTCGGCCCTGCGGATAGTTGTAGGTACGAATCTTTGCCGAGCGGTCACCTGTCGATACGAGTGTCTTACGCTTCGAAGCGATCTCGTCGAGATACTTCTGGTATTCGAGGTTGAAGATTCGGGTACGCAACTCCTCGAAAGCCTTCTCGGTATTCTTAATTTGCGACTTCTGGTCCTGGCACTGCACGACAATACCTGTCGGAATGTGGGTGAGTCGGATAGCCGAGTAGGTAGTATTTACCGACTGACCACCCGGTCCCGAGGCACAGAAGATATCCTTGCGAATATCGTTCCACGAAACCTCGCAATCGAACTCGTCAGCCTCAGGCAATACTGCAACCGATGCTGCCGAGGTGTGAACACGGCCCTGAGTCTCGGTCTGCGGTACGCGCTGTACGCGATGTACTCCCGATTCATATTTCAAGGTGCCATACACGCTGTCGCCCGTAACTTTGAGGATAACCTCCTTGTAACCTCCTACAACACCTTCCGAGAACGATGTTACCTCATAACGCCAACCCTTCGACTCGATATACTTGGTATACATACGGAACAAGTCGCCAGCGAAGAGTGCTGCCTCGTCGCCACCGGTACCGCCACGAATTTCGAGTACGGCATTCTTGCCGTCCTGTGGGTCTTTCGGGATAAGGAGCAACTTAATCTCTTCTTCCATCTGCTCGATTGCCGGTTCGAGTTCTGCAATCTCCATACGAGCCATCTCGCGGAACTCCTCGTCCTTCTCGTTTGCGAGGATATCCTTCGCATCAGCCAAAGCCTGTATCGCTTTACGGAAACGCTCCGAAGTTTCGATGATAGGCTCCAACTCCTTATACTCCTTGTTGTACTGAACAAACGACTTGACATCTGCAATCACTTCGGGGTCGGTGAGTTTCTGTCCCAACTCCTCGTATTTGATTTTCAGACCATCAAGACGCATCAAAATTGAACTTTCTGCCATAAAGTATGTTTTGTAAATTAGTGATTGTTATTCGTTAAATCAATTAATGGCCAATGGCCAAAAGCTGTTGTTTATTTCAATCCGTTCAACCAACGAAGCAACAGATGTTGCCACTCCTTCTGATACGAGAATTTAGCATAGTTGCCCCAACCGTGTCCGCCCTCAGGGAAGACATACATCGCTGCTTTTACACCATGATAGCGCAAAGCTGCGTAGTAGAGCGCAGCACCTGCCGCAGGTACGGTGGTGTCGTCATCACTCAAAATAAGTATTGTTGGCGGAGTCTGCTCGCTTGCGATCTTATCCATAGCCCACTCATCAGCCTCAGCCTCGTTATGCTTCTTGCCAAGCAGATTGCGGAATGAGCCTTTGTGGGTATTGAAATCACCTACTGTCAAAACCGGATAGAAGAGAATAGAGAAGTTAGGTCTATCCTCTATTGCAGGGATATTCGAAGCCGATGCTGCCAGATGTCCGCCTGCCGAGAAGCCCATAATACCCACCTTTGACGGGTCGATGTTCCACTTCTTCGCCTTCTTGCGTACAATACGGATAGCCTCAACCGCATCTTCGAGTGGCACCTCCTTGTGTCCGTTAGGAAGACGATACTGCAATACAACGGCGGTAATGCCGTTCTTTGCAAGCCATTGAGCCATCAGATAGCCCTCCTGGTCCATCGAGAGTTTGGCGTAACCGCCTCCCGGACAGATAACGACTGCCTGTCCCGTAGCTTTTGCCTTATCGGCATGATAGACATACATTACCGTCTCGGTAACATTTACCAAACGATAAGGTGCTTGGTCGTAGGCTTCACCCGTCAGCCCGTTTGAGTGTGGAGCCTTGTCATTGTTCCAAACCACGATGGTTTCGTCCTGGAAATAGCGAACCTCTCGTTGCTCTTTTGCTGTTGCTATGGTTGTTGCCAACACTGCCATAATTAAAAATATTCGTTTCATATTTATGATTGATTATTACTTATTCAAGAATTCCATCCATCGTTTGAGTTGGTGTTGCCAATCCTTCTCGTAGCGAAAATTAGGGCGACCAACCCAGCCGTGACCACCTTCCGGATAGACGTGCATAGCAGCCTTCACACCGTTGTACTTCAACGCCTTGTAGTAGCGAATCGAGCTGATGGGCGGTACGGTACGGTCATTGTTGCTCAAAATGAGGATTGTTGGAGGTGTAGTAGGGGTTACACGATTGTTGAGCGAGTAGTAATCACGCAAGTAAGCAGGTTGCTGCTTGCCCAACAATTGGTTGAATGTTCCCTGGTGTGTCATACAATCCTCAGCCGAGATTACAGGGTAAAACAACACTGCAAATGCAGGTTTCTCTGCATCAGGAGTGAAGGTCGAGGTGTAAGCTGCCAGGTGACCACCTGCCGACGAGCCTGCGATACCCACCTTTGCAGGGTCAAAGCCCAACTTCTTTGCATTCTTGCGGAGGTAAGCCAAAGCAGCCTGTGCATCTTCGAGAGGCACCTCTTTGTGACCGTTTGGCAAGCGATACTTCAATACCAATGCGGTTATGCCAATGCTCTTGAAGTACTCTGCAAGTTTGAAGCCCTCGCGCTCGATACATACTGCACGATAGCCACCACCAGGGCAGATTACTACTGCCTGACCTGTTGCCTTATCCTTGTCTGCGACATAGAGGTAGAACTCGGTCTGCGAGGTATAGTAGAAGTTCCCCGCCTTGTTGCGCGACTCGTCCTTAGTTATCTCATTTGAGTGAGGGGCCTTCTTGTTGTTCCACCACTTTACAACCTTGTCTGCATTGCAAGGAACGTTTGTGATGCTCTTCTGTGCCGATACCGAAAATATGGTAGCAGCAATAATTGCCATTGTTATTACAATTCGTTTCATATTGGTTGTATTTTTTCTGTTATTTACTGATTAATCCGAGCCAATCAAGCCAGTCAAGTGTCAGTATGTACGACTCTTTAAGACTCTTTTTTAAGTTATGTCCTCCCTCGGGGAAGATGTGTATCGAACTCTTTACTCCGTAACGAACGAGAGCCTCATAGTAGCCCAAAGGACTTGTCGAAGGTACGACCTTATCATCGTCGCAGAGCATCAACAGCGTAGGAGGCGTATTTTTGTTCACCATATTGTGTGACGATATAGCCTCTGCCTCTGCAATAGGGAAGCCCTTACCGAGTAGGCTGCCCGTAGTGTTTAGAGAGTTGTGGTAGAGTGATGCGGTGCGGTCAATCGCAGGGTAGTGCAAAATAGCAAACGCCGGTTTCTCGCCATCGGGCATTGCATTCGATGTCCACGATGCGAGGTGACCACCTGCCGAGAAACCCATTATACCCACCTTTGCCGGGTCGATGCCGAGGTCGGTGCGAGTGCGAAGGTAGCGAACTGCTCCCGAAGCATCTTCGAGAGGCACCTCTTTGTAGCCGTTAGGCAATCGATACTTTACCAACGCAATGGTGATACCGTGTGAGGCAAACCATCGAGCCATCGACACATTGAAACCGAGTCGCATATATCCACCACCAGGGCATATTGCAATTGCAATACCTGTATTCTTCGTTGCGTCAGCCTTGAAGATGTAGAGCTCGCAGGACGAAGTGTATTGCATCGACGTTTTCTTACTGTTTAACCATCGCTCATCTTTGGTTTGATGGTTCGAGTATTTGGCTGTGGTGTTATCCCACAAACGGACAGTCTCATCAGCACCTTCGAGCGAAATTGTCGTCTGTGCCGATGTCGAGAGTGTGAAACCCACCATCAAAACTAATAATAGAACTATTTTTTTCATCTGTTGTCTATTCCTCCTCTATTAATTTTAAATATCTGAGCCAGTCGAGAATCAATGAATAGCACTCAGCGGTGTGTTTTCTGATGCTGTGTCCACCAAATGGGAAGATGTGCATCGAAGCCTTAACGCCGTGGCGAATGAGGGTCTCGTAGTAATTTACTGCATCCTCCGACGATACTACTGCATCATCGTGGCAGAGCAACAAGAGTGTCGGCGGTGTTGTTGCGCTTACCATGCGGTAGGTGGAGAGGTCACGAACATCCTGCAAAGTGTACTTCTTGCCGAGAAGCTGTATCAAGGCTTTAAATTCAGAGGTTGAGTGGCTGTTCTCCAAGTTGAACCATCCGTAGTGAGGGATTGCAAATGCAGGCTTCTCGCCATCGGGCAATGCATTCGAAACCCAAGTTGCGAGGTGACCACCTGCCGAGTTGCCTTGTACGCCAATCTTTGCAGGATCTACTCCGAGGTCGGTGCGAGTGCGAAGGTAGCGAACTGCTCCCATAGCATCTTCGAGCGTAGCCTCGTTATGGCCAAAGTTTGGCAAGCGATACTTCACGATAGCAGCGGTAATACCTTGTGACGCGTACCACTTAGCGAGCTTAATCGGAAGGCCCTCGCTACTATAACCGCCGCCCGGGAACATGGCTACTGCTATGCCGGTGTTTTTGTCCTCAGCAGCCTTGAAGATGTACAACTCGCAAGACGAGGTCTGGCAGATAGAAGAGTTGTTTCTGTGCCACTTCTCATCACGAGTCTCATGGTTTGAGTGCTTAGCTGTGGTGTTATCCCACAATAGTACAGTCTCGTCTGCTCCTTCGTAAGAGAGGGTTTTCTGTGCTGATGCTGAAAGTGTGGCAGCGACGATAATGGCTATTGTTGTTATAATGCGTTTCATCGGTTCTCTTTATTATTTGCTATTTCTCGTCAATCAAACCCAAATATCTGAGCCAATCGATAATTGCACTGCGTGCCTCCTTGATGTTTTTGTTTAGGCTATGACCACCCTCTGGGTAGATGTGCATCGCAGCCTTAACACCATGGTTGAGGAGAGAAGTGTAATAGAGAATAGAGCTATATGGCAAAACCACATTGTCATCATCGCAAAGCAACAACAAGGTTGGTGGGGTCTGCGGTGTAACCATATTCTGACACGACATATCCACTGCGTCCTGGAAGCAAAAATCCTTGCCAAGTAGAGCAATGTTAGCCTTTGCACCGGTGTAGAACTCAGAGCGCGATATTGCGCCGTAGAGTGGAATTGCAAACGCAGGTTTCTCCTTGTCAGCCATAGCATTCGATACCCAAGCGGCAAGATGTCCGCCAGCCGAATCGCCGGTTACGCCAACCTTTGCAGGGTCTATTCCAAGGTCTGTACGAGTACGGAGATATATTACTGCACCCATAGCATCTTCGAGCGTAGCCTCCTTGTAACCATTTGGCAAACGATACTTTACAAGTACCGCTGTGATACCCTGCGAAGCGTACCATTTTGCGTTTGAAACGCCGAAGTTGAGAGATGTATAGCCTCCTCCTGGGAAGATGGCAACTGCAACTCCCGTATTCTTCTCGGGTGCCGCCTTGAATATATAGAGCTCACACGATGATGTGTTAATCATTGACATCTTCTTACCCTTGCGCCACTCCTCATCTTTGGTCTGGTGGTTCGAGTGTTTGGCTGTGGAGTTATCCCAAAGACGCACTATCTCGTCTGCACCAGTGAGTGAAATGGTGTTTTGTGCCGATGCGCCAAGAACAACTGCTATCGCCGAGAGCAGGGCTATAATTCGTTTCATAGTCGTACTATTTTACGATATTGATAATCTTGCCAGGAACAACGATAATCTTCTTCGGAGCAGCGCCCTCCAACCACTTCTGGGCCTCCTCCTTTGTTACGATATCCTTCTGAATATCTGCTGGCGAGGTTGTGAGTGGGTACTCCTGCTTGAAGCGAAGCTTGCCGTTAATCATTATAGGGTACTCGAATGCGCTCTCTACGAGATACTTCTCCTCGCATACAGGGTACGAAGCGTCGCATGCGCTATCCTCGTGGCCGAGCATCGACCACAACTGCTCGGTGATGTGCGGAGCAAACGGATTGAGGAGAATTGTAAGTGGCTCCAAAATCTCACGTTTGTGGCACTCGCCCAACTCGTTTACGCAGATCATAAACGCAGCTACCGAGGTATTGAACGAGAAGTTTTCAATATCTTCCCTAATCTTCTTGATAGTCTTGTGTAATGTTTTGAGTTCCTTATCGGTGGCCTTCTCGTCGGTTACTGCCCACTCGCCTGTGCGGGTATGGAACAATCGCCAATACTTACGCAAGAACTTGTGAACGCCGTCGATACCGTTAGTATCCCAAGGCTTCGACTGCTCCAACGGACCCAGGAACATCTCGTACATACGCAATGTGTCAGCACCGTACTGATCTACGATATAGTCAGGGTTTACGACGTTGAACATCGACTTCGACATCTTCTCAACTGCCCAACCGCAGATATATTGACCATTTTCGAGGATAAACTCTGCATCGGCAAACTCAGGACGCCAAGCGCGGAATGCATCGAGATCAAGAATGTCATTTTTGACGATATTTACATCGACGTGAATCTCCTGTGTTTCGTACTCCTTGCGAAGGTTGAGCGAAACGAACTTGTTGGTACCTACTACGCGATATACGAAGTTCGAGCGGCCCTGAATCATACCCTGATTAACGAGTTTGCGGAATGGCTCGCTCTCGCACACGTAACCGAGGTCGTAGAGGAACATATTCCAGAAACGAGAGTACATCAAGTGGCCTGTTGCGTGCTCGATACCTCCGATGTAGAGGTCTACGCTGCGCCAATACTCGTTTGCCTCCTTCGATACGAGAGCCTCCGAGTTGCGAGGGTCCATATAGCGGAGATAGTATGCCGACGAACCTGCAAAACCAGGCATTGTCGAGAGCTCATACTCCCAACCTTCAACACGTGCCAACGGTGGCTCGCCCTGCTCGGTAGGACCGAAGTTCTCGATTGGTGGCAACGTAAGTGGCAACTCGCTCTCATCGAGAGGGAGTGCAACATCGCCCTTATAACGAATTGGGAATGGCTCACCCCAGTAGCGCTGGCGCGAGAATATAGCGTCGCGAAGACGATAGTTTACGAGCTTCTTTCCAAGACCGCGCTTCTCAACCTCGGCGAACATCTCAACGATAGCAACCTTAACGTCCTTGCCGTTGAGGAAGTCCGAGTTGATAAGGCAACCCTCCTTTGCGTCGTATGACGACTCCTCGAGGTTACCGCCTTCAACCACCGGTACGATATCCAAACCGAAGTGACGTGCGAAGGCGTAGTCGCGCGAGTCGTGTGCAGGAACAGCCATAATGGCACCTGTTCCGTAACCTGCCAATACGTAGTCTGACGCATAGATTGGAATGCGCTTGCCGGTGAATGGATTTGTGGCGTAAGCACCAGTGAATACACCGCTCACGCGCTTTGTCTCGGCAATACGCTCACGCTCCGAGCGCTTCTTGGTTTGCTCGATGTAGGCCTCCACAGCCTCCTTCTGCTCGGCAGTGGTCATATCTGCAATCCACTCGTGCTCCGGAGCAACAACCATAAATGTTACACCGAAGATTGTATCAGGACGAGTAGTAAAAATTTCGAGTTTGCGAGTTGAGCCGTTAGCCATCTCTGCGTCGAAGAATACCTGCGCACCCTCCGAGCGACCAATCCAGTTGCGCTGAATCTCCTTCAATGACTCGCTCCATTCGAGCGAATCGAGGCCGTCGAGCATGCGCTGTGCGTAAGCGGTAACGCGGAGCAACCACTGCTTCATGCGCTTCTGCTCGACAGGGTGACCACCACGTACCGATAAACCGTCCTTAACCTCGTCGTTTGCGAGTACGGTGCCGAGTGCAGGACACCAGTTTACCATGGTGTCGGCACGGAATGCAAGGCGATAGTTCTGCAATGTCTGCTCCTTCTCTGCCTCGCTCTTTGCATTCCACTCCTCTGCCGAGAACGAAAGCTCGGTAGTGCAAGCGGCTGTAACACCCTCGGTACCGCACTTCTCGAAGTGTGCTACGAGCTCGGCGATAGGCTCAGCCTTCTGCATTGCGGTGTTATAGTAGTGAGCGAACATCTTCAAGAATGCCCACTGTGTCCACTTGTAATACTCCGGCTCGCAAGTGCGTACCTCTCGGCTCCAATCGTACGAGAAACCGATTTTATCGAGCTGCTCACGGTAGCGAGCGATATTCTGCTCGGTGGTTACAGCTGGGTGCTGACCGGTCTGAATAGCATACTGCTCGGCTGGCAAACCGAATGCGTCGTAACCCATTGGGTGCAACACATTGTAACCACACAAACGCTTATAGCGCGAATAGATGTCTGATGCAATATAGCCGAGCGGGTGTCCTACATGCAAACCTGCTCCCGATGGATAAGGGAACATATCCAACACATAGAACTTCGGACGAGAGTTGTCAACATCTACTTTGTAGATGCCCTTCTCCTTCCACTCCTGTTGCCATTTGGCCTCAATCTCTTTGAAATTGTACTCCATACTCTTTATATTTTTTGTTTTTGTTATCTCTTTGCTTGTTGTACTCTAAATCGTTCCGATTGGCTCTTTTTGCACTGCTCTTCGGATAACGAAATGCTCACATAGGCTTACTATGCTGCGCTTTCGTTATCTCGTTTAGCACAAAAATAGCCTAATCGCCTCCGATTTTACCTCTTGGGAGATTTTCTAAATTCTCTAAACTCCCTAAGTTCTCTAACGCCTCTAATAAACCCGCTCGCCCCGCTCGTTCCCGAGCGTATGCGCACGCATATACGCGAATTCAATCGACAAATATAGTCAAAAAAGCCGATATTTAAGAATATTTTCCTTAATTTTGTGGAAAGTAAATCTAAAATAGAAGAAAAATGAGAAAACTTACAGCTCTATTAGCGTTTATCCTGGTCTCTGTTTTTGCGGTACAAGCGCAGAGCCAAGTTAAGCAGTTTACCCTAAAAAGTGAAATTCTTGGTGTGGAGAAGACATACACAATCTATCTCCCCGACGGATATGAAAAATCGGGTAAAAATTACCCCGTTCTCTACCTTCTTCACGGTGCCAAAGGAAACCACCTTTCGTGGGTAGAAAAGGAGCGCGGAAATATGCAGGAGATAACCGACAAAGCCATCGCTGAAGGTCGTGCTAAAGAGATGATTGTTGTCATCCCTGACGCTCGTGGTATTGGCGAGAAAAATGCCGGTAAAAATATGGGATATTTCAACGTCAAAGATTGGCGTTATATGGACTTCTTCTTCGAGGAGTTTATTCCTCATATCGATAAGAAATTCAGAACGATAGCATCGAAGGAGGGTAGGGCAATCGCAGGTCTTTCGATGGGGGGCGGAGGCTCGGTTGTATACGCTCAAAGACACCCCGAAATTTTCTCTGCGGCGTACTCCACAAGCGGCCTTCTCGACCATCGTTATCGCCCTTCAATTCCCGACTATTACGACATCGGTTGGCTCTGGTCTGTATCGGAAACTTCGCCCGTAGAATTCCTCCGAAATGCGACCGCCGAGGAGATCGAAAAATTGAAGTCGGTACGCTGGATGTTGGACTGTGGCGACGACGACAGAATTATCACCACAAACATCGACTTTTTTACCGAGATGAAGCGTGAAAAAGTACACGTCGAATTCCGTGTTCGTGATGGCAAACACAATTGGGTTTTCTGGCGTGAATCGTTGCCAGAGATACTAACTTTCTCCTTCAAATAAAAAACGCGCACTACTACTTTTGGATAGTGGGTGAAATAGGGGTAGCAGGGATGATATTTCGATGTCAATTCCTGTTGCCCCTTTAATCTTTGTAGCCTCTAAAAAACACACTATTCTCTCAAAAAACTCAAAAAATCGTTCTTTTCCCTGATTGAGTGCCCATTGTTAATAACTCGCAAAAATCGCCAACTAACAAAATTTTAAACGTCTAAAAATCAATACTTTGCAAAATTAATGATAAATGCAAACTATTTTGTTGTAGAAAATATAAGAAAAAAGAATAGGGATAGGGCGCAAAAAGGGCTAAATCGCTGAAAAATCGGCTGATTTTAGGCGAAAAAAGTTGCATATATATATTGTAATCCAAAAAAAATGCTTACCTTTGCGGGCCTTTTGGCACAAAGAAATAGAGATTTGGGGCGTCAAACCCCCGTGATTATTAACAAATTAAAGGTTTAAAATGCCAACAATTCAACAGTTAGTTAGAAACGGCCGAGCTAAGATGGAGGATAAGTCAAAGTCTCCGGCTCTGGCAGCGTGTCCGCAGCGCCGTGGTGTTTGTACTCGTGTGTACACTACAACACCAAAGAAGCCTAACTCGGCTATGCGTAAGGTTGCGCGTGTAAGATTGACCAATGGCAAGGAGGTCAACGCCTATATCCCAGGAGAAGGTCACAACTTGCAGGAGCACTCGATTGTGCTTGTTCGTGGAGGTCGTGTAAAGGACCTTCCGGGTGTACGTTACCACTTAGTTCGTGGTGCCCTCGATTCAGCAGGCGTAGATGGTCGTCGTCAGCGTCGCTCGAAGTATGGTGCTAAGCGACCAAAGGCAGGTAAGAAGTAATCTAAAAAGAAACAATTTTTTAACAGAGAAAGAAAATGAGAAAAGCTAAGCCAAGAAAGCACACTCTACTTCCTGATCCAAAGTTCAACGACGTTGAGGTAACTCGCTTCGTTAACAACTTGATGTTGGATGGCAAGAAGAGTATTGCCTACACAATCTTCTACAATTCGGTGGAGTTGGTAGGTAAGAAGATGAAGGATGCTGATAAATCTACAATTGAGGTTTGGAAACAAGCCCTTGAGAATGACACTCCACAAGTCGAAGTTAAGTCTAAGCGTATCGGTGGTGCGACATTCCAGGTCCCAATGGAGGTTCGCCCAGAGCGTAAGGTCTCTATTTCGATGAA
>JAZRGH010000036.1:0-43193 GCA_045644085.1 Alistipes sp. | reverse complement strand
TTCAACGACTATGTCCGCAACGACAGCAGGGTAGAGAATGTGATTCTTCCACTTCGTGACGGTATCAACCTCATTCGAGTAAAGTAACACACTAAAAAAAACAATATAGGCACCTTCTCACAGAGGGTGCCTATATTGTTTATAGGTAAGACCTACTATTTGGTATATCTTGCCTTGATGTTGTCTGTCGCCTTCTTCAACAACTCGGTAGGGCAGCACAATGTAATACGAACATATCGCTTACCCTCAGTACCGAAGATACCACCAGGAGTGAGGAATACATCGCACTTCTCCATAACCTCGTCCGAGAAGTCGTAGCCATCGCCCTCGAAATCGGCAGGAATCTCAGCCCAGATAAACAAACCTGCCTGATTTGGCTGGTAGGTACATCCGAGTGCATCGAGCAACTCCATTCCCTGCTTCTCACGCTCGCGATAGATAGCATTCAACTCTGTGAACCAATCCTCACCCAATGCGAGAGCAGTCTCGGCAGCTGCCTGAACAGGGTAGAACATACCCGAGTCCATATTCGACTTAAAGGTCAAGATAGAGTTAATCCACTCCTCCTTACCGATGATAACACCCACACGCCAGCCAGCCATCGAGTGGCCCTTCGACAACGAGTTCATCTCCATAGCGACATCTTTTGCGCCCTCGATTGCGAGGATAGACATAGGCTTGTCGTTGTTGCGGATAAACGAGTATGGGTTATCGTGAATAACGAGGATGTTGTGCTTGCGACCGAATGCAACGATCTCCTCGAACAACTCTTTGGTTGGAGTCTGACCTGTCGGCATACCAGGGAAGTTCGCAAACATAATCTTCACGCCCTCTACGCCCGCAGCCTCGATAGCAGCAAAGTCAGGCTTAAAACCGTTCTCCTTGTTGAGCGAATATGGGAGCATTACACCGCCTGTCATAGTTACGGCAGCCTTGTAAGCAGCATAGCCCGGGTTTGGAACGAGCACCTTGTCGCCAGGATTGATAAAGGTCTGGCAGATGTGCATAATTCCCTCTTTCGAGCCGATGAGCGGCAACACCTCGGTGTTGTAATCAACCTCTACGCCATACCACTTGCCGTACCAATCGGCGAAAGCCTTACGCAAAATAGGCTCACCCTTGAACGACATATACTTGTGAACATCGGGGCGGAGAGCCTCCTTCGAAAGGCGCTCAATAACCGATGGGTGTGGCGGAAGGTCGGGGCTACCCATAGCCAACTTAATAATCTGACGACCTGTAGTCGCCTCAATCTCTGCAATTTCGCGAAGACGGCGCGAGAAGTAGTACTCGCCTGTTCCGTCCATACGATGTGCACGCTCGATAGTAACTTTGCTCATAGTCTATATTTTCTATTTAGAATTCCCAACTTTGGATGTGCAAAGATAGAAAAAAGATAGGAGATAGGAGATAGGAGATAGGAGATTTTTCAACAAAAAATTAAAAGTTGAGAATTAAAATTTGGGAGAACAAAAAACAACCCCGCAGATTTTCTGCGAGGTTGTTCGTTTTCCATTTTCACTTTTCTGCTTTTCGTTTTCCGTTTAGAAGTCGTAGCCCTCGATATAGTCTGCATATTCCTTCCAATAGTCAGCGGCTTTGTATGCCTCTACCGAATTGCGTGGTACATAAATCTTTCTGCCGGAAGCATTGCTGTTGAACATAGAAGAATCTCCCGTTGGCGGAGTTGTCGGCTTGCAATATACACTTGTCAGCGATTTGCAACCATGAAATGCATAATTTCCAATCGAAGTAACGCTATCAGGAATTGAAACACTTGTCAGCGAGGTACATTTTCTAAATGCAGAATTTCCAATCGAAGCAATGCCATAAGGAATAAGTAACTCTGTGATTTCTACTCCATTAACTAATAAATGCGTATTGTCACCAATTCTTGACACTGTGTTCCTTGTAGTATATGTAACTAAATCTGTTATGTGCACATAGACGTCTGTCAGCAAGGTACAACCATCAAATGCGTAAGATGAAATCGAAGGAGCGCTATTATGAATTGTCACACTTGTCAGACTTTTGCAATTATAGAATGCACGATATCCAATCGAAGTAACGCTATTACCAATTGTAATTTTTTCAAATTTACTATTATAGAATGGACTATAACCATTCAAAATATCTGTACCATAGACATTTCCGACATTATCATAACCGCATATATTACAGTTAACTATGAGCTCTCCAGTGCAACCTGAGAATGCATACTCTCCAATCGAAGTAACGCTATTTGGGATTGTAATACTTGACAGCGAGGTGCAACGATAGAATGCATCACTTCCAATCTCAGTAACGCTATTTGGAATTGTAACACTTGTCAAACTACTGCAACCACTGAATGCTGAACTTTCAATCGAAGTAACATTATCAGGAATTGTAATACTTGTCAGCGATTTGCAACCATTGAATGCATAATTTCCAATCGAAGTAACGCTATTTGGAATTGTAACACTTGTCAGCGAGGTGCAATCATCGAATGCATAATTTCCAATCGAAGTAATCGGCGCATCAAAGACTAAAATACCTTGACCTTCTTCATATGAGTTAGATATAAGAAAAGAACCGAAGATTCTAGGTTCAGTAGTATTCGGAAAGAGTCTTGTATTATCAGAAGTTGTATAATATATCATATGATTTTGAGGTATAACATCTTCTCCGTGAATAGTTGGAGAATATACAGGCACATAGTCACTGGTTACAGAATTGTTGCCATCAGATATAGACAATCTTACACTTGCCGATTGAGTACCATTAAAGAACTCTGCCGACAAGTTCTCGCCTGATGCGGTAACAGAAATCACACCATTAGTCGCATCTGCCTCAAAAGATATGATAGGCATATCAATAAATGATACCGCACGAGTTTGGGTGTATATTGCCTTAACCGATACTGCACTTTGCCATACCTTTGCCAACTCTACAACTGCATCTTTTGGCGAAACCTCAAAATCAAGAGTAACTTGACTTTTTAAACCATCGCTTATTACTGTTGCCTTGCCATCGTCATAAGTCGGGATATACGATATAGACTGAATACGGGCAAGCAACTCGGCAATCTTTGCCTCAACATTATCCAATCGTGATTCTATCTCGGCAATCTTTGCATTGATAGTTGCAACCTCATTGTTGATACGCTGATTAACCGATGCAATCTCATTTGCAATCTTGGTGTCAATTACGCCATTATTGGTATTTATCGCCTCCTCTATTGCCTTTTTATATGCTGCGGTAATCTCCGACTTTGCAGTTTCAAGTTGTGATTTAAGACTTTTTAACTCCTCCTGCAATGCCGCATCGCCTTCGGTAATTGATGTCTGCAATGTTGTGATTTTTGCTTCAACCTCGGCAATGGTATAGTAGTTCGCTAACTGCTCACCCACCCACTGCTTCATAGATGATTCAAGTGCAGAAATAGCACTCTGAATCGCTACTGTATATGCTGCTGTAATCTCCTCTTTGGCAGTTGAGATGGCAGATGTATAAGAGTTTGTAATATCAGTCACCGCATCAGCAAGTTCGTCCTGTAAACCTTTTACTGCTGTTGCAATGTCAGTAGCAATCTTGGTATTGAGGCGTGTTTCAAGTTCGGAGATAGACTTGTTCAAATTCTCAATCTGAGTTTTGATTGTGGCAATTTCCGAACACAAAGCGTTGTACTGTTCAAGAGTTGAGAATGTAGCAGTCGCCCAATCCTTAGTGCTTTTGAGTTCCGTATCAACATAAGTTCTCAACTCAGTAATCTTGCCCTCTAACTCAGTATCTTTTGCTTGGAGTGTAGCAATGGTAGAGTTAATCTGAGAGAGTTCATTTGTCATCTCAGTACGGAGTGCCTCTAATTGTGCCAACACATCTGCCCTTGCTGTGGAAATCTCACTTTGCAATGCAACTTTCACCTCGTCAATTTTGGTATTGGTGGCATCGATAGACTTTTGCAGCTCAGCAGCAGTAGTCTGTAATGCTGTGATGTAGTTTTTTAGTTCAACATCTGCCGCCTCCAAATCTGCAATAGAAGTGTTGATGTTAGCAATCTGCTCATCAATAGAAGGGATTGCCTCCTGCTCTAATTTGTCGAGGCGACCATCAAGAGAGTCCAATGCCTCGTTAATCTTTTTGCAACTTGGCAACAACATTGCCACTGCTGCAACTAAAAGTAAAAGTTTCTTCATAACAGTTAAATATTAAGTTTGTTAATGTTTGCTCAAACCTATATTACGCAAAAAGAGAGCGTGGCGCTGAAAACTTATTTTAGTTGATAAGGTTGTAGGATACCTTCGGGATAAAATAAGCAACAGTTCCACGCCATACCAAATGGTACGACGCAGAAGAATGTCCGCTTAATCTCTCCCAATAAAACTTCCTACATTCTATCAACGAGAATAAACTTACACTTTCCGCGTAATTATGTCCCACAAATATAACAACAAATTTCCAGAAGCTCAAAAAAATCCGTTTTTAAATATTGATTTAACTACTAATTACTCTCTACTAACTGCTCTCTAAAAATATTTTCTTACCTTTGCCCCGAAGATTGGTAAGAAACTGATTTTATGGAGTTTTTTAAGGAGTTTATATTCGGAGCAGGCATTGCTCACTCGATATTTGTGTTGGCGATGGTAATTGCCATAGGCACAATGCTCGCCAAAATTAAGATAGGTGGTATTTCGCTTGGTGCCACCTGGATACTCTTTGCTGGTATCGTGGCAAGCCACTTCGGCATGAATCTGCATGCCGACACATTGAACTTCGTGCGCGATTTCGGCTTAACACTCTTCGTCTTCTCCATCGGCCTTCAAATCGGCCCTTCATTCTTCTCGTCGTTACGCCAGGGAGGTTTAAAACAGATGTGGCTCTCCATTTTAGCAATGCTACTCGCTGCCGTTGTGGCATATATGCTCGTTATCCCTACCGGAACACCTCTTCAAACTATGGTCGGCGTGATGGACGGAGCGGTAGCAAATACTCCGGCAATGGGTGCAGCACAGCAAACATTTCTCGATCTCACAGGCATTGACGACAAATCTATCCCTATGGGATTTGCCGTAACTTATCCTATTGGCGTAGTGGCAGTTATACTCGCCTTTATGATTTTAAAGGCAATGCTTCGCATCGACCTTTCGAGAGAGAGAGAGGTTGTAGCAAAAACCTTTGGAGGTAACAAGTTTGCTGCGAAATTCTCGATTGAGGTAACCAACAAGCAGATGGACGGCAAGAGCGTCGGCGAAATTCGCCAAATAATCTCACGCCAATTTGTTATATCGCGTATTTCGCACGACAACAGTCAAGCTTGTATAGCAGATGTATCGAGCAAAGTAAATTGCGGCGATAAGATCTTCGTAGTAAGCAACATCGAAGATAAAGAGGCTATTTTGGCATTTCTCGGACGCGAAATAGATATGTTCGAAGAGGAGTGGGGTAAATTTGAAGGAGAGCTTGTTTCTCGTCGTATAATCGTCACACAGCCCAAAATCAACGGCAAGCGATTTGTTGACTTGCGCCTACGTACCAAGTACGGCATCAATATCACCCGCGTAAATCGTGCAGGTGTAGATATAATTCCGCATCAAGGCATGGAGTTGCAACTTGGTGATAAAGTTATGGTTGTAGGCTCGGAGGAGGCAATAAACGAGGTGGCCAAATTACTCGGCAACTCATTGCAGAAGTTGCGCGACCCACACATCTTTACGCTATTTTTCGGTATTGCTTTGGGTGTCTTGGTCGGCTCTATCCCACTTATAGATGCGCCACAGCCTATAAAACTCGGACTCGCAGCAGGCCCTATGCTTATGGCGATAATAATAGGCCGTTTCGGTACCCATTGGCACTTGATTACATATACGACTTTAAGTGCTAATCTGATGTTACGCGAAGTGGGTTTAGCGATGTTCCTTGCTTCGGTAGGCTTGGCGTCAGGCAATGGTTTTGTCGAAGCAGTGGCAGGTGGAGGTTACATCTGGTTGCTCTACGCATTGATTATCGCAATCATTCCGTTGCTTATTGTAGGAGTTTATGCCCGCTTGCGTTACAAAATGGATTTCTTCTCGATTATGGGAATGTTGTCGGGTGCGATGACTAATCCGATTGCGCTAAACTACGCCAACTCGTTGGCAGGTAGCGACATGCCGGCAATCAGCTATGCAACGGTATATCCGTTGGCAATGTTCTTGCGCGTGATTATTGCGCAGTCTATGATTTTGATGTTCTTGTAGGGTAGTGTGACCTACTTCACCTCGAAGTTGAGCAATTCTGCACCATTGAGCGACACCTCCACGTGGTCGCCAATCTGCGGTACAAATGGCTCGGTAGCGGCAACGTACACAATGTCGCCCATCTTCAAAGTAAGCAACTCCGAAGCCTTCGCAAGAGCCTTATCGAGAGAGATGTGCAAATCTCCCAACTTACACTCTTTTAGAGTATTGCCTATCTTTATCTGCAATGAGCCTTCACCCACAACTTCGGGCGAAACAGACTCAGGCGAAACAGCAAAAGATTTATCAAAACAGTACGCCTCATCACAAGGGCGACCAAGAGCACAATTTCGTTCCACGATATCCTGTGCCGTAAAGGCAACCGCTATACCCACAGCGTCGTAGCAACGCGAAGCGAACTTCTCGTTCATGCACTTTGCCAAACGGGTAACACGCAACATATAACCAACGGTGCATTGCATATTGCTCGAAAAGGTCGGCATATAGAAGTCATCATTATTACGCAGAGCCGACGAGTCGGAGCGCTCGGTAAGCCACAAATCTTCACCACTGATGAGGGCGTTATGTATTGATACTATCTTCATCTATTTCAACGATTTAACTATGTCTTGGGCAACACGATGGCTCGAACCCTTGCCACCCATCATTTCTTGTAATTCGGCAAAGTCGGCCAGCATCTTCGCACGCTTGGATCCTCCCTGCATAATCGCACGCAACTCCTCGCTAACCGCCTCGACATCAATTTTGTTTACCACAATCTCGCGCACACACTCCCTGCCAAGATTTATGTTCACAAGCGAAATATACGGGATTTTCAGCACGATAGGACGCAACCACTCGTAAATCTTCGGCACATGATAGAGTACAATTTCTGGCGTATTCATTAATGCCGTTTCAAGTGTAGCTGTTCCCGATGTTACAATTGCTGCCTCGGCATAAATCAATGTATCGTAGGTCTTATTGCAGACAAATTTAACTCCCGTACCTGCCAGCATTGTATCGTACAACGCCTTTTCAATCCAAGGTACAGCCGCTACAACGAACTGATAATTAGGGAAATTACGTGAAATTGCCACCATATCGGCAAGGTTATCCTTTATCTCCGAGCGACGGCTACCTGCCAACAACGCCACGATAGGTCGCTCGTCGAGATTGCACACCTTCAAGAACTCCTCTCGCGAAGGCATCTGCGCCTTGTACTGCGCTATCGAGTCGCAGAGCGGATTACCGCAAAATACGGGCTCGATACCCTTCGAGCGGAAATATTCGGTTTCAAACGGAAATATCGTGTAGAGCCTATCGACATACTTGCGTATCTCTTTGACTCGCCACTCCTTCCATGCCCACACCTTTGGAGCAATGTAGTAGTAAACCTTTATACCGCGCGCTTTTGCCCACTTGGCAATACGCATATTGAAGCTTGGATAGTCTATAAGTATCAGAACGTCAGGCTGAAACACCTCGATGTCGCGCTTGCACTCGTCAATCTGTCCGACGATAGTTTTCAGGTTGCGCATAACCTGTGCAATGCCGAAAAATGAGGTTTCGCGATAGTGTTTTGCCAAATTCTCGACACCGCCTACCTCCGCCATTTTATCGCCACCCCAAAAGCAAAATTGCGCCTCGGAATCCTCTGCCTGCAAACCTCGCATCAGATTACTTCCGTGCAAATCACCCGACGGCTCACCTGCGATTATATAATATTTCATATTATATAAATTGATAGTTACTCCAATAAATCAGGACGCAGAAGTTTTGTTCTCTCATACGCCTGTTCGTCTTGCCACTTGGCTATCTCGGCAAAGTTGCCCGACAAAAGCACATCGGGTACTTTCCAACCGTTAAACTCCGCAGGGCGAGTATATACGGGTGGAGCAAGCAAATCATCTTGGAAGCAGTCGGTCAGAGCCGAAGCCTCGTCGCCAATCGCACCAGGCAAAAGGCGCACCACCGAATCGGTGATAATCGCCGCTGCAAGCTCGCCACCCGTCAAGACGTAGTCGCCAACCGAAATCTCGCGAGTGATAAGGTGCTCACGAATGCGGTAGTCGATACCCTTGTAGTGTCCGCAGAGAATAATGATATTTTCGAGTGTCGAGAGGCGATTTGCCTCGTGCTGATCGTAGCGAATACCATCGGGCGAAGTGAAGATAATCTCGTCGTAGTGGCGCTCGCTTTTCAACTTCTCAATGCAACGGAACACCGGCTCAATCTTCATCACCATACCTGCCTCGCCACCGAATGGGTAGTCGTCGACTTTATGGTGCTTATCCTCCGAGTAATCACGGATATTGTGAATATGAATCTCGGCAAAACCGCCCTCCTGCGCACGCTTCAATATCGACTCGTTCAGAGGCGACACAAGCAACTCAGGCACAACTGTTAAAATATCTATTCTCATAATTTTCTTGGCTTTTAGCCATTGGCCATTGACCTTCGGTCTTCGCTGCTCCGCCTCTGCATAGTTTGTAAGCAAACTCTGCACTCGGCTTAATCGCAGCGGTGGCCATTAGCTATTAAATATTTATTGGTGTCGTAAAAAACTACTCTCTACTAATTACTATCTACTCTCTTAATTTAGATTAACCTCGTTGTTCAACACCTCGACAACGAATGGGTTATACAATGATTCGTGACCGATATTGCTCTTCTCGCTGTGGCCCGGATAGATTGTAACCTCATCGCCAAGTGGCAAAATCTGTTTCACGATAGAGTTCATAATCGTAGGGTAGTGGCCACCGGGAAGGTCGGTGCGACCAATGCTCTCGCGGAAGAGTGTATCGCCAGTAAAGAGCGACTTCGACTCCTCGTGATAGAGTGAAACACAACCCTGAGTATGTCCCGGCGTAGGAATTACACGCAACGTGGTGTTTCCGAAATGAATCTCCTCAGTCAAGGCTAGGTCGATATCCACAGTAGTCGGCAACTCGCCAACTTCGAGTCCAAACATTGCGCAGTGCTCCTTCGAGCCGAGCATAATGGCGTTATCGGCAGACGATGCAGCGAACTTTGCGCCATAGGTCGAGCGTACATACTCCACACCGAGGATATGGTCGAAGTGGCAATGGGTATTCACCGCCAACACAGGCTTTAAGCCCTGCTCTTCGATAAACTCCGCCAGCGCCTTGTCCTCGCGTGCCGAAAGGTTACCCGCATCAACAACGATACACTCCTTGGTCTCGTCCCACACGATATATGTATTCTCCTGAATCGGATTAAAGACAAATTTTACAATTTCCATATCTACATTTCAATTATATTCCTGCTATTTTCTTGATTTCGTTGAGTTTATTCAATGCCTCCAAGGGGGTGAGGGAGTTAATGTCTAACCCCTTGATTTGGTCACGGATCTGTACCAAGACAGGGTCGTCGAGTTGGAACATCGACAACTGCACATCGGGGGTGCGTACCGACTCGGCAGCATCTGCAATACCCTGAGCCGTAGTCTTTTTACCTCGTTTACGAAGTTCGCCATTTGGCACCATATCGCTATTGCCATACGCCTTCTCCAATGCTCCTAAAATCGCTGTAGCACGTTCCACAATAGTAGCCGGCATTCCCGCTAACTGCGCTACATGGATACCAAACGAGTGTTCCGTACCGCCACGCTCCAACTTGCGGAGGAATACCACTGTACCGTCAATCTCTTTGACCGAAACGTGGAAATTCTTCACTCGGTTGCAAACCTGTTCCATATCGTTGAGCTCGTGGTAGTGCGTAGCAAAGAGTGTGCGAGGTTGGGCCGTAGGGTGGTTATGCAAATACTCAACCATTGCCCACGCAATCGAAATACCGTCGTAGGTGCTTGTGCCTCGACCAATCTCATCGAGCAATACAAGACTGCGTTCCGAGATGTTATTGAGGATACTTGCCGACTCCAACATCTCGACCATGAAGGTTGATTCGCCCTGCGAGATATTGTCCGATGCGCCCACACGAGTAAAGATTTTGTCCACGATACCGATTTCGGCTTTCGATGCAGGCACAAACGATCCCATCTGCGCCATCAGTACAATGAGAGCCGTCTGACGCAACAATGCCGACTTACCCGACATATTCGGACCGGTAATCATCATAATCTGTTGCGACTCTGTGTCGAGCATTACATCGTTCGGAATATATCTCTCGCCGACCTTCATTAAGGTTTCGATAACTGGGTGACGTGCTGCTTTTAGGTTTATTGCAGTAGAGTCATTTAGCAGAGGGCGCACATATTTGCGTTCCACAGCCACAACCGCCAACGAATAGAGGCAGTCGATGCGGGCAACAATTTGTGCATTACGCTGAATCTCGCGCAAATAACCTGTAATATAAGCAATTAAGTCATTGTATATCTGCTGTTCGAGTTGCAAGATTCGCTCCTCGGCACCGAGAATTTTCTGCTCATATTCTTTCAACTCCTCGGTAATATATCGCTCGGCTGATGCCAAGGTTTGCTTACGAATCCAACGCTCAGGTACTTTATCTTTGTGTGTATTACGCACCTCAATATAATAGCCGAATACATTGTTATAGCCGATTTTGAGCGATGGAATACCCGTGAGTTCGCTCTCCTGCTCCTGAATTTGTTGAAGTACTTGCTTGCCATGCGTAGCGATACGACGCAAGTCATCAAGTTCTGCCGATACGCCATCGGCAATAATACCTCCCTTTTGAATTTGGTTCGACGCAGGGTCGGGATAGATAGTCTGCGCTATTCTCTGCGACACTTCGGCCAACGGATTGATATTCGACGCTGCAAGGTGGAGAATATCGCTATCAGACGACTCCAAAGCCGCCTTCAACAGTTCGATTGCCTCCAATGAATTCTTCAACTGAATCATCTCGCGAGGCAATACGCGCAACGAGGCAATACGCGAAGCGATTCGCTCGATATCGCCGGTCATCGAGAGATGTTCGTGTACGACAGAACGTGTAGCCGAGTCTTTTACAAAGACCTCGACCATATCCTGTCGCTCCTCAATACGTTTCAAATCTAGAATAGGCATCGCTATCCAACGACGCAACAATCGCGCACCCATAGCGGTACGAGTGCGGTCAAGAGTCTTTGCAAGCGAATAGTTCGAATCACCGCCACTCGACACAAAGAGTTCGAGATTGCGCGATGTAAACTTATCGATCCATACATACTCCTCGCGATCCAGACGCGAAAGCGACGAGATATGTGCAATATCATTATGCTGTGTAAATTCGAGATAGTAGAGTATTGCTCCCGCTGCCGAAATGGCATTACGCATACCCTCCACGCCAAAGCCTTTCAAAGTCGGAACGGAGAAGTGTGTTTTGAGCTTGCCGTAATTGACATCATACGAGAACACCCAATCTTCGAGGCAATAGATATAGTAGCGTGAGCCAAAAGTTGCCACAAAACGCTCCTTCAAACCTCGCTGATAGACAATCTCCTTTGGAGCAAACGACGAGAGTAACTTCTCGATATAGTGGTCATCACCCTCGGCTACCGAGAACTCACCCGTAGTTAGGTCAAGAAAAGCCACACCCGTAGCCGACTGTCCGAAATAGACCGATGCAAGGTAGTGGTTTTCGCGCTGCTCGATAACATTATTTTCGAGTACTACGCCCGGCGTAACCACCTCTATAACACCTCGTTTGACAATCTTCTTAGTCAACTTCGGATCTTCAAGCTGTTCGCAAATAGCCACTCGCTTGCCGGCACGCACCAAACGAGGTAAATACGAATCGATTGCGTGATGAGGAAAACCCGCCAACTCAACGGTTGCCGCTGCACCATTTGCTCGACGAGTGAGCGTAATACCGAGTATCGCACTCGTCTCGATAGCATCTGCACCGAATGTCTCGTAGAAGTCGCCCATACGGAACAAGAGTATCGCATCGGGATACTGCGCCTTGATATTCTCGTACTGCAACATCAAGTCGGTCTTACCCGACTTTTTCTCCGTCTCCTCACTATTTTTCTTCTGTCGTGCCAAGGTTTCTCTCTTTTTATGTTATAAGTGCGCAAATATAACGAAATTTTTCTTTAAAAAGAAAAAGCGATTAGCAAAATCGCCAATCGCCTTGCGCTTTATTTAATATAGAACTCTGAAATAGGTCTATATCCCTTCTCATGCATCAGTTTATCCCAATTGTGAGGCAACTCGATTGCTACCGTTTCGAAGCCTCCGCCAGGCATCACCTGCACCTTGTTGCGGCTCGAATCTCCCGTAATCAGGAAGGCGGTCATATCCTCTTTCATCGCAGGAATAGTGAGCATTTCTGTTTCGGGCGTATCATACCAAACCGGCGTTGGGGTTATAGTGGCGCCCTCTGTACGAGAGAGGTGTCCACGCCAGTTGCGGATAGGGTGACGCTCCTCAGGATTACTACCCGGATTAGCGTAGTAGTTTGCAAACACTCGCTCATGAAATGAGCGACGAGCCGTTTTAATCAAATCTTGTTCGAGTGCAAACGTAGTGCGATATTTCGTTGCAAGATTCTTCGCAATAGGTTTGGTGAGCAGAATTGTGCGATAGGTGAACTGCTTACCGCTACCGAGTGCAAATTGGCAGCGTTCAGTGATATCCCACGCCAACAACTCCATAATCTTCTGCGAGCTGGTAGTCGAAGGTGCCATATTATTGCCCCAAAGCAGAGTCGAAGATGTTGTAATCGTGTTGTCGTTCATTCTGTAACCGAGACGGGCATGATAAGGTTTCCAACCCACCTCTCGACAAGCAACCTCGTCCTCCACCAAACACCATGGCATAGGGTAGCCGAATGTTCCCATACGATTTTGCTTTACGTAGTAGCCCGCCAGATTCATCAACGCAAGATTCATAAAGCGACCTATCGAAGCATTTGCAGCCTCGTTGATTTCGCCTTGTCCGCAGTCTATACCGAGCTGTCGTGCCACAGGGCCATTCAACCAACAATATGGCACCCAAGCGTGTGTACTTGCCAAAGTACGACGAAACAACGGCGCACCAATAGCCTTTGTCATCGCTATAAGAATAGGCATATATTCAGGCTTACAACCCGCCATAACGCCATTTACCGCCACGTGCCAAACCGTAGTATTTCGATGAGCCACAGGAAGCACAGCAACCGTTTCGTCCCACGGTTTATCGGTATAACGAAGAAATTCGCTCACCTTCTCGAAGGTTGGAGGGACTATCGGTAGACCGTCTGACCAATTCATCTCGCGGAAGTGGTCGTTTATCTCTTGGAGTGAACCGTAAAAGATATCGTCACGAAGCCCACCCTGATTATTTTTTGCACTACGCGCCAGCTCCTCGGCTGCAATAGGGGCAGTGAGGGCCTTCACTATTTGCGGCCACAACACTTCGCGTGTATTCTTTATCAGTTCATCGGTTGTATGCGACGAGAATGCTCCCGGATACTCCGCAACACGAGGTGCAGGTACTCCATTATTTGTCGAGGTATAAAACACCTGTTCGGTAAATGTTGGACCTGCAATAGCCACCGCAGGAATACCTAAATACTCGGCTGCAATACACGAACCCACCTCCTTCGGCGTACATAATCCGCAACCACAATTGCCCGAAATAACGGCATCTACACGCATAGAGCGAAGCTTCTCTTGAAACTCTTCTTTCGAGCGACGAGTTACACCAGGCGCAGGATATACGCCCGCCGAGCCTATCTTATCAAGCAAAATAACACGAGCCGTAGGGTAGTGTTTTTCAATAAGACGTTTAAGTTCAGGGTGAGTTGTTCGAGCCATGAAACTACCGCCTACGATAGCGATAGTTTTTCCTTCGAGCGATGTAAGACGTGGAGCCATTTCAATCATCTGCACCGTACCACGACCTACGGGCGAAACAACGGCAAAACCGTCGCCCTTAACGACGGTTGCACCCGATTCTGTTTTGCAATTCTCATCGCATACGATGCGCGAAGTAGTTTGTGCAGTAGCCGTCGTAGTTAAAACGGCTACGACAACAATAAGTTTTAGAATTATCTTCATATAGTTCGTTTAAGTTTCCTATTAAGATACCAAAACTATACGAAGGTTAAATTGCGGGGGCATTTTTTACTCTTCGAAGAAGCGCTCGTCGAAATTTACAAAGTAAAGTCGCTCGGTGGCACGAGTCATTGCGGTATAGAGCCAGCGCAGCATATCCTTCGTCATAGGCTCATCGCCGAAGATACACTTATCAATAAAGACCGCCTTCCATTGTCCGCCTTGCGCCTTGTGGCAGGTTACAGCGTAGGCAAATTTTATCTGCAAGGCGTTGAAATAATCGTTCTCGCGAATCTCTTGCAGGCGTGTTATCTTGCTCTTAACATCAAGATAGTCCTTCTCGACCTCTCGGAACAGGCGCTCGCTCTCCTCGCGAGTAAGCGATGGTGATTCGGAGTGCAACGTATCGAGCAACACCTTACATTCGATTTCGGTATCGTCATAATCGCCAAAGGATAGGGTAGCCGTAGCAAAGCGAAAGCCGTAGAACTCCTCCACACGGCGCAACCTCCGCAAGCGGGCAATATCTCCATTGGCGATAAAGCTTATCGGACAATTTTCGATGCGCTCGGTATAGTGGTAGTTATTCTTTGCAACCATCAGTATATCACCACTTTCCAACTCCTCCTCCGCCATAAGATTGATACGACGGATACCTTCGTTATAGCGGTTGGCGCGCTTATTCGAGCGAGTGATAACAATAGTTTCGTCACGACCATATCTGTCATAGCAATCCTGCAACGCCTCCAACAAATCGGAACCGCTGACCGATGCGACATCATCATAGTCCAAATCGAACTTCGGAATCTCGTAAATCTTATTTTCGAGCATACAACGCACCAATGTTGCATTAAAAAGTATTCCGGAATTTTGCTCCTGACGCACAACCTCGTCCATAGAACCATAAACAACGTCGCCAAACCGGCTCATTTCGACAGTATCGAGAGCCGGCGAGAAGTCTGCGCCCACAGGTGGCAACTGTGCATTATCACCCACCAAAACGAGTCGGCAATTTCTTCCGGAACGGACATATTGCACCAAATCTTCGAGTAGTGAGCCACTACCAAATTGCACCCCGTCCGAAGCGGTATTTGCCGACAACATCGAAGCCTCGTCAACGATGTAAATCACATCTTTATCACGGTTTATATTAAGTGAAAATTTAGATTCGTACGAGGCATTGGTACGCTCACGATAAATATGTTTATGGATAGTGAGAGCCTTCTCGCCCGAATAGTGCGAAAGCACCTTCGCCGCACGCCCCGTGGGTGCCAACAAGACAGAGCGAATACCCACATTTTTCAGCGCCGCAACAATGGCCGCAACAAGCGTTGTTTTACCCGTTCCGGCATATCCGTTCAACACAAAAATCGAAGAAGAATCGCCTTCGGCGAGGTACTCTGCAAAGGCCTCGACGATTTTTTTTTGATTATTAGTTGGTTGATACAATAATTTTGCGTAAATTTGGCTCGCAATATCGTAGATATTCATCGTTGTTGCTAATTTTGTACAAACTTAACAATAAATATCAAAATGGAAAAGAAAAGTGTTCAAATTATTCTCCAAGTTGCTCTTGCAGCAGTAGTCTTGGGACTCGCTTATTGGGTTTACATGCTCATCTCTACACCTATCAAGTTCGAGGCTGAGCAGAAAGCACGCGAGGCAGCAGTTATCGAGCGCATCAAGGACATTCGTACTGCTGAGCGCACATTCAAGAGTAAGTATCAGCGCTTTACAGCCGATTTCGACACTCTCATCAACTTCGTTCTCACCGAACAAATGGAGGGCGAGCGTAAGAAGATCGATGAGGACGACTCGGTAGCAATGGCGCAGGCAAAGAAAAAGTATGGCCGTAAGTTCAAGAACATAGAGAAGTTCACATTCTCGGTTAAGGACTCGTTATTCAAGCACCTTACACCGGAGCAGATTGCAGAGTTGCGCTATGTTCCTTACACCAACAACCAGACCGAGTACATTCTCGAAGCAGGTATGTTGGCAACCGAGTCAAAGGTTATTATCCCTGTTGTAGAGTGCCGTACTCCGTATATCGCATTCCTCGACACCGTAGCTTATCGTCAGGAGGTTATCAACCTCGTGGATAACATGAAGAACAACTTCAATCGCTACCCGGGCATTAAGTTCGGAGCAATGGATCGTGGTAACAATGAGGCCGGAAACTGGGAGTAATCCGATTTCGAACAATAATAAGGTGTCCATTCAAGTAAAATTGGGTGGACTCTCTTTTTCTGCGAGTAATATCGCCATTACAGACAACATCGAGCAGGTGGAGTTCGTCATCGATACTCCGCGCGTAACCCTTGCTCCGCGCGAGGAAGTTTCACTCGACACAGCATCGAAATTATTAGATATTGTAGGCAAGCCGTGTCGTAGCAATGAGCAGAGTGTTTGCAGCGAGCTACAAGCCGATATTATAGCAGTCATGGCAATAGACGGCAACGCCTTGCGCTCGATTATCGAGAAATGGGGTAATCGAGCAACATTCTCGACTCCGCTTTTAGATATGCGCCACAGCGAAGAGGAGTGCCTGACTATCGATGTCATCGGCAATGTATGCTACATGCGTCGTTTTGACAATGGCCTGCAACGCGCCGAAGCCTTCGATGCGACGACTCCCGAAGATGTTCTATACCTTGCAACAGAGTGGCTCAGCAACAACAGCACACCTATATATATAAAGGGTAACACAGAAACTATAAAATTATTACGCAAATACTTTAAACGTGTAATATGCGAATAATAAGCGGCAAATTCAAAGGCAGAGCGATAAATCCACCTCGCAATCTCCGCGCAAGACCTACGACCGACTTTGCGAAGGAGAACCTATTCAACGTACTCAACAATCTTGTAGATTTCGAGGAGTGTGACGTATTGGACCTCTTTGCCGGTACCGGCTCGGTGAGTTATGAATTTGCCTCACGAGGAGCAAAGAGCGTAACATCAGTAGAGATAAATGCAGTACATCACGCCTTTATTCGCCGTACCGCCAAGGAGCTCGGTGCCGACAATATGTTTGTCGTAAAGGCAAATGCATTCCTATATCTTCGCAGTTGTCCCAAGCAATTCGACATCGTTTTCTCGGACGCGCCATACGATTTGGAGGGATTAGAGGAGATTGTACCGCTTGTCTTGGATAGCGAAATTTTGCGTGAAGAGGGAATATTCATTTTTGAGCACTCCGACAAATACGATTTCTCGAATCACCCATATTTTTGGCAATTAAGGAGTTACGGAAGTGTACAGTTTTCGATGTTCCGCAAGTAGAAAAAAAATGTAAAAAAAAGTGCAAAAAAGTTTCTAAAAATTTTGCAGAATAAAATTTTTGGTCTATATTTGCACTCGCAATCACCAAATGAATGGTGCCTTAGTTCAGCTGGTTAGAATACGTGCCTGTCACGCACGGGGTCAGGGGTTCGAGTCCCCTACGCACCGCAGAAGAAGATAATCGAAAGGTTATCTTCTTTTTTTGTGCTCCGGGCCCGTTCAGTCCATAGCGGTGTGGCAGACTTGTCGTGAAAAAAATCAATTCTACATTTTGAATTCTGAATTCTCTATTGCATGGTTTTTGGAATGACAGTAAGTGAAATAATACTTATTGCTTATGAAACGTAAAATCCTAATCATCACATCTATCATCTTTGCTGTGGGAGTATGCGTAATCGGCTACACGCAGGCAACAACAAAGAGCTCTTCCGACAAGGCTCAACAGCGCGAACAACGCCATATCGAGCGCGAAAAGCGTCGCGCCCAACGTCAGGCGGAGTACGAAAAATATATCGACTCGATTGTTCTGGCTCGAAACTATCAATTCTCCCCGCAATCCATGCAGCAACAGCCTGCGGGACAGATGCGGCTACTAAACAATCCCAACTTTGGCTTGCAGGTGTGGGGTAGCGAGGTTGACATATTCCTACCATATATAAAAGGCGTAACACCGCCATACTATACCGTAATGCTCAACTACACGATGCCTTCGGTCAAACAGTATGTTACCGAGCAAACTCAGGAGGGGTGGCTTGTAACATTCTCGTCATCGCTATTCTCGGGCTCGGACTACGACTTCTCGCTCGAAATATACACATCGTCGGGTAGTGCCACTCTCACCATATCTTCACCTTGGTATCCCGATGTACAATATGTTGGAGGCATCTCAGGAATTAACTAACCATGTGTAGATCACTTATTCTTGTTGCAATGCTCCTATCGAGCATTGTAGCACGCGCAGATGTCGGCGAAACGACACAACAAGATGAATTGTCGAAGGCAAAAGCCGAGCGTGAATCTCGTAGGGAGGCGTATGCTGCCGAGATTGACGATATTGTCCGCTCGCGCAACTATATCTTTCGTCCGATAACGATGCAGAATGTCGTTACGGGCAACACACGCTCGGTGTTTGCCTACTATCTTTTTATGGGAATATCGGGCGATAAGGTGATCTTGCATCTGCCCGTAGAGTTCACTTCGTACGTGATTGATACTATCAACCTTGATTCTTTCGCAGAGGGTTATACCGCCTCGCTTGACGGCTCTAATTGGCGCATCACATTCTCCTTCATGAATGGCGATGAACGCTGGTTTGCCGAGATATTTCTCTCGAACATTACAGGCCAGACACGCCTCGCCATTGTTTCGCCAAAAGGTGTTATGCGCTACCTCGGCACCATCGAAAGCGGTGCAACAATCAAGAAGAAGCGAAGAGGAAATTAAAGCGAAAGCGACCTCGCAAAATTTGCGAGGTCGCTTTGAATAGGAAATCAACTTTTAGAAGTTGTATCCAGCAATATTATCAGCGTAGTCTTTCCAACCTTCTGCCGTCTTATAAGCATTCACCGATGATGCAGGAACATATATTGTAGGAATTTGAGAACAATACAGGAATATTTTGTCACCCATTGTAGGCGGCACAACCGCTTTGCAATATAACTGTCTTAAAGCATCGCAATTCTCAAATACGTGGCCTTCGAGATGTTCCAATGATGCAGGCAAGGTCACCTTTTCGAATTTGCATGCACGAAGTATTCGATATGCAATGCGCTTCACTCCTTCAGATACTGAATACTCTTTCAAGCCGTAAACTGCTGCTCCCCACAACTTTCCGTCCTGGATAACCTCTCTATTATTAACTGTATATTTTCCATAGAAAGCAGAAATATTATACATTCCGATAAATGGACGGTGAGAGAACTCTTTAACACTCTCAGGGAGCGTTACGGTAATTACATTTACAGGATAACCGATGCAATAATTTCCTAAATATGTAACACCGTCAGGAATAACGTAATCACCCTCTACAAAGCGAGAAACCCATATAAGTTTATTGTCAACAACAAGGCTTTGATTATCGGCTGTCGAATGCTTGCTATATATATACTTTAAACTCTTGCAATTAAAGAATGAGCTCTCGTCAATCGTTGTGATACTATTAGGCAATGCAATCGACTCCATCTTGTCACACATATGGAATGCATTATCGTAGATACGTGTTACACCCTCAGGAATGGTTGCATGCTCAAAATCTCTACATCCGTCAAATGCCTGTTGGCCAACACACCAAGCACCTGCCGGAATATTGATTGACTTCAATGTCAGACACTGATAGAAAGCTGCCTCGCCAATCTTAGTCACAACACCATCAAACACCATCTTACCAATACCATTCTCGTAGGTATTAGATACCAACTTAGCATTAAATGTCTGTTCGATTGTTTTATAGCTATTAGCCTCACCGATATATGGAACAACAATATTGCCATCGGTTGAAGTGTAGGTAATCTCCATCAATCCCTCATCGTAAGGTCTGATAAGAGAAGCATAGGTTTTCCAATGTGGCGCCGACTTATAATCCTCGACACACTCAGCAGGAACATAAATCGGATATTTACGATCAGTGAAGACATTAGTACTATATAGGGCAGGAGGCACCGTACTCTTAAAACGGAGTGACTGTATATTACTATTATTGTAGAATGCCTGAGAATCAACATTCTTAACACTTGCAGGAATAGTTACATTTTTTACACTCACGCCCTTAAACGCCTCTCGTCCGATAGTAGTAACACCTTCCGGAACACTATAATTAATCAGACCAGCAGATGCGATATTCACAAGTCTGCCATCTACGATAATAGCACGATGATCCTCTGTTGCAAATTTACCATAGAAAGCTTCGAGAGATGTCATTGAATGGAAGGCCGTTTCCTCAATATTTTCTACACTTTCAGGGATAGTTACACTTTTCAGGTAGTCACACTGTGCAAATGCGCCACTTCCGATAAGTGTAATATTATTGTGCAATGTGATATTGTTCAAGAATAAACCGCGGAAAGTATATGGTTTCACCACTGTCAATTCTGCCGGGAAGACAAGGTCAACAATCTCCTGGCCATTCAGATAGAGGTGATGTGCGTATGTTGTAGGAACGGTATAATCAGCAACATCTACTCCACACCAAGCCGCAAGGTCGGTAATATAAACACCCTTCAAGCCTGTACACTCATAGAATGCATTCGTTCCCAATCTCTTAATATTAGGATGTAGGTCTATGCGCTCCAAAGATTCACAATATCTAAAACAGTAGTCCGGAATTTCGGTAACCTTCTCAGGAATATTGATTTGCTTCAAGCTGGTACATTTGCTAAAAGTATACATATCAAGTGTTTCCAAATTCTTACCAAGGGTTACACGCTCCAACTTCGCCAAGTTTCCAAAGGCTGTCCTACCTATTGATATCACATTATCAGGAATAACAATCTCAATTAATTCATCGCAGCAATAAGCAAATGCATGTTTATCAATAGTTGTCACTGTACGTGGCAACACAATACTTTGAAGCATATATGTACCATCGTTATCGCTTTCCTCTGTTGATCCGAAAGCACTGTTTCCAATCATTGTTACAGGACCATCGAATTTGATAATACCAACACCATTCTCGTAAGTATTCGAGATAATATTTGCTCCGAAGATATCTACACCGGAGTTCTTTGGTTCGAGCACATTGCCATCAGCAGTAGTATATCTGATCTCATCAACAATCTCCTGCGCAAGCATCGGAACATAGTCGCTTGCAACCGAATTGTTACCATCTGAAATAATAAGAGCAACGCTTGCCTCCTGTGTGCCGGCAAAGAACTCTTCGGACATACCCTCACCCGAAATCTTAATGGTAATAATACCATTCTCTGTATCTCCCTCAAAACTGGTTACAGCCAACTTTGTAAGCGACACGGCACGAGTCTTGGTATAAACAGCCTCGCACGAAATTGCCGACTCCCAAACATTAGCCAACTCTGCAACAGCGTCCTTTGGCGAAATACGGAACGAAAGTGTTCCCCACGAAGTAGAACCCATACGCTCAACCAAAGCCTTACCATCGGAGTACTCAGGGATATACGATACCGACTGAATACGAGCCAAGAGGCCCTCGACCTTATCCTCTACAATCTTCAAACGATTTTCGAGGTCAGCGATTTTGTCGCTCAAACTCTTTATCTCGGTATTAATCTTGGCGGTAAGTTCCTCGCTCAACTTATCCGTAGCCTCGCGCAACTCAGAGAGCTGTTGCAAAAGACTATTAAACTGCTCGATGGTAGCATACGCAGCAGCAACATCACTCTTTGCCTTGGCAAGCTCCTTATCCACATACGATCTCAGCTCGGCAATCTTCTGATCAAGTTCCAGATCCTTGTCCGTGAGAAGATTGATGGTGTGAGTGTAATCCTCTACCTCATTTTTCAACTCTTTAATCTTTTCCTCTATCATCTCATCCATCTCTTCGAGCGACTCGATGGTTTCCACGATAGATTTAACCTGCTTCTCGATAGAAGGAACAGACTCCTCCAATGCATCGAGACGACCATTGATAGTATTGAAATCTTCTGTGTAGTCCACACATCCGATAAGCAATACCGGCAACAACAATAGTAAAAGTTTCTTCATAATACTATAAATTAAAAATTAATTGGTTTATAAATATTTATAACTGATTGATTATCAATAAAATACCCCCCCCCGAATGATCAGGGAAGGGTATTTTATGCCCTTATCGTAAAATGCTCTGCATTATTCCGTTATATGTATTTTATGCAAAGATATAATTTTATTTCGAAAAGAGCAACAATTACAAAATAATTTGCGCTTCAAAATTATCATTACCAAAACGCGACATTCTTTTCTTATGCAAACTTCCCATATTCAGATAGATAGAATATAAATAGTAAAAAATATTAAAAATTTTTCGCGAAATACTTGCACAAGTCAAAAAAAGCCTCTATATTTGCACTCGCAATTCGGCTCCGTAGCTCAACTGAATAGAGTACTTGACTACGGATCAAGCGGTTCCAGGTTTGAATCCTGGCGGAGTCACGAAGCGGTTATCCCGAAAGAGATAACCGCTGTTTTTTTTGTTGTTATTTCTGAGTATTTTTTGAGATAGTGGATAAAGCCTACAACTCCACCTCACCCATAGGATCTATCACTTCGTTTTCAACCGTAAGAGTTTCGACCTCGCAAAAGAGATAGATATGGCAGGGTTTGCCCTCGAATTGTCCCATACCCTCGTAAGAATGTGTCATACCGCCACCAACCTTAGATGCAGCCTCGTAGCCGAATTTCTCGGCCTCATCACGATTGCGAGCCGAAACCAAGAACTCTTTATTATGAACCTCTCCCGGAATAACGCCATAGAGTTTACTCTCTATATTTTGCTGTTCGTAGCATCGCTTCACATAACGCAAGGTTGCCGATATGGTCCAGGTCATGTAGCGCTGAGCCGATACGGTAGGTATCGCCAACACAACAACCGCAAAGATAATCGAGAATAAGTGCTTCATAGTATATACTTATATATTATTATACTATTTGGTGGCCACAAAGAGCAAATCGAAACACTCCATGCCTGCTTCGTATGGCACGATAGAGTAGTCCTCCATCACGATAGATTCGGTAAGCGAGGTGTTCTTCTTATGTAGCGACTTGCGATTTAGGCGATTGAGAATATCGTAAGGTATTTGCAACAACTTGCGAGGCAGACGATGTTGCAGGTCGAGAATATCGAAACGGGTAATTTTGTGCACGCTCTGGCGGTTTTTACGATAGTACTCCATAACCTTCTCATTGCCGATAACGCCATAAGCCTCGACATTCGAGAAGTGGCAGCCGAGCAGATTACGCAACTCATCGGCATTATACTCACGCACGTGCCAAGGGTTTCGTGTCAGCGACATCGGGGCATTCGGAGTCGTTACAACGAACTTTCCGCCCGGACGAAGCACTCGTGATACCTCGCGTACAAGTTCCATATCCTCCTCGACATGTTCTATAACCTGGAACGACACCACCGCATCAAAGGAGCAGTTCTCAAACTCGATTGGCGGTACCTCCATTTCGTAGTACTCGACATTTTCGAGTTGGTTTATCTGCGCCGGCAACTCCTTATCAATGGAGATGTAGCGTGTAGCCTTTGGTGCGATAATATCCACGCCATAACCCATTCCTGTACCGATTTCGAGGATATCGCCACTCACCAATTCTGCGGAGTGATGATATGCCAACACCGAGCGTTGGAAGACATAATTGTCCGACTTTTCGAGCGACACTCGCTCTGCTGTTGCAATCTTTGACATTCCGCTACTCCTTAACCTTTATTTCATTTTCATTGCAAACAACTCGATTGTGACTCATAAGCACACCTAACGAGCGTTTGAAGAGTTTCTTGCTCATATTCAGCACCTCTCTAATCTCCTCAGGCGAACTATTATCGGTCAGAGCAAGCGCACCTCCTGCCTCTACAATCGCATCGTAGAGCACCTCTGCCGAGTCCTTAACCTGCGCAAAGCCCTTCTGTTGGAGCGACAAATCGATACGATTATCCTCCGTAATACGACTCACATACGCCTCGACCTTATCGCCAAGCGCAACATCACGGAAAATCTGATTCTTGTAAATCATTCCCCAATGGCGATTCTCGACAATCGCACGGTAGCCGATCTCACTCTCGGATACAATTAGCGCCTCGACCTTTTGGCGGGGTGCGAGGGTAATAATATCCTCGTTATTTACATACTGCTTCAACTTCGATGTTGCAACGCAGCGGTCTGTAATATTATCCACATAGAGATATACCGCCTTATACGAGCCAACCACAACACCGCCCTGCTGATTGCGGTTTGGAAGGAACAAGTCCTTGCCCGTGATGCCCCAATCGAGGAATGCACCGTGGATATTCTTATCCACAACTTTAAGGTAGGCGCACTTGCCCGCCGTAATCTTTGGCGTTTCGGTTGTCGCCACAATTCTATCCTCCGAGTCGTGATATACGAACACCTCGACCTCATCATCAACCTTCTGCGTCAGCGACACATAGCGGTTTGGAAGCAACACCTCATTGCCCTCCTCGTCTGCCAAGTACAGACCAAACTCCGACACTCTCGCTACACGCAAGGTTTGTATTTCACCAATTCTCATAATCTTTTCTATCTTTGGGACAAAGATACGAAAAAACGGAAAACGGAAAGCGGAAAGCGGAAAACTTTTTTTTTGTTTTTCGGTTTCTGCTTGGAGTTGGAAAACGGAACCGACGCACGAAGCAAGAGCAGAGGCTGCTTGCAGACTATGCCTTGCAAGAAGGAGGAAAAGCCTACGAAGTAGGATTAAAGCGGAAAACGGAAAACTTTTTTAGCTTTTAGTTATTAGCCGTTAGTCATCGGCCTTTCATTTTTTTGCTCCTTTCGAAATTAGTTACTATATTTGTAGTGCAGTCGTGACGATTGCAAACATATTAGAAAGTGTTTTCGGACTCCTAAAATGGAAATGTGGTAGTTTTCAAATGCGATAGGACAACGAACAACACCTATTCCTCGTATATATGCGATTGGTATGCTCTATACCAATGTATTGCTATATACAGGTGTGGGGCATTGTATCGTTTATTATCGCATGGTTATACCACAACCTCCATTTTGATAAACGAAATTCAACCTCACACTTTCTTTTTATATATAACCGCCGCATAGGGGTTGCTACGGCAAAACAAAAAATAAGCTTATGCTAATGGAAAAATCTATGGGCTATCTTTCCCCAGAAATCGAAGTGCAGAGCGTCTTTGTCGAACAAGGATTTTCTCTCTCTAATATGGAGCAAATTGGCGGAGAGAATGAAGAAATCGAGTGGTAAAATCATAAAAAACAATAAAATCATGAGAAAAATAGCAATTTTAGCAACCCTTGTTGCATCTATAATGGTCGGTTGTGCAGTAAATGAAGTTAATACACTAACTCAAACCGAATCTTTACCAAACCTTTCGGCTGGCTTTGCCGAGAGTGCCACAAAAACATATGTGGAGAACAATAAGTATCTTCGTTGGCACGAAGATGACCGCTTGACTGCGTTTTATGGCAATGCGCTCAATCGTCAATACAAATTTAATGGCTCGACTGGTGCAAATAGCGGAACTTTTTCGCTCGTTCCAAATGGAGAACTCGGCACAGGAAATACTTTGAACGCAATTTATGCGGTCTATCCTTATGATGAAACAGCAACTATTACTGACGAGGGTGTTATCTCGTTGACGCTCCCTGCAACACAGTTGTATGCAGAGAACTCTTTCGGTAAAAATGCAAACACAATGATTGCCGTTACCGAGAATTTGGAAGATACTTTCCTCGCTTTCAAAAATGCGTGCGGTTATCTCAAATTAAAGTTGTATAATGCTGATGGTGTGTGCATTAAGAGTATCGAGATCAAAGGTAATAATGGGGAAAAGATTGCAGGTAAGGCAACGGCAACAATGGAGTTTGGCGGTGAGCCTTCATTGGTTATGGCGGACGATACAACCGAGAGCATTACTCTTGATTGTGACGATGGTGTATTGCTTGGCACAACTGCCGAAACGGCAACCGAGTTTTGGTTTGTTGTTCCTGAAACAACATTTGAGGGAGGTGTTACAATCTCTGTCAAAGATGAACTTGGCGGAAAATTCGAGAAATCAACAACAAATAAGGTTATTATTTCACGTAATGAAATTCAACCAATGGTGGCATTAAATGCAGACGCTTTTGTGAGCGCAATACCTAATAATGAGATTCGGTATACATCTACTGACGGAAATATTGTAACACCTTATGCGGGAGCTAAGTTCGGAGCAAACATCATCTCTAATATATGTGAGAACGGAAAAGGCGTGATCAAATTTGATGGAAATGTAACAAAAATAGGATATAAAGCATTCTATAATTGCACTTCGCTGACAAGTGTTACAATTCCCGATAGTGTTACTTCGATTGGAGATGATGCATTCTGTTGGTGCACCTCTCTAACAAGTGTTACAATTCCCGATAGTGTTACTTCGATTGGAGATGATGCATTCGCTGCTTGCAGTAGCTTGATAAGCGTAACAATCCCTGATAGGGTTACTTCGATTGGAAATTCTGTATTCTCTGGTTGCAGTAGCCTAACAAGTGTAACAATTCCTAATAGGCTTACTTCTATTGTGGAGCATGCATTCTCTTATTGCATTAGCCTGACAAGTGTTATAATCCCTAATAGCGTTGCTGAGATTGGGCACTATGCATTCCGTGATTGCAGTAGCTTGGCAAGCGTAACAATCCCTGATAGCGTTACTTCGATTGGATATTACGCATTCTCTTATTGCTCCAGGCTAATAAGTGTAACGATAGGTAGTAGCGTTACTTCGATTATGCTTTCATTCTATGAATGCCCTTGGTTGACAACTGTCTATTGTAAGCCAACGATACCGCCTACAGGAGGAGGTGGTGGTTTTGGTTACTACCCGAGGGATGGCAGTCCTGATTTTGTAGTTCCTTGTAAAATTTATGTGCCAGCCGAATCAGTAGAAGCATACAAATCAGCAGTTGATTGGAAATTTTATGCTGATTACATCAAACCATATAATTTTTAACCATTGAAAGAAAAAACTATGAGAATTATTGTGGTTATTAATGGAAAGCTATAAGTTAGCGCAATAAAATAGAGATTGCCGAGCAGAGAATTCTGCTCGGCAATCTCTATTATAAATCAGTTTCTGGCGCACCCCTAATAGTCGCTAATAGCCTTTAACAACCCTTAATTTGTTGCGCCTTAAACACTTGCGGAGTTACCGATTGCTTTATTCCACCTTCCAGGTTTCGCCACCGAAGAACAAATCATCGGCCTTCATATTCGGTTTTACGGTCTGTTGCTCCTCGATTTGGCGAGCAACCTCCGAGTCGTAGGTTGGGCGTGCAACATCGCGAATAATGCCCACTGCAACAGGGTAGTCAGGGTAGCGCATCGAAGCCAGCATCGTGTGCAGTGCAGTATCTTCCGAGTGTGCATCGTGTGTCAGCACATCGTCTATCGTATAGCCATCTTCGCCCACAGTTACAACCTTCAACTTTAAGCCGTCGAGCACCAAGCCCTTCTCCTTATTTGCGCCAAAGAGCATCTTCTCGCCATGAACGAGGCGAATAGTGCGCTCCTCGCGGATAGCCTTCGTGTCGGCATAGTCTGCGTGAGTCTTATGGTTGAAAATAACGCAATTAACGAGCGTTTCAACCACCGACATACCCTTATGGCAAGCACCTTCAACAAGCATATCCTTTGTCAAATCAAGCTCCATATCTATCGTACGAGCCACAAACGAAGCCTTCGCTCCAATAGCCAACACTGCGGGCGAGAATGGCTCCTCGACTGTTCCGTATGGAGAGGTCTTGGTTACCTTGCCCAACTTCGAAGTAGGGGAGTATTGACCTTTGGTCAAGCCATATATCTCGTTGTTGAACAAAATCAGGTTAAGGTCGATATTTCTACGGCAGGCGTGGATAAAATGGTTACCACCTATCGCCAACGAGTCGCCATCGCCAGAACATACCCATACCGAGAGGTCTGGGCGAGCGGTTTTCAATCCCGTAGATATTGCAGCTGCACGGCCATGAATGGTGTGGAAGCCGTAGGTATTCATATAATAGACAAAGCGTGACGAACAGCCGATACCGGAGATAAACGCAAAGTTCTCGCGTGGGATATCCAATCGTTCTGCCACCTCGGGCAACGCCTTCAACACCGAATTAAATACTGCGTGGTCGCCACAACCCGGACACCACTTGACAGCATTGCCATTACGAAAATCGTTTGGTGTGTATTCTATCTTTGCCATAGTACTAATTCTCTTTAAGGTTAGACAAAATCTCTGCTTTGAGAGCATCTGCCACAAACGGCTGCGCTCCCATATCTGCCAACGAGCGGATATCCTCGTGCTCGGTCTTCGAGCGCAAGTGCAATGCGAGTTGTCCGCTATTGCTCTCGCAGACCAACACTCGCTTAAAGTGCGACATAGCCTCCGTAACACCCAACTGCAATGGATTAATCAACGAAACGGTTGCGTATGACACATTTTCGCCCTCATTGCGAAGCTCGGCTACAACCTCCGAAACCTTACCGACATTACTGCCCCAGCTCAATACAAGCAAATCGCCCTCCGATGCGCCTTCAACCGCTACCTCCGGAGCCAATACCTTCGTTCTCTCAACACGCTCGGCACGCAGTGCTCCCATTGCGGCATGGTCGGCAGGGGTGTATGATATCGCACCCGTCTTTGGTTGCTTCTCCAAGCCTCCCAAACGATGTTCCAAGCCCTCTGCACCAGGAATAGCCCAATAACGAGCCAAATTCTCGTTTGCCGAGTATGGATTGAATAAGCCACGCTCATTGAAGCACTCAGCCTTCTCTGCCAAATCCTCACGCGACACGACAGGAGGGGTAATTGCAGGCATATCGGCAACTCGCTTGATAAGCCAAGGCTCGGTGCCGTTTGCCAAGTTACCATCGGTCAAAAGCAACACAGGCATCATTCGTTCCAAGGCGATTTTCGCTGCCAAGTACGCCTTCTCGAAGCAATCGGCAGGAGAGTGTGCCGCCAAAACCACAAGCGGGCTATCGCCATTGCGACCATACATAGCCTGCAAGAGGTCGGCCTGCTCACTCTTTGTAGGCAGACCTGTCGAAGGTCCTCCACGCTGAACATCGACCACAACAAGTGGTATCTGCGCCATAACGGCCAAGCCAAGAGCTTCGCTCTTCAATGCCAATCCGGGTCCCGATGTGGTAGTTACTGCCAATGCGCCACCAAACGAAGCACCTATTGCAGTACAGATACCTGCAATCTCGTCCTCCGCTTGTACGGTCTTTACGCCTAACGCCTTATGCTTTGCCAACTCCTCCAAAATACCCGTAGCAGGGGTGATAGGGTAGGAGCCACAGAACAATGGTCTGCCACTCTTCTCTGCCGCAGCAATAAAGCCCCAAGCAACAGCCTGGTTACCGTTTATCGAGCGATAAGTACCCTTTGCAAGGGCACTCGCGCCCTTCTCGGCGTGGGTTTCGCCTACGAGGTGGGTATTCTTTGCGTAGTTCTCACCCGCCTCGATTGCTGCGATATTCGCCTTGCAAACAAGCGGATTCTTCTTGCCAAACTTCTTCTCTACGAACTTCTTTGCATAATCCGACGAGATGTCGTACATGCCGAGTGTAATGCCCAGTACGACCATATTACGGCACTTCAAAGCCGACTTGCGGTCCAATTCGAACTCAGCAACTGCGTCGAGTGTCATCTGTGTGATAGGAGCCTCGACAATGTTGCACTCCTGCATATTGAGTTGCTCAACAATTGTTTCGATGTCGTAGCCCAACTTCGCCACTGCATCTTTCGTAAAGCCGTCGCTATCGAGCAAGATGGTTGCAGTAGCAGTGGCATATTTGCGATGTGCCACCAATGCAGCCGGATTCATTGCCACCAAGATATTACACTTATCGCCCTCGTGCGTTACTGCATGTGTATCGAAATGTACCTGAAAGCCTGATACACCTGCCACTGTTCCCTGTGGTGCACGAACCTCAGCAGGATAATCGGGGAATGTAAATACTCCGTAGCCGGCAAAGGCTGCACTCTCCGAGAAGAGATTACCCACCATCTGCATACCGTCACCCGAATCTCCCGAAAAACGAATTACTGTACTCATAATTTTTGACTCTTAGCCATTGACCTTCGGTCTTCTCTGCTACGCCTCATCATAGACTGATTGCAGGCCATAGATTCGGCTCAATCGCAACACTATCTTTTAGCCAACAGCTCTTTTTAATTTAAAGTTCTATTTTATTTTTATTTGGTTACTCTTTTGCTACGCCTTTGACAGTTAAAATATCTGTTCCTCCCACCGAGTTGGAACGGATTTGTACGATGCGACGCATAATGCCCTTATCGACCTTTTTGGTTTCGAGCATCACCCTTATCACTCCCGATTCGCCTACTGCAACGGGTTTACGCGAAAACTCGGTTTTTAGGCATGAGCAGGTTGTCGTTGCCGACAATATCACCAACGGCTCCGTACCATCATTGACAAAACGAAAGATGCAACTCTTGTTCTCCTCACGACGCGATATCTCACCAAAGTCGCACTCACTCGCTTCGAATTTCAGATGTGCACCGTTGTACTCCGTCTTCCCGGTCTTCTCCTTCGCACGCAGTGGCAACACCGCCACCATACAGCATAAAAGCGTGAATAGATACTTCATATTCTGAGATTTTTACTTCATCTTAAATAGATAGGTTATTTTTCCGCCCTGCACAAAAGCCTTGCTCTCGGTGAAGCGCGCCTTACGCGCTGCTACCAACGCAGCATCAACCAGCGCCTTGTCCGAAGTGGTCGAACCCTTTGGCTCGTATGCCGCCTCCGTAACTACTCCTGCCTGATTGACCGCTACTCGCACAACAACCTTTCCGCCGCGATTACCTGCCGGATATATAGGTTGCGGCAATGCTCCAACCAAGCCTCGTCCCTGCAAGCCCTCGTCGAGAGCCTCGTTGCCGATAGGATTTAGGCCTCCTCCCGTACCTGCTGCGGTTGTTACCGTATCTTGTCGTGCATACGGATTTCCCGCATTGGCCGTCTTGTCGGCTCCGTCTTTCGACATCTTGAAGAGTGCTCGTTGATTTACGGTACGAGTCTCCTCGGCCTTGCCTGCTGCCTGTTGCGAATTGTCGCGCGGAGCAAGCTTCTCGTGGCGCGGAGCCTCCTTCACCTTCGGTGCCGGTTTTGGTTTTGGCTTTGGTGGCGGTTCGGGCTTCACATACTCGATGTAGATGATATCGCTCTGCGGTTGTTCCATAGGACGAATGGAGAATTCGCCGAAACGGAACGCCAACGCAAGCACTACCACATATAGCACCGAGAAGATATATGCAAAGTGTTTTGAACTCATATCCACTATTTAGCCTGTGTAGCCAAAATCAATCTGTAACCATTATCCTTGGCGATATTCATCACCTTTACGACCTCATCTACCGCAACCTTCTTGTCGCAGTGCAACGATACGGTAGGGGACTCCTGACCTGCCAAACGGCTCTTCAAAGCACGCTCTACACCCTCGATATTCTGCACCTTGTCGAGTTCTACATAGTAGATGTACTCCGAGCCCTTCTGCTCGATGCTGACGGTGGTGATAGCCTTATCCTTCAACTGATTTGAGCTCTTTGGCAACTCCAACTTCAACGCATTAGGGTTGATAAGCGTAGTTGCGATGAGCATGAATATCAACAGAAGGAACATCAAGTCGGTCATTGCCGATTGCGAGAATGACTTATCGACCTTTGATCCTCTCTTAATTGCCATAATCTACTATTTTTGAGCAGGTTGATTCAAGATATCCATAAATGCGATGGTATTGGCCTCCATACGGAACACCAACTTCTCGATACGTGCTACGAGGTAGTTGTAGCCGAAGTATGCCGGAATACCCACGATAAGACCTCCTACGGTGGTTACCATTGCCACATACATACCGCCCGAAAGCAATGCCATATCTACGGTGCCACCTGCTCCTGCCATATCCATAAAGGTACGCACCATACCGAGTACGGTACCCAAGAATCCGATCATCGGAGCACCTCCTGCAATGGTTGCGAGGGTTGGCAAGCCGTTCTCCAACTTCGACACCTCCAAGTTTGCAACATTCTCGACTGCGTTCTGCACATCGCTCATTGGGCGACCAAGACGCTCCAAGCCCTTCTCGATCATGCGTGCGATAGGGGTATTCTCGTGGTGGCAGAAGGCAATAGCCTCCTTAACCTTACCCTCTACGACATAATCGCGAATACGATTCATGAAGTGCATATCAAGGCGTTGTGCACGCTGAATGGCTACAAAACGCTCTACGAAGATGAAAATCGTTACTCCACCCAACAAGAGGAGCACCCACATCAACCAACCTCCTTTGTTAAACATCTCCCAAAGGGACATCTTCTCTGCCACAGCTGCTACATTCTCGACAACAGCTCCGGCTGCCTGCAAAAGTTTAATCATAATTCTTTACTCTTTTAATTTATTTAGTTTGTTTTGTCTTCTTCTTTTGGTGTCCTGAGCATTTGACGGCTTCTCGTCTTCGCTCCTTTCTCTTCTGAAACGACTCTTCAAGCGCTGACGCAAGTCCTTCGCATTATTGAAATCCTCCTTGAAGTAGATACCGATACCCGTCTCCTGCAAACCCTGGTTCTCGTCGAAGCGGTCTATCGTATGGGTGAAGCCCTTCAAGCGGAGTGTTCCCGCACGGTCTATCAGCCAGGTGAGGTATGCCTCGCCCGTAAAGTTCGACGTCGCATTTACCACCTGCGTCTTATCGACGATGTAGTTGCCCTCCACCTCTATCAAAAGGCGATTATCGACCAAGCCCTTCGAGAAGCCGAAATCGACCTCGGCACTCATCTGCTCGGTACGCGGACGGTAGCGCAAGACTATCTTATAGTCGTCACTCGACAGCCAATTGCTGAATTGGTTGGACAACATCTCGAAGCCCGTAGCAGCCGTTGCTGAGGCTCCCATCGATGTAGTCATCGTATTCTGCGACTCCGAGATAAAGCTGTTCGCTATTATCAGGTAGAGGAACTGTTGCGACTTGCTCTCAGGTGTTGCCAGAGCACTTGCGATAAGGCTCTGCACCTCCGAGTCGGCACTCGGCACCACGATATCGAAGGTTACGGTAGGTTGCGTCAGGCGGTCAGTGAGGTGTATCAGACACTCCACAGGTACGGCACGGGTTGAGCGATTGCTCTCCGTAAGCGAGCCTTCGAGCAGTGGCTGTAACGACGCTTTCAGCTTATAGACGGCATCGATATTGAGCAGTGCATCGAGAGGATCTCCGGTCCATTGGATTGTAGAGCCCGGTTCTATATCGAACCACTTATTCACGATACTCTGCAAGGTGAAGAGGTAGCTTCCCTTCTCGATGGTGTAGTCGCCATACATCTCGAAGATGTCGGCCTGCGGATTGATGCGGAGGTTGAGTTGGCCTTCGCCCGTACCCTTGATAATATCGCCTACGGTAGGGTCGATAACGAGTTGCACCTCTGCATTTGGTCGGACGTCGAGTGCCATCGTTATCTCCATCGCATCACCTCCCGAAGTACGGCGTTTCTGGCGGTTTTCGAACAGCATCTTCTTACGCATGAGGTACGACGTTGTGTCGCTATCCTTCGTTGCGAAGGTTACAAAGTCTGCCGTCGAGATATCGCTATTGTCGGTCAATGGCATATAGAACTTCGAGTTGTTGTCGCTATGTGCCACGAAGTCCATCTTTACGCCCGCCTTATCGCCACGTATGGAGCCTGTACCCGTTGCGAAGATATTGCCATAGAACATCGGATTATCGCGCTCGGTGGTGTTGAGTACCTCCATATTCTCAACCTGCAAGCCTACGTTGTATTCGATATTGGAGAGGTGAGCCAACGACACATCTAACGACATCGTTCCCGCATGGCCGTTCCTGTCGAAGATTGGCACATTCTCGGTACGCAGGCGGTTGTTCATCACGTTGATAACGGCCTGAGGTGCCGTATAGCGACAACGTGTATAGTCCACCGTCGTAGCAAGGCTGTCCACAAGTATCTCGCCTCGGAGTTCCGCATCGCGACGCTCACCGCTGATGGTGAGGTCTATCTTCGCTTCGCCCTCCGTATTGTTTATCACACTGCTCAACAGCGGGTCGAGCAGATTCATCTTCACGCCTTCGGTCTGCATACGCGCATAGTAGCGCATCTGCGATGGGGCAAAGTAACCCTGGATTACGCGATTGTTGTTCTCGCGTGTTGTGATATCGAGTGAGGCACGACTGCGACCAAAATCCCACTGCGAGGTGAGCAGGAGGTTTGGCACTTCCACACCGCTAACCGTTACGCTATCCATCTCGATACGTGCATCGATACGTGTATCCTTCAATGCCGAGTGCACCTTAGCATATCCGTTGGTACGGCCATTAACCTCGTAGCCGAGACGGCTTGTTATCTGGGTAAACGGAGCCAGCGAGAAGTTGTGCAGGCTCATATATACGGAGTCTTTGTCGCTACGCGAAGCCACACCGTTGATATAGAGTTCCTGCGTATTGCTACGCACCGCGAAACGGCGAATATCCACACGCGACGAGTCGAGCTCGATGCCGTCGCTGGTGATGCGCCACGAGGTGTTGCCACTATTCACCGACGATGGATTGAACGAGATGGCAAGGTTGCGACGATTGTTCTTGCGCGAAATCTTCGCATTGGCCGACAACTCGCCCTGCAAGTCGCGCAACGAGTCGGCAAACATCGCGTCTATATGTATTTTGTTATCCTTTGCTCCTCCGCTGACACCCACGCCAGAGAAGTGGAATGCTCCTGCGTAGAGGTCTTCGGCAGCCAACGAGAGAGCCAACGAATCGCTCGCATTGCCCGCCTTGACATCAATGTTGGTGACGAGGTAGTTCTTATGCATCATATACTCCGACGACGCACGCATTAGGAAGCGGTTGTCCGAAGGACTTACCAGCATCTCAACCTTCGAGCCTTCGGCCATCTCCAAGCCATCGGTAATGCAACCCAACAGCGGGTCTATATCTTTGGTTGTCGCAGAGAGGATTGCCAGCTCGCTTCCAATCTCGGCAATATGGGTATCGATATTCTCGCGAGCAGCCTCATCGTAGAGGAGTGGGGCATACTGCACAAGCAGATTTTTGAGGTAGTAGATAACCTCCTTGTATGGTGTACGGCTCTCGAACACAACATCGGCAAAGTCCGACGTGAGAGTCAGCGTTCTCGCATCTTCGTTGCTCTCTATGGCCAACTCCACGAGGTCTGCCTCACAGCCACGACCTACGGTTTCGTACTCGGCATCTGCCACACGCAACACTCCGTTCAGTGCATCGAGCGACGCACCGCGTGCCGACAAGCCTACATCACCACTGAGTACCGATATGCTGTCGCGCTTGTTTATGTTCATCGCGTGGAGGTCGGCATGCTCTATCGTCATCACAGCGTCGTAGAGTGGCATACTCTTCTCCGCGAAGTCGAGGATAGCCTGCGCATCGATTTTCAATGCCTCGTCATTCACGCCCAGCGAGCCTGCTATACGGTTATCTTCGATATCGGCCACGATGGTCAGGTTGTTGTAGTCGCAACCATTGAGCGTTATGCCTGCGACCTCACCACCTCCTTTGAGCAACAACGGCTCGTCGTCGCCCAACTCGGTTTCAACCTTCGCCTTGAAGGTGGCATCGCCCACAACAGTCGTTGCAAGGAGTGCCGACAGGTCGAGTTCGTCGGCATCTATGGTTGCCGTTACCGCCTTACGCCCCTCGGCAGGGTTCTTCATCGAACACTCCAACGCCACAGCACCGCCACTTTGGAGTTTGGTCTGTGCCTTCGCCTTGAAGTTGCGTATCGTACCCTTGAACGCACCCGAAGCATCAATGCCCTTTGCGCGCTCGACATAGCACGAAACCTTCTCGCCAAGCGAGAGGTGCGCTATCGTATTGAGAAGGTAGGCCACCTCCTCCGTCGAAGCCTTCAATCTATCGACCTTTATATCGAACTTCGTCTTGTCGATGTCGATGAGTCCCTTCACACGCGCCGAACCTCGCAGGATACCGCCATCTTCGAGTGTGGCATGTTTTATCTTTCCCTCGAAGTCCGCCACCGTACCATTCATCGAGATTGAGGCGTTGCGTACCGTTGTCTTCCAATTCCACAACGAAGGCGCAAAGTAGCCGACATCTTCCGACGACACACAACTACCCGTAACATCACACACAATAGGTATGTTATTAATGAAATCTTTGTACTTGCGCCAATCGTCGCCATCGAGCAGGAGGTAGTCGAGGTTGATATCGCTCAGTGCGGTCTGTAGCTTACCCTCGCGAATCTCTATCGTGCCGTTATCCACAAGCAACGCTCCCGCAAGGTTGTCCAGCACGAAGCCGCTGCGCTCCACAAACGAGAGGTTTTCTATATCCATACCCACATATCCGCCAGCCTTAACCAGAAGGTTGTCGAGGTGGGTGGTGATGTCGTATAGATGCATATTGGCAAAGTCCACGCCCGCATCGCGTGGCTCGTCTATGCGTATCAGGCTGAAATCGACGCCCGAAGCGTCTAACGAGCGGACATCAAGACGGAAGCCGCTATTCTCCTTTCGTTTTTTGACGAGTTGGTCGGTAATCTCCTTCACGGCAAAGGTTCCGCGCTCGGTTTCGCGCACCACGAACTTTCCGCCCTGTATCTTTCCGTAGTTTATCACGAGGTTCTTCTTCGCAAGCGACGCCAACGAGCTGAGATAGGCATCGGCACGCTTAACATAGAGTAGGGTATCGCCGTCGAGGTCGGCAACGTAGAAGTCGCGCACCGCCACACGATTGAGCAGTCCTACGGTTATATGGCCCACCTCTACGGTAGTGCCGAGTTTGGAGCCTGCCCACTCGGCAGCACGGTCTATGGCGACGTTCTGCACCAGCGGAATGGCAAGCAGCAATGCAGGCAGCAATGGCAAAATTATCAGCAATAATGCGATTGCTGATAGCGTTCTTAATAATATTTTTGTAACTTTGCGCACTGCTTTGAACTGATTTTCGGCACCTTACGCCCTCGTAAGTTATAAATAACTTACAAAGATAGCGATAATTTGCGAAACTTGCAAACGTAGCGCCAAAAATTTTAAGGTTTGCCCTCATCGGCATCACCTTCGGTTCGGAGTCGGGAGTTTATTTACCCGAACCATTTTTTCATTTTTTCATTTTTTCATCTTTTTAACACCCCTGAAAATGTGAAAATGTGAAAAAAGTGAAAAAAGCGTAAACTTTAAGCGTTGACACAAGCAACACAACTATGAATAATGACATTATCATACTCGGCATCGAGTCCTCGTGCGACGACACCTCGGCAGCAGTATTGCGTAATACGACACTGCTTTCGAGCGTTATTGCTTCGCAAGCCGTACACGAGCGATACGGAGGTGTAATCCCCGAACTCGCATCGCGTGCACACCAACAGAACATCGTTCCCGTAGTGGACACAGCACTGCGCGATGCTGGCGTTACACCCGATAAGATTGACGCTATCGCCTTCACTCGCGGACCGGGCTTGCTCGGCTCGCTTATGGTAGGTACATCGTTTGCCAAGGGCTTAGCGATAGCAAACAATATACCTCTTGTAGAGGTTAATCATCTACACGGTCATATCCTCTCTCACTTCGTAGATATGCCCGACAAGGAGTGCGAACACCCCAACTTCCCATTCTTATGTTTGTTGGTTAGTGGTGGTCACACTCAGATAGTTAAGGTCAACTCTCCATTTGATATGGAGATTATTGGCTCAACTATCGACGATGCAGCAGGCGAAGCACTCGACAAGTGCGCCAAGGTTATGGGTTTACCTTACCCTGGCGGACCCGTCATCGACGCCCTCGCGAAAGAGGGAAATCCCAATGCTTTTAAGTTTGCGAAGCCACGCATTGGAGAGTTCGATTTCTCGTTTTCGGGCTTAAAGACTTCGTTCCTATACACACTGCGTGACGAAGTCGCAAAAAAACCTAATTTCGTAGAGGAGCGCAAGTGTGACCTATGCGCAGCCATACTACATACAGTAGTAGATATACTTGCGGAGCGATTGGTTAAGGCTGCCAAGCACTATCGCATTTCGGACATAGCGATAGGTGGTGGAGTAGCCGCCAACTCGCTACTCAGAGAGCGTATAGCCGAGGAGGGACGCAAGCGTGGCTGGCGCACCTTCATACCGGAGCGACGCTTCACTACCGACAATGCAGCAATGATTGCCGTTGCCGGTTATTATAAATATATGAAGGAGGAGTTCTCCTCCCTCGATGCTGCTCCCGTAGCGAGGTTCTAAGCAGAGGGCAGGCCGTTGTGTCTGCCCTTGCTGTTACCTGAATTTTCACTTTTTTCACATTTTCACATTTTCAGGGGTGTTAAAAAGATGAAAAAATGAAAAAATGAAAATAATAACCTGGAACTGACGCAGCGAAGCGAGAGCAGAGCGACGAGAGTTGAGCACGAATAGCGAAATTCTCATCTCTTAATTCTCAATTCTCAATTTTTTTTCTTATCTTTGCCATTCTAACGGCAACGGATAAAAAAATGATGGATTGGCACATAGCGGTAATGCTACTCGTTTCGGGTACACTGGTCGGAATAATCAACACCCTTGCAGGAGGTGGTTCGATTATCACGATGACCATGTTTATGGCGTTTGGTTTACCCATAAATGTCGCCAATGGAACAAACCGCATAGCGGTATTACTGCAAAACCTCACCGCTTCAATAACCTTTATCCGCAAAAAGACCTTCGACCTTAAACACGGACTTCTGCTCTCAATTCCCGTAATCGTTGGTAATATTGCAGGCTCATTCGTAGCGTCATACATCAACGACTGGGTGTTTAAGATATGTTTTGGCGTGATTTTGCTCGTCATAATGATCTATCTGCTGCTCGACACACGCATCAAGTTAAAGGCGGGTAACAGACTCGAAATTAAGCCTATACACTACTTCTGGTTCCTACTCATAGGCTTCTACGGAGGCTACATATACATCGGTATCGGCTACCTTATCCTCGCCATAGCGCTGTGGCTTATGCGTATGGATTTGGTTACAGCAAACGCCATCAAAGGCTTTGTAATTCTGCTCGCCACACCATTCTCGTTGGCCGTATTTATGATTATGGGCAATGTCGATTATACCTTTGGTATAATTCACGGTGTAGGCAACATGATAGGCTCTTTCCTCGCCTCGCACTACATGGCGAACTGGGGCAAAAACTTTATTAAGATATTCATGGCGATCATCGTCGCCATCTGCTTCTGCGACCTTGTAGGAGTTATATCGTTGCACGATTTTTTCTACTCTCTGCTTTCGATTAAGGAGTAACACACAATGGAAGAGAAGATTAAAATCGTAGGTGCGAGGGTGCACAACCTCAAAAACATTAGCCTTGAAATACCACGCAACGCATTGGTCGTTATCACAGGTTTGTCGGGTTCGGGCAAATCCTCACTCGCTTTTGATACCATCTACGCCGAAGGTCAACGTCGTTACATGGAAACTCTCTCGATGTACGCACGCCAATATATCGGCACCATGGAACGCCCCGATGTGGATAAGATTTCGGGCTTGTCGCCTGTGGTAGCCATCGAACAGAAAACCACCAACCGCAACCCTCGTTCAACGGTGGGTACGGTAACCGAAATTGCCGATTTCCTTCGACTTCTCTTTGCGAGGGCATCGCGAGCCTATTCGCCTGCAACGGGCGAGGAGATGGCTCACTACTCCGACGAGCAGATTGCAGACCTGATACTGCGCGACTATGAAGGCCGAAAGATAGCCTTCCTTGCACCTGTGGTGCGTGAGCGCAAGGGACACTACCGCGAACTCTTCGACTCGTTCCTCCGCAAGGGATATATCTACGCACGCATCGATGGCGTAATTCGCGACTTCACTACGGGGGAGCAGTTGGACCGCTACAAAACCCACTCGATAGAACTCGTTGTGGATAGAATGACTGCACGCGAGGAGGCTCGTGACCGCATTATGACATCGCTCCGCGAGGCTATGCGCCAGGGAAAAGGACAGATGGCCATTCACGACTACGACACAGGCGAGATGCGCCACTACTCCCGACACCTGATGTGTCCGACTACGGGCATTGCATTCGAGGATCCGGAGCCGTTCACATTCTCATTTAACTCGCCGAAGGGTGCTTGTCCGCGTTGTAACGGACTTGGCGAGGAGGCAGTATTTGACATAACAAAGGTTATCCCAGACAACCGTCTATCGCTCCGAGAGGGTGGTGTAGCGCCACTTGGCAAAGGGCGCGAGAACACTCTTTTTGCAACGCTCGAGGCGTTGGGCAAACGTTACGATTTCACACTCGATGACCCGCTCGGAACTATCTCAGAGGAGGGTCTAAATGCCATTCTCTATGGCGATGACGAGCCGATGTTGGTCGAGGTATCGGAATACTCGAGCCGTGGTCGTCAGATGCACTCGTGGGAGGGCGTTGCCGAGTACATAAACTCCAAGATTGATGACGAAAACTCTCGCAAAGGCGAGAAGTGGAGAGAGCAATTTGTGGCATATCACAAATGCTCACTTTGTGGCGGTAGTCGTCTGAAAGAGAATGCTTTACACTTTAAGGTTGCAGGTAAAAACATAGCAGAACTATCCTCGATGTCTATCGCTCGTCTGAGAGAGTGGTTCGAGGGCGTAGAGGAGCGGATGACCGCCAAAGAGTTGAAAATTGCGCGAGAAATCATCAAAGAGATTCGCGAGCGATTGCGCTTTTTAACCGATGTAGGATTGGGCTATTTGTCGCTTGACCGAGCATCACGCACATTGTCGGGTGGTGAGAGTCAGCGCATACGCCTCGCAACACAAATCGGCTCAAAACTTGTAAATGTTTTGTACATTCTCGATGAGCCAAGCATCGGACTCCATCAGCGAGATAACGAGCGACTAATCAACACTTTGAAGGCGTTGCGAGATGCTGGCAACTCAGTGATTGTGGTAGAGCACGATGAGGATATGATGCGTGCAGCAGACTACATCGTAGACATAGGGCCAAAGGCCGGCAGACGAGGTGGCCATATCGTAGCACAAGGCACCTATAGCGAAATATTAAATAGCGAGGGATATACCGCTGATTATCTTACAGGTAGACGCAGCATAGAAATTCCGCAAGAACTACGAAAGGGTAGTGGCGAAAGCATCACTATTCGTGGCGCACGAGGCAATAACCTCAAAGATGTAGATGTCGAAATTCCGCTCGGAAAACTTGTCTGCATAACGGGTGTCAGTGGCTCGGGAAAATCATCGCTTATAAACGGAACTCTTGTTCCCGTAATATCACACAAACTATATCGCTCGTATGCTCAACCACTGCCATACGATGCAATAGAGGGATTAGAGAATATAGACAAATTAGTCGTTGTAGACCAATCGCCAATTGGTCGCACACCTCGCTCAAACCCAGCAACTTACTCGAATGTCTTTGCCGATATTCGCAAGCTTTTCGAAGCTACGCCCGACGCACAAGTGCGAGGCTTCAAAGCAGGTCGTTTCTCGTTCAATGTGAAGGGCGGCCGCTGCGAAGAGTGCCGTGGCGCAGGCGTGCAGACTATCGAGATGAATTTCTTGCCCGATGTCTATGTCGAGTGCAAGGCATGTGGCGGCAACCGATACAATAAAGAGACCTTGGAAGTGCGCTATAAAGGCAAGAATATCAACGATATACTCAACATGACCGTAAATATCGCGGTTGATTTCTTCGAGCATATTCCGACCATTCATCAGAAGCTGAAGGCTATTCAGGATGTCGGCCTGGGTTATCTCACACTTGGACAACCTTGCACAACTTTGTCGGGTGGTGAAAGTCAGCGCATAAAGCTCTCGGCAGAGCTCTCCAAGCGAGAAACAGGCCGCACACTCTACATCTTAGACGAGCCTACCACAGGCCTCCATTTCGAGGATATCCGCAAGCTAATCGAGGTACTTAACAAGTTGATAGACAAGGGAAATACCGTTATCGTCATTGAGCACAACCTCGATGTGATAAAGGTTGCCGACCACATCATCGACCTTGGCCCCGAGGGTGGCGAGGCAGGTGGCAGGGTAGTCGCCGAAGGCACCCCAAGCGAAGTTGCTGAGAGTACTGAGAGCCATACTGCAAAATACCTTCGCAAACTCATATCTGTTAAAAAATAGAATATTTTTTGCACTTTTCTGCAATTTGCAGTCCACTTTCTATTTTTTTGTCTATATTTGTACCCTGAACCATTAGACTCGGTTTTATTCCATAAACTAAGTCGTGGCGACATTGAGGGATATTTTGAGAGGATTTTTCTCTTTTATGATAGCGCAATGTAGGACATTGTAATTGAGTAAAAGAGAAAAATAGTCCAAAATAGCACCAATGGCGACCGAAATAGGAGGAATATCGAGTTTCTTGGACTCTTAGTTTATGGATTAAAACCGTACTTATGGGAAATGAAGAGGCTTTTAGTTTTGTTGGTAGCAATGCTGGGCTACTTCTCTACCTACGCACAAGAGGTTAAAGAAGAGAGCCGCATCCCGGATTTTATCGTAACACCCCGTTTCGATGTTAATCCGTACGCACCTATGAAGGGCGGCTACTCAGGTTTCGATTTCGGAAATTCATCACTCTACACATTCTTAGACGGCTCGGTAGGCAACTTTTCCTACTCGATGTCAAACCATTGGTTTGCGAGCGATTGGGAAACGACCAAGTCACTCTACGAAGAACCATTCCAATACAACAAGTACGACTTCATCGACTGGCTCACGCTATCCTACACTGCAGGACAATTTACCTTCAATGTGGGTAAAGATGTATTAGCGATAGGCTCTGCCGAGTATAGCTACAACGATGTAGATGTCCACTACGCATTAGCATCTACATTCTGGCACAAAAACGCAGCCTATCAGTGGGGTGCAAGCGTAGACTTTACAACCAAAGAGGAGAATACGACACTGCGTCTACAATTCGCATCATCACCATTCAGTGAAAGACCTTTCGCATCGAAGCTCTTTGCATATTCGCTCCATTGGACAGGCGAATATGGCTGTTTCACACCTTTCTGGTCAGTAAACTTCTTTGAGTACGAGCGTGGTAAGTTCATAAACCTTATCGCCCT
>JAZRGH010000035.1:0-5746 GCA_045644085.1 Alistipes sp. | reverse complement strand
CAAGAATCATCAATAATACTTTATTTGCCATATCTGTGTAATTTTTAATTTTGCATTCTGAATTTTGCATTTTGCATTCTATTTGAGTGCAGCGAGAATAAGCGCCTTTGCCTTCTCGATAGCCTCTGTCAAACCGTCAGGGTTCTTGCCACCAGCGGTAGCGAAGAACTTCTGACCGCCGCCACCACCCTGGATAGCCTTAGCAGCCTCACGAACAACTGCGCCTGCATCAACGCCCTTGGCAACAACATCGTCACCGAGCATAATCGTAAGGGTTGCCTTACCGCCTACATTCGAGCCTACAACCATAACGAGGTTAGACTTGCGAGCACGCAAATTGTAAGCCAAGTTCTTAATGAAGTCTGCCGAGTGATTCATCTGACGAGCAACAACGAAGTAGCCGTTCTCCTCCGATGTATTCTCAACAATCTTCTCGGTAATTGCATTGAGCTGCTCCTTCTGCATAGCCTCAACCTCCTTTGTCAACGCTTCGTTGTTCTCAACCAAACGCTTGATTGCAGGAACGAGCTGCGAGTTGCCGAGCATCTCACCAAGTGATGTGAGCAAATCCTGTGCTGCGTAGATTGTAGCCTCTGCCTTCTCTCCGGTTACCGCCTCGATACGACGAACACCTGCCGAGATAGCCGACTCCGAAACAATCTTGAACATACCAATATTTCCGGTTGCCGAAGTGTGGGTACCACCGCACAACTCTACCGACTCACCAAAGCGTACCATACGCACCTTGTCGCCATACTTCTCACCGAAGAGCATCATTGCACCTGCAGCCTGAGCCTCCTCCTGGGTAGCCTCACGATTCTCATCGAGTGGCGAGTTCAAACGGATCTTCTCGTTAACCTCGCGCTCTACTGCACGGATCTCCTCGTCAGTCATCTTCTGGAAGTGCGAGAAGTCGAAACGGAGCGAGTCAGGCGATACCATCGAGCCCTTCTGCTCTACGTGCGAGCCCAACACCTTACGCAATGCTGCGTGAAGAAGGTGGGTTGCGGTATGGTTGTTTGCCGAGCACTGACGCTTTGCAGGGTTTACCACTGCGTGGAACTCTGCCTCCAAGTTCTCCGGCAACTGATTTGCAATGTGGATAATAAGACCATTCTCCTTCTCGGTAGCAACAATCTCAACCTTCTCGTTTGCCGACTCGATGTAGCCGGTGTCGCCTACCTGACCACCCGAGTTACCGTAGAACGGAGTCTTATCGAATACCATCTGGTACGAAACCTTATTCTTGGTCTGCACCTTACGAACACGAGCGATGTGTATATCGGCTTCGAGAGTATCGTAACCTACGAACTCCTCGCTCTTTGCCTCCGAGATAATCTCCTTCCAATCGTCGATATCTTGTGCTGCTGCGTTGCGTGAACGCTCCTTCTGCGCCTGCAACTCCTTCTCAAACTCTGCCAAATCGACCTCAACACCCTGCTCCTTTGCAATGAGCTCGGTCAAGTCGATTGGGAATCCGTATGTATCGTAGAGCAAGAATGCGTTCTTACCCGAAATCTTACCGTTGCACTCCTTGATAACACCCTCCAAGAGGTTGATACCTGTTGCCAAGGTGCGGAGGAACGATGCCTCTTCCTCCTCGATAACGCGCTCAACAAGCGACTGCTGTGCCTTCAACTCAGGATACTGCTCGCCCATCTGTGCAACCAAAGTTGGCACCAAGCGGCAGATGAATGGCTCGTTGAAACCGAGGTATGTATATCCGTAACGCACCGCACGACGCAAGATACGACGGATAACATAACCAGCCTTTACATTCGAAGGCAACTGGCCATCAGCAATCGAGAATGCGATAGCACGAAGGTGGTCAGCGATAACTCGCATTGCCACGTCGATAGCCTCCTCCTTGCCGTATGCCTTACCCGACATATCGGACAACACCTTAATGGTCGATTGGAATACGTCGGTATCGTAGTTCGACTTCACGCCCTGCATAATCATACACAAGCGCTCGAAGCCCATACCAGTATCAACATGCTTTGCAGGCAACGACTCCAACGAGCCATTAGCCTTGCGGTTGAACTGCATAAACACAAGGTTCCAAATCTCGATAACCTGAGGGTGACCCATATTCACCATCTCGCGACCCGGTTTCTCGGCAATCTCTGCCTCGTCACGCAAGTCGAAGTGGATCTCGCTACAAGGACCGCAAGGACCGGTCTCGCCCATCTCCCAGAAGTTGTCGTGCTTGTTACCACGAATGATGTGATCCTCCGGCAAACGCTCCTTCCAGATATCGTAAGCCTCCTGGTCGAATGGTACTCCGTCCTCCTCCGAACCCTCGAATACGGTTGCGTACATACGCTCCTTTGGCAGCTTATAGACCTCGGTCAAGAGCTCCCACGCCCAAGCAATAGCCTCCTTCTTGAAGTAGTCGCCGAAAGACCAGTTTCCGAGCATCTCGAACATGGTGTGGTGATAGGTGTCGTGACCTACCTCCTCCAAGTCGTTGTGCTTACCAGAGACACGCAAACACTTCTGCGAATCGGCAGCACGAGGCGACTTGCGCTCGGCATTGCCGAGGAAGATATCCTTAAATTGGTTCATACCCGCATTTGTAAACATCAAAGTCGGGTCGTTTTTCACTACCATCGGTGCCGATGGCACAATCATGTGTTGTTTCTCTGCGAAAAAGTCGAGAAACGCTTGACGTATTTGTTTAGAATCCATTTGTGTATAATATTTTTAATTTCAATGCGTTATAGTGTTGTTCGCACGCATTACATGCACGCATGCGCCAAATCGGTTGCAAAAATACAAAATTTACCTTAATTTTGCGCAAGAAAAGTTAAGTTTTTCGCTTTGAAAGGGGACATTCGCGACACAAAAGGTGCTACAAGCACCTCCAAACGACGAAACCGATACAACATTTTGCGACAAGTGTTGATTGGTTTCATCGTTATATCGTTGCTGAATATGGCAATATCATACCTCTTCTACACACCAAAAATGCATCGAATAGCGACTGAAAACCGAGAACTCGTATTGAAATACGAGATTTTGCAGGATCGCATCGCTTCGTTGCAGAGTAAGATAGGAGAGATTCGTCACCGCGATCAGTTCGTATATCGTCGTCTCTTTTCGAGCGACACTCTCGACTTGAAAGGTATCTATACGCCTTATCCCGATTCGAAATATGCTGCGCTTGCCGGCGATGAGTACTCGGAATTGATGGTTTCGACATGGCAGCAGCTTGATGCCGTAACTCGCCAAACGTATGCAGCGTCGCGCTCACTCGACGAGTTACAAACATTGGCCAAGGACAAGGAGCAGATGTCGCTCGCCATACCTGCTATTTGGCCTATTGATCGTACTCAATTAAAGGCATTCTATGCTTTCGGTGTACGCCAGAAGCACCCTATCCTAAAAATACGCACCATGCACAAAGGCGTGGACATGTCCACCGATTATGGTGTTCCTGTCTATGCTACGGGTGATGGCGTGGTCGAAAAGATTGATATGGGTAAACGTCGCCGAGGTTATGGCCGTCAGATCCTGATTAATCACAAGTTCGGATACAAGACTCGTTACGCCCACCTGCAAAAGATGTTTGTAAAGCCTGGCGAAAAGGTGCAACGAGGACAACTTATCGGTGAAGTGGGATCGACAGGTGGTTCGACGGGCCCTCACCTACACTATGAGGTAATTTATCGCAATCGTCAGGTCAATCCGGTAAACTACTTTAACCGTAATATGACCAGCGACGAATATCGTCAGTTGATGGAGAATATGAAGTATAACGCAACCCTCGAAACTGACGAAGGAACAGCTAATGAAGGAGCATAAAAATGACAAGGAATAGCAAAAATAGAGTTCAAAAGAGTGGTGGTCGCCGCGCCTTACAAATGTTGGCGTGGCTTGGTGCCGCCATACTCTACTATTTCCTATTCTCGTTCCTATTCGACACCCCTGCCGAGTACGATTTGCGCCACTCAACAGACCGATTGAAAGAGGAGTACGACACTCTTCTCGAAGAGTATGACTCGTTGGCAATAGTCGTTGAAAATGTGGTCGAGCGAGATAGAAATATCTTCGCGATAATGTTTGACTCGGAACCATACGATTTCGATTCGGAGTACAACAACAACCGTGTCGAGCTACACGAATCGCTACTTGCAAAGAGCCATCGCGAGATGTCCGCCACCCTCGAAACATCTATCGAAAAATTGGAGCACCGAATGGAGAAGCTCGAAAATAGCTATTCGAAGCTTGGCGAGGAGCTGCAAATCGTTGGCTCAAAGCGAAATAACATTCCATCAATTCAGCCGGTAACCAATCACGAACTAACTCTTTTGACTGCCGCTTACGGAACGTTGATGCACCCATTCTACCGCACTTTACAATCGCACCAAGGTGTGGATTATGCCGTACCGGAAGGCTCTCGAATCTTCGCCACGGCAGATGGCACGGTCAAGGAGGTTAAAGGTAAGAACTCCACCTCGGGTATAACCATAGTTATAGACCACCGCAACGGCTATACAACATCGTACAGCCACCTGCAAAGTGTCAAGGTTAAACGTGGTCAGCGTGTACAACGAGGCGACATCATTGCCCTATCGGGAAACTCCGGTCTATCGCTCGCCCCACACCTCCACTACGAGGTACGATACAACGGTATGCGAGTAGATCCGATTCACTACTTCTTTATGGAGCTTACACCCGATGAATATCAACGCATTATGCGCATTGCACAGTCGGGCATGCAATCCTTCGATTAGAGATATTTTCAAGATGCAGATAAAACTTATTCTTCTCGATTTTGATGGTACACTTGCCTCAACCGAAGAGGCAAACATGGAGGCTTATGTCGCAGCTCTTGCCGAAGAGGGCATTGCGCTCGACAGAGAGGCTTATCGCACTCGCTATTTCGGCATGCGTTGCCCCGAATTCCTTCGCGAGTTAGGATTTACCAACGAGGAGGATATTGACCGCATACGTCGCCGCAAAATCGAGCTATACCCCACTTTTTTCGACTCGGTACGTCTAAATCTGCCATTATGGAATTTCGTACAGGATTTCCGCTCACAAGGTGGTAAAGCGTGGATTGTATCGACAGGCCAGAAGGATAATATAACGAATGCGATGCGTCATCTCGGCATAGAGGACAAGGTCGATGGTATAATCACTTCGCTCGATGTTATTGAGCCAAAACCTTCGCCCGAAGCATTTTTGAAGGCGATGGAGATTGAGAAGGTAACCCCTGCCGAAACCCTTATCTTTGAAGACTCACCTGTCGGCTTGGCCGCTGCCGAAGCAAGCGGAGCCGCATACTTTAAGGTAAAACAGTAAGAAAGGAGCTTTCGAGCTCCTTTTTCTTTAGAGAGTAGAGAGTAGTTAGTAGTTTAATAGGATTAGGTAGGACAAGATAGGATTCGGGCTTACGCCCTTGATAAGACGAGATAGGATAAAATAGGAGCTCCTATCAAATCCCATCAAGCACCGCAGGTGCGCATCCTATCCTATCCTATATTTCCTTAACACCCTTAATTCCACAACCTCCATTTCCCCCACGACAGATTCGACCAGTCGCAGAAGTTGAGAGGTGACCGAAGTAGAGCTGTTGTAATCGGAGATTGTTGGCTTTGGCAGATATTGGCTGAAAATTTATTTTTAAAGACAATCATCTGCCAAAGCCAAAGATTTGCGACAGCAAACAACAGCCTACGCAGATAAGTCTACCACACCGCTACCGACTGAACGAATCCTGGTAGTACGACAAAAAAAG
>JAZRGH010000034.1:0-18917 GCA_045644085.1 Alistipes sp. | reverse complement strand
TAAGAAAATTTGCCATACCTTTGCACTCGCAAAACACAGGAACTCCATTTAGAGTAGAGATACATCGCGGGGTGGAGCAGCTGGTTAGCTTGCCGGGCTCATAACCCGGAGGTCGGAGGTTCGAGTCCTCCTCCCGCAACTCACGAGAGATAATTTATTATCTCTCGTTTTTTTTTATTTTCCTCTTTTTATTTTATCTTTGCAAAAAATATAAAAGAAGTATAGCAATGTTTTTGGAAAATTCAACACAAAAGGGGTGGATTGAGGTTGTTTGCGGTTCGATGTTCTCGGGAAAGACCGAGGAGTTGATTCGCCGACTCCGCCGTGCGGAGTTTGCACATCAGAGAGTCGAAATTTTCAAGCCACAGATAGATGTCCGCTATTCGGAAGATGAGGTGGTATCGCATAATCACTCTTCGATTCGCTCTACGCCCGTAGAGTCGCCACAACAGATTTTGCTGATGTCATCGGAGGTAGATGTTGTGGGTGTTGACGAAGCGCAGTTCTTCGACGATAGCATTATTGATGTTTGTCGTGAGTTGGCAAATCGTGGTGTGCGCGTTATCGTGGCAGGCCTTGATATGGACTTTTTGGGTAAGCCGTTTGGCCCTATGCCTGCGTTGATGGCTATTGCCGAATATGTCGATAAGGTACACGCCATTTGTGTACATTGTGGTAATCCTGCACAGCATTCACACCGTTTGGCAAAGAGCGAGAAGCTCGTGATGTTGGGCGAGAAGGATACCTACGAGCCTGTATGCCGTCACTGCTTCCTTCGTTTGCGTAAGGAGCAGGAGGAACAGGCGCAATAAAAGAGAAAACATTGCGTTAATTATAGTAGTAAAATCAATAACTAAGATATATGGGAGATATTATCAATATCAAAGAGTTGAATGAGCGCATTGAGCGCGAGAGCCTCTTTGTGGATACTCTGCGTACCGAGATGGGCAAGGTGATTGTTGGTCAACAACATCTTGTTGATACGCTTTTGATCGGTCTTTTGTCAAACGGTCATATCTTGTTGGAGGGAGTGCCCGGTTTGGCAAAGACATTGGCTATTACTACCTTGGCAAAGGCTGTCGATGCAGATTTTTCGCGTATTCAATTTACGCCGGATTTGCTCCCTGCCGACATTGTGGGTACATTGATATATTCGCAAAAGGCAGAGGATTTTACCGTAAAGAAGGGCCCCGTATTTGCTAACTTTGTGTTGGCAGATGAGATTAACCGTTCCCCTGCAAAGGTGCAGTCGGCTCTCTTGGAGGCGATGCAGGAGCGTCAGGTAACCATTGGCGATAATACCTACAAGTTGCCTGAGCCATTCCTCGTGCTTGCAACCCAAAACCCATTGGAGCAGGAGGGTACATACCCGCTTCCTGAGGCGCAGGTGGACCGTTTTATGTTGAAGGCAAAGATTTCGTATCCAAAGCGTGAGGAGGAGCGCGATATCGTGCGTATGAACCTCTCGGGTGCAGGTATGCCTGAACCAAATAAGGTTATCACACCGGAGGATATTGTCAAGGCACGTAAGGTGGTCGAGGATGTATATATGGACGAGAAGATCGAGAAGTATATCGTCGATATCATCTTTGCGACACGTGAGCCGGCATCTTACAATCTCGAAAAGTTGCAGTCGCTGATTGCTTATGGTGGTTCGCCACGTGCAAGTATCTCGTTGGCTAAGGCTGCGCGAGCATACGCCTTTATTCGTCGTCGCGGATATGTTATTCCGGAGGATGTTCGTGCCGTATGTCACGATGTCTTGCGTCATCGTATCGGCTTGACTTACGAGGCCGAGGCAGAGAATATCACCTCGGAGGATATCATTACTGAGATACTAAATAATGTAATTGTACCTTAATGGTGGCATAGGGTGGAGCAGACCGAAAACGATATCTTGAAGCGAGTCCGCAAAATCGAGATTAAGACTCGAGGTTTGTCGAATGAGATTTTCGCAGGAAAGTACCATACGGCATTCAAGGGACGCGGTATGTCGTTTGCCGAGGTGCGAGAATATCGCATAGGCGACGATGTACGCGATATCGATTGGAATGTTACGGCTCGCTCTCGCAAACCACATATAAAAGTCTATGAAGAGGAGCGCGAACTGACCATGATGTTGATGGTCGATGTCAGTGGCTCGCGAATGTTCGGAACAACCGATTTATTGAAGAAGAATATCATCACCGAGTTGGCCGCAGTTCTTGCCTTCTCGGCCTCGCAGACGGGTGATAAGGTGGGTTGCATTTTCTTCTCGGACAAGGTCGAAAAGTTTATTCCGCCTAAGAAGGGTCGTAGCCATATTCTTGCTATCATTCGTGAGTTGGTCGGTTTTGTGCCTGAGTCTAACGGAACAGCCATCTCGGAGGCGGTGCGTTACCTGACAGGTGTAAATAAGAAGCGTTGTACAGCCTTTTTGTTGTCGGATTTTCTCAATTCGAAGCGAGATGACGAGGCTCTGAACGATGCTCTCAAAATTGCCACATCGCGCCACGATATTATCGCCTTGAAGGTGTCAGATCCTCGTGAGAGGGAGATGCCCGATGTAGGTATTGTGGAGTTGCAGGATGCAGAAACTGCGCGCAAGGTATGGGTGGATACCGCATCGAAGGCTGTGCGTGACCACTACGCCAAGGCGTGGGCCGAGCGAGAGAAGAAGACTCGCGAACTTTTGTTGCACAACCGCATCGATATAGCCGATATATCAACCGACTCGGACTATGTTGCGGAGTTGATAAAATTGTTTAAGCAACGATGAAATTTTTGCGCTATATAATAATATATGTATCGGCTCTTTTGGTGATGCAGGTAGCGGTGGCACAGCAGGTGGCACCAACCATCACTTCGTACCTCTCTGCCGATACAGTAATGATTGGCGACAGAGTAACCCTTACGGTTGAGGTGGAGAAAGATGTGATGCAACATGTTGTCTTTCCGACCTTCGATTTCACGCAGACTGATGGCGCGAAGCCGTCGGAGCCTAGCATTGAGATTATCCACGACTTTGTGCCGGATACACTCTCCCAGGAGGGCCGCCGAGTGCGTCTGCGCAAACGCTACGAAATGGCGGTTTACGATGAAGGCATTTATCGTATGGGTAGAGTTCAGGTGCTCTATCTCGATAAGAACCTTGTTGATACACTCTTTGCCGAGCGCGAGGAGGAACTCTTTGTAAAGACCTTCCAGATCGACTCGACAATGACTACGGTGCGCGATTTAAAACCGCAAAAGACTCTTAAATTGCGCTTTGCAGAGTTTGGCGGATATCTCGGAATCTCATTTGCGGGGGCATTGCTTATTGTCGGTTTGATATTCTTGATAGTGAGATATCTTCATAAGCGAGGAAAGCGAATTTCCGATCTCTTCAAGCCAGCACCACCAGTACCAGCGCATATTGTGGCTATTGAGGCCCTCGAAAAGTTACACAACGAGAAGTTGTGGCAGAACGACAAGCATAAGATGTACTATTCGAGATTGAGCGATATCTTACGAACCTATCTTGCTGGTCGTTTCGAGGTCGGAGCGATGGAGATGACCACCGACGAGATTGCCGATGCTTTGCGAGGTGTCGAAATCGAGCAAAAGCAGAAGATGGATTTGCTGGCGGTATTGCGCGATGCCGATTTAGTGAAGTTTGCCAAGGCAACGCCTGAGGCAGAGGAGAACGAGCTCGTCTATTATAAGGCGTACCATTTTGTCGAGGAGACCAAGCCTGTCGAGGTGGTTGAGGAGGCAGAAGATGAACCAACCAAAAACGAGAAGGAGGATAAACAATGAGAGCGATAAGATATGTAGCGATTGTTGTATTGTTGCTCGTTTGTGGTGAGGTGTCGGCACAGCAGATGAAGGAACGAGGTCTGGTTCGTCAGGGTAACCGCCAATTTAAACGCGAACAGTTTGAGAAGAGCGTGGATAGCTATCAGCGAGCATTGCAACACGACTCTACATCATTCGAGGCGAAGTATGACCTTGCCTCGGCACTCTATCGTACCGAACGATACGATAAGGCCGAGAAGACTCTGCTTTCGATAGCAAACGACTCTACTCGCACCGAGTTGGAGCGTGGTGAGGTGGCGTATAATCTCGGCAATACACAATTTGCGCAGCAGAAATATAAGGAGGCGTTATCATCGTATCGTCACGCCATGCGTTGCAATCCGACAGATGAGGATGCGAAGTTTAACTATGCCATTACCAAACGATTGATTCAGGAAGAAGAACAGCAACAGCAGAATCAGGATCAGCAGAATCAAGACCAAAATCAGGATAGTCAAGATAATAAGGATAACCAAAATCAGCAAAATCAGCAAGAACAGCAAAATCAACAACAGCCTCAAAATCAAGATGGCAAGGAGGAGCAGGAGGGTGGACAACGCCCGCAAGGTGCGATGACTCCGGAACAGCAGGAGGCTCTCTTGCAGGCTATTCAGGCCGAAGAGGATAAAACGCAGGACAAGTTGAAGGAGAAGGCTGCCGTGCTGATAAGAGGTGGTAAGAATTGGTAAAGTATGGAGTTTGCAAATCCTAAAATATTATGGCTTTTGGTGGTAGTGCCGTTATGGGTAGCCTACTATGTGTGGCGCTCAAAGCAGGGCGGTGCCTCGATTGTCATCTCCTCTGCCGACTCGTTGCGCTCGGCACCACGCACCCTGCGCTACTATCTGCGCCATCTGCCTGCGGCATTGCGTACCATTGCTTTGGTGCTGATTATCCTTGCCTCGGCTCGACCTCAATCGGTAGAACATGAAACAAAAACATCAACCGAAGGTATCGATATCGTTCTGGCAGTCGATATCTCGGGTTCTATGCTTGCGCGAGATTTCCAACCTGATCGTTTGACCTCGGCAAAAGAGGTAGCATCGCAGTTTGTCGCAAACCGTCAGGGAGATAGAATAGGTCTGGTTGTCTTTGCGGGCGAGGCATTTACGCAGTCGCCACTCACCACCGACCAGTCGTCCTTACAGACACTTTTGGGCCGACTTCGTAGCGGTGTTGTTGAAGATGGTACAGCAATAGGTAACGGCCTGGCAACAGCGGTTAATCGATTGCGCGAGAGTGACTCGAAGTCGAAGATTATAATTTTGCTGACCGATGGTGTAAATAATCGAGGCCAGATAGCTCCGCTTACGGCTGCCGATATAGCAAGCGAGCAGGGCATAAAGGTCTATACTATCGGTGTTGGTCGTAACGGAACAGCTCCATATCCTGTATTTGACGAGCGAGGTCGTGAGGTCTATACTGTCGATATGAAGGTCGAAATTGATGAGAAGATGCTTGCCGAGATTGCCGAAAAAACGGGTGGCGAGTACTTCCGAGCAACTGATAAGACTTCGTTGGAGCGCATCTACAAGCAGATAGACTCGATGGAGAAATCGAAGGTCGAAAAGTACGATGTTACCCATGTTTACGAGGAGTATTTGCTCTACGTGCTGATAGCATTGGCTCTGCTTTTGACAGAGTTTGTAGTTAAATATATTGTATTAAAACGCATACCGTAATGTTCAGATTTGCAAATCCTCATCTTTTGTGGTTGCTTGTAGCAGTACCTGTGATGATTATCGCCTTTGCGATACTCCTCCGTCTGCGCAAGCGCAATCTGCGTCGTTTCGGTAATGTTGCTACGGTGAAGTTACTCCTGCGTGATGTATCGTCGTGGCGCATACAGGCCAAATTTATAATTTTTGTCCTTGCCTATACGGCTTTGGTCTTTGCTGCGGCACGACCTCAGTTTGGAGCAAAACTCCGCGAGGAGAAGAGCGAAGGAGTGGAGATGATGTTTGTCGTCGATGTGTCGAACTCGATGTTGGCGGAAGATTTTACGCCAAATCGCCTCGATAGAACTCGCTATGCCATAGATAAACTCTTCTCGCAGATGCAGCAAGACAGGGTTGGCGTAGTTGTCTTTGCGGGTGAGGCGAAGGTGCAGTTGCCAATCACTACCGACTATCGTATGGCACGCAGTTTTGCAAAGCGCCTATCGCCTGAGTTGGTCGAGGTGCAAGGAACAGATGTATCGGACGCGATAGACCTCGCATCGTTGTCATTCTCGCAGAGAGAGGGGGCAAGTCGTGTGATGATACTCATTACTGATGGTGAGGCTCATGATGCCGATGCTTTACAGGCTGCCGAGCGCGCCGCAGAAAGAGGTATCCGTATCTTCGCGATAGGTATCGGCTCGCCAAAGGGTGCACCAATTCAGATTGGCGGTGAGTTTATCAAAGACGAGAAGGGTGAAATGGTTGTGTCGCGTCTTAATGAGGAATTGCTACAACAGATTGCCGAGAAGGGTAATGGCGGGTATATTCGAGCTTCGAATGCCGAGTTCGGCTTATCGGAGATAGTAGATGAGATTGAAAAGATGGAGAAGACAGAACTTTCGACTCTCTGCTTCGACGAGTATAACGAGCAGTTCTATTGGATATTGTGGGTGGTACTCGGTTTCCTTTTGATCGAGGGACTGCTCCTTGGTCGTCGCAACCCGCGACTCCGCAAATTCAATATCTTCGAGAAGTAGAGTAATAATACAAAATAGAAGATGGGTATCGATCCGATACCCATCTTTGTTGTTATGCCTCTCTTTTCTACTCCTTCGAGGTCATTATCTTCAAAATCAGATTATCTGTCTTGCTCATACCCTCGCGACCTATCTCGGTGAGGTTGCGTATGCAGTTATCGACATTATCCTCGATGATACCCTCCAATGAGGTAGTTACACGATTGTTCATCGCAAGCGTTGCCGAGAGTACGGCTGTGGCTACACCACTTGTAACCTTCAACGAGCAAGATGGTTTCGCTCCGTCGCAAATCATACCTGTAAGGTTGGCAACCATATTCTTCACTGCTCCCGAAACCTCCTCGTAGCCACCACCCATCAAACGGGTAATACCGCATGCCGAGCCCGTTGCCGCAACCACGCAACCGCACAAAGCCGACAAACGACCAAGGCTCTGCTTGATGTAGATAACGGTCAGGTGGCTCAATACCAACGCACGCAACATCTTCTCGCGCGGAACATCGTTTGCGAGAGCGAAAATTGCCACAGGAACGGTTGCCGAAATGCCTTGGTTGCCACTACCCGAATTACTCATTACGGGTACCATAGCACCACTCATGCGCGCATCGCAAGCGCCACTTGTGTGCGCCAAAATATTTGTAAAGAGCGTATCTCCAAAGATGCTTTTTGCTATGCCGCTGTGGAGCATTGTGCCCAATCCGTGACCATAATTACCTGTAAACGACAACTCTGCAGCAGCCACATTGCGCTGTGCGGTTTCGCCTATAAACTCAATCTTTTCGAGCTCTACCTCCTCGGCAAAATCGTAAACTTTGCGGAGGGTAAGCTCAATATCCTCGACCTCGGCAATAGCACCTCCGACAGTCACGTTTGCTGCCACCTCTTCGCCATTTCGCGTTATCGACGAGAAGTTGGTATGTGAGCCTGAAATTACGACCTCTGCTCTCTCCTCGCCAGCCGATACGACAGCCTTAATGTAGAGTATTCCAAGACTCTCGTCAGCAACGCTGATAGCAGGAGCATTGCTCTCCAAGAGTGCTTTTGCCTGCTCGACAGCCGCAGCATCGACATCGCGCAACACCTCCAAACCATACTTCGACTTGCCCGCAACAACGCCGAGGGCAATAGCTATCGGAAGACCGGTCATTCCGCTGTTCGGAATACCCACGCCCATAGCATTTTTGAAGATATTGGCACTGAGTGCCACCTCGATTTTCTCGGGTTTTGCACCGAGAGTCTCGCAAGCCTTGGCTACGCAGAGCGATACCGCCATAGGCTCGGTACAACCTATCGAAAGCACAACTTCGCGCTTGATAAGGTCGATTATTTTGTTGTAAATTTCTTCTGTCATAGTACAAAGGTACAAAAATATTTGCTATGAAATAGCATTATCCGAAAAAAATAGCTAACTTTGCAAGTTAGAAGCGAGAAAATAAACAAAAAACAGATACAGGTTATGAGAATTGCACAATTACTTAAATCGACTGACTACGGTACAAAGGTTACCGTTAAGGGTTGGGTGCGTACAAAGCGAGGAAACAAGAATGTTGCATTCTTGGCATTGAACGATGGCTCGTGCGTTGCCAATATCCAGATTGTTGCCGACCTCTCGAAGATCTCGGAAGAGGAATTGAAGCCTATCACCACAGGTGCGTGTGTGGCTGTTGAGGGTACTCTTGTTGAGTCACTCGGCGCAGGTCAGGGCGTTGAGGTTCAGGCCGAGGCTATTGAGGTTTATGGCACTGCCGATCCTGCTACATATCCGTTGCAGAAGAAGGGACACTCGTTGGAGTTCCTTCGCGATATCGCATACCTCCGTCCTCGTACCAACACCTTCGGAGCAATCTTGCGTATTCGCCACGCTATGGCATTCGCTATCCACAAGTATTTCAACGATAAGGGATTTTACTACTTGCACACTCCGCTTATCACTGCGTCGGACTGCGAGGGTGCAGGCGAGATGTTCCAGGTTACAACTATGGACTTGAATAACCTTCCACGCACTGAGGAGGGCGCAATCGACTTTGCACAGGACTTCTTCGGCAAGCCATGTAGCCTTACCGTATCGGGACAGTTGGAGGGTGAGCTCGGAGCGTTGTCTATGGGCCAGATTTATACTTTCGGTCCTACTTTCCGTGCCGAGAACTCGAATACTCCACGCCACTTGGCTGAGTTCTGGATGATTGAGCCTGAGGTTGCATTCTACGACCTCCAAGACAATATGAATATGGCTGAGGACTTCTTGAAGTACCTTATTCGTTATGCGTTGGAGAACTGCAAGGAGGATCTTGAATTCATGAACAAGATGTGGGATAACGAGTTGCTTGATCGTCTCAACTTCGTTCTCGCAAATGACTTCGTACGCCTCGACTATACCGAGGGTATTGAGATTTTGAAGGCTTCGGGCAAGAAGTTCGAGTTCCCTTGCGAGTGGGGTTGCGACTTGCAGTCGGAGCACGAGCGTTACCTCGTAGAGGAGCACTTCAAGAAACCGGTAATTCTCATCAACTATCCAAAGGATATCAAGGCATTCTATATGAAGCAGAACGAGGACGGCAAGACAGTTCGCGCTATGGACGTTCTTTTCCCAAAAATCGGCGAGATTATAGGCGGTTCGGAGCGTGAGGCAGACTATGGCAAGCTCTCTGCACGTATCAATGAGCTCGGTATTCCTCAGAAGGATATGTGGTGGGACCTCGACACTCGTCCTTGGGGTTCAGCACCTCACTCGGGCTTCGGACTCGGTTTCGAGCGTTTGTTGCTCTTCGTAACAGGTATGAGCAATATTCGCGATGTGATTCCGTTCCCAAGAACACCGAAAAATGCGGAATTTTAATTCTGCATTTTTGGGGCAATAAAGGCTAGTAAGGGCAAGTAAAGGCCAGTAAGGGCTAGTAAGGTTGAACGCTTGTCGTTTATATAACTCCTTAATAGCCGTTACTGGCCGTTACTAGCCCTTAAATTTATAAAATGAAGAAGCGATAAAAGGTTGCAGTAGAACTTTTTGACCGCTATGAAATTAGGAAATGCACAACTGCTCTTGCAGCAGCAGAAACTCTCACCACAGCAGATTCAGATGATTAAACTTCTGGAACTGCCTACCGTTATGCTCGAACAGCGCATAAAGGAGGAGATTGAGGAGAATGTCGTTCTCGAAGAGGAACGCTCTGCCGAGAGTGACGAGGAGCCTCAGCAGATTTCGGTGGAGGAGTATCTGCGCGAAGATGACACGCCTGCATATAAGAGTCGTTTGAACCACTACTCCAAAGATGACCAACCTCGCAATATTCAGATTTCGGGTGGTCGCTCGTTGCAGGAGTCTCTTATCGAGCAATTGGGCTACAAAAACCTCTCCGAATACGAAATGCAACTTGCGGTATTCCTTGTCGGCAGTATTGACGAGGACGGCTATCTGCGCCGCAACCTCGAATCGTTGGCTGACGATATCGCTTTCTCTCTCGGCATAGAAACTACAAGCGAGGAGTTGGAGCGTCTGCTGTCGGTTATTCAGCACCTGGAACCCGTTGGCGTGGGCGCACGAGATTTGCAGGAGTCGTTGCTGTTGCAGATTGAGTCGCAACCACTCGATACTTCGGAGCGCAAATTGGCGCATAAGATTCTCGAAAACTATTTCGAGGAGTTTGTGAAGAAACACTATGAGCGACTGATGTCGCGCCTTGCAGTGTCGGAGGAGGAGTTTCGCAGTGCAGTGCTGGAGATACAACATCTCTCGCCAAAACCGGGCAATCTCTTCTCTGATGGTGGTTCCGAGTCGGCCCCTTATATTATCCCCGATTTTCTGCTCGAATATCACGATGGGCAGTTCGACCTCTCGCTCAATTCGTACAATATTCCGGATTTGCGCATCAATCGCCACTATGTTGATATGATTCGCGATATGGCGACGGCAAAGGGTGAAAAGAGCGAAAGCGACAAGGAGGCTATACAATTTATAAAGAATAAGATCGACTCGGCAAAGTGGTTTATGTCGGCCATCAAACAACGCCACGATACCCTTATGCGCACAATGCAGACTATTCTTGACTATCAGCGCGAATACTTCCGCGATGGCGATAGGAGTAAACTTCGCCCGATGATTCTCAAAGATATTGCAGACCGCACGGGCCTCGATGTTTCTACCATCTCGCGCGTGGTAAACAGTAAATATGTCCAGACGCAATTTGGCATAATTTTGCTGAAATCGCTCTTCTCCGAAGCCATGCAGACGCAGAGTGGCGAGGAGGTGTCGAGTTATGAGGTGAAAAATATCCTGCAAGAGGCTATCTCTGCCGAAAATAAACGCAAGCCACTTACCGACGAGCAGCTGATGAATATCCTCAACGAGAAGGGTTACTGCATCGCCCGTCGTACGGTTGCCAAATATCGAGAAATGCTGGATATACCTGTCGCTCGCTTGAGAAAGCAGATTTAAAATCGTTCTGGCGGGTAAATTTTGCACTGCTCTGCGATAAGCGAATTCCTCACATAGGTCTAACTATGCTGCGGATTCGCTTTCTTGTTTAGTACAAAATTTCCACCACCATTTACGATCTTTGTAGGGTGGGCAGAAAAATCGAATTCTGCATTTTGAATTAAAAAAGCTTCAAAGCTTTTTCAATCACCTGGTGCATATCGTAGTAGCGGTACTCAGCAAGGCGACCACCAAAGATATATTTCGATTCCGAATCGGCAAGAGCGCGATACTTGGCATAGAGCGAGGTGTTGCGCTCGTCATTTATAGGGTAGTACGGCTCGGCACCCTCACGCCACTCCATCGGGTACTCGCGCGTAATAATAGTATGTGTAGCGTCCCTATCCTCGAAGTGCTTGTGCTCGATAATGCGTGTAAAAGGGGTTTCGAGGTCGGTGTAATTTACCACCGCAGCACCCTGATAATCTATTTGAGAGAGTTGCTCCTCCTCGAAGCGGAGCGAGCGGTACTCTAACGCACCAAACTGATAGTTGTAGAAGCGATCCAACTCGCCCGTATAGAGAACGTTCTCGGCCATAGCGTCGAACTCCTCGCGGGCCGAGAAATAGTCGCAATTTAGTCGTACATCAACACCATCTAACAATCCCTCAATTAGTGGGTTGTAACCTCCGACAGGGATGCCTTGATAGGTGTCGTTAAAGTAGTTGTTATTGCGCTCGAAGCGAAGCGGCAGACGGCGAATAATCCACGCAGGAAGATCTTTGCAATCGCGTCCCCACTGCTTCTCAGTGTAGCCTTTAATGAGTTTTTCATAGACGTCGCGACCAACGAGCGATAGTGCCTGCTCTTCGAGATTTTGCGGCTCGTGATTGAGCTGTAATTTCTGTTCCTCAACCTTCGCTTTCGCCTCCTCGGCTGTCGCTACGCCCCACAACTTCTCGAAGGTGTTGAGGTTGAACGGCAGAGGGTATATCTCTCCCTTGTAGTTGGCGAGTGGCGAGTGAACGAATGACTTGAATTCCACAAATTGATTTACGAACTCCCAAACCTCCTTGTTCGAGGTGTGGAAGATGTGCGCTCCGTACTTGTGAACGAAAATGCCCTCGTGCTCCTCGCAGTAGCAGTTTCCGCCGATATGGTTGCGCTTGTCGATTACCAAAACACGCTTACCTGCCTTATGGGCGCGATATGCCGCTACGGCACCAAAAAGTCCCGCACCGACAACAAGTAGATCGTATTTTGGCGTTGATGACATTGTTTATCTATTTTCTGATACCCATTTTGTGAGCTCCACGAAGTCGGCAACCGACAACTGCTCGGCACGCTTTGTGAAGAATGGGTGTTCGGCACCATGGAAATCTCCAAATGCAGAACGCAACGAGTTGCGCAACATCTTGCGACGCTGTCCAAAAGATGCCTTCACAACCTTAACGAAGAGTTGCTCATCGCAATCGAGTTTCTCGGTGTTGTTTCGACGGAGACGAATAACCGCACTCTTAACCTTTGGTGGCGGGTTGAATACCTTCTCCGAAACGGTGAAGAGATAGTCGATGTCGTACCACGCCTGCAATAGCACGCTCAATATACCGTAGGTCTTTGAGCCCTCCTTTTCGGCGATGCGCTCGGCAACCTCCTTCTGAATCATTCCCACGCTCTCGGGGATAAGGTTGCGGTGCTCTATAATCTTGAAAAATATCTGCGATGAGATGTTATACGGGAAGTTTCCGATAACCTTTACGCCATTTGGGAAATACTCTGCGAGATCCATTTTGAGGAAGTCGCCCTCGCGCAAATGAGGTGTAAAATCGGGGTAGTGAGCGTGAAGATAGGCTATACTTTCGGTGTCGATATCTACGCCATAGGTTACGATGTCGTCACGACGCAGGAGATACTGCGTGAGTACTCCCATACCGCAACCCACCTCCAATACCTGGTCGGGGTTTTCGGCAGTTCCGCCCGAGAGCGAATTGCAAATCTTCTGTGCTATGTTTAAATCGGTCAAAAAGTGCTGACCGAGTGCCTTTTTTGCGCGAACTTGTTCCATCTGGTTGTTCTATTTTGGGCAAAGATACAAATTAAAACGGAAAACAGAGAGTCGAAATTAGAAAACTTTTACTATCTTTGTCTAACAAAAGTTTAACCTATGAAGAGATTTTTATTACTTATTGTTTGCGTAGTGATGGGTGTAGCGGAGATGAAGGCTGCCGAGCCAGTGGCAAAAACCGATACGCTCTATATCCTTGGTGTTGGTAATAGCTGGACTCGCGACTCGATGCGTTGGCTGAGTGCTATTGCCAAGAGTGCTGGTCGCCACGTTGTTGTAGGACACGCCTACTTGGGTGGCTCAACGCTCGAACAGCAGTATAATGGCATCGACGACCACTCGTTTACATACAAACATCGCAATATCAACCAGGTGGTACATAATACCTATCAGTATTGGCTCTACGATTGTAGCGAAAATCCGAAGAAAACCCCATCGAAAGGCTACAAAAATGGTCTTGCGGGTATTGGTGTTACACTCGAAAGCGTAGTGGTGGATAAACCATGGGATATCATGGTTCTCCAACCAGAGAGCACTATGCGTCGCTATGTAGGCGCGCAGGGCGGCATATTCGACCTCAATCTGCTCGCCGAGCGCATCAAGAAGATGATGAAGCCCGAGGTGGCGGCCAAAGTACGATGTGGCTTGATGGTACCATTCTCCTATCCAAAGGGCAACACCGACTACCGCAAGGGCATCTATCAGCTCTATAATAACGGCGTGAAACCGGCATCGCAGTCGGAGTGGGATGCGCTCTACGAGAGAGTACACCAAATAATCCAAAAGGAGATTTACGGGGTGGGTGCCTCGATGGGCAAGAACTGCGAGTTCTATGTAAATGTCGGTCAGGCAATCTATCTCGGTCGCCAGCACAAGCACCTCTCCAAGTCGGGCTATAAGTTGCAGCGTTCGCAGAACAATACCCACCTCTCGGAGGGTATGGCGATGTATATTGCGAGTCTTGCCTATGCCTACACTTTGCTCGATATCAAGCAGGAGGACGTCAAGTTTTATCCTAAGTACTCGAAAGACGTGCAGCTTACAGGTGATCGCGGTACAACTGATGTGATAACAGTCGAGAATACTCCGGCCCTTGCCAAGCGTGCCCGCAAAATCGCTTGGAAAGCGTGCAAGAAGTAGACTAGAGGAGTTCAAAATTAAAAATGCAGAATGCAAAATTTAATTGCGTTCTGCATTTCTTTTTAGCTAATGGCCAATGGTTAATATCGAATTTCGCTTTGTTAGTAAACTAACAATTAAAATACTTGCGTAGTTCATTTACTATTCGTAAATTTGTATGGGTGAAATGTGGTTTCGCCTAAAATATCCTCGTTTTGCGAGGTATTTGCAGGTTAAAATCGTTCTGATGAGTTCTTTTTGCACCTTACTTGCGTCGTAAATGCTCACATAGGCTTTCTATGCTGCGCTTTCCGCCACTGCGTAACGCACAAAAATAATCTCGTCATTGACGATTTTGGCATTGTGAAAACAAAAAGCTAATGGCTAACGGCTAAACAAGAGACAAACAAAAACAACAACAATAAAACTATAAAACTATGGCAGAAAAGAAATTTATCACTTGTGATGGTAACTACGCCGCAGCGCATATTGCATATATGTTCTCGGAGGTTGCTGCCATCTATCCTATTACGCCGTCGTCAACCATGGCAGAGTATGTCGATGGGTGGGCAGCGCAGGGTCGTAAGAATATCTTCGGTGAGATCGTTAAGGTTGTCGAGATGCAGTCGGAGGCCGGTGCGGCAGGTGCAGTACACGGCTCGTTGCAGGGTGGTGCTTTGACATCGACCTTTACAGCTTCGCAGGGTCTCTTGTTGATGATCCCGAATATGTACAAGATTTCGGGTGAGTTGCTTCCGGGTGTATTCCACGTTTCGGCTCGTGCATTGGCGGCGCAGTCGCTCTCAATCTTTGGTGACCATCAGGACGTTATGGCTGCTCGTCAGACAGGTTTCGCACAATTGGCTACTTCGTCTGTTCAAGAGGTTATGGACTTGGCGGGTGTGGCACACATTGTAGCTTTGAAGTCGCGCGTTCCATTCCTTCACTTCTTCGATGGCTTCCGTACTTCGCACGAGATTCAGAAGGTGGAGTTGATGGACGAGGCTTCGCTTACAGCATTGTTCGACCGTGAGGCGTTGAAGGAGTTCCGCGCTCGCGCTCTCAATCCGGAGAAGCCTGTAACTCGTGGTACTGCACAGAACCCTGATATCTACTTCCAGACTCGTGAGGCTGCAAACAAGTTCTACGATGCAGTGCCTGATATGGTTGCTGAGACCATGGCCGAGATATCGAAGATTACAGGTCGTGAGTACAAACCATTCGTTTACTACGGTGCAGAGGATGCTGACCGCGTAGTTGTTGCTATGGGCTCGGTAACAGAGACCTTGCGTGAGTGCGTAGATTTCTTGAACGAGCGTGGCGAGAAGGTGGGCGTTGTAACCGTTCACCTCTACCGTCCATTCTCGGCAAAATACCTCTTCAATGTATTGCCAAAGTCGGTTAAGACTCTTTGCGTGCTCGATCGTACCAAGGAGCCGGGAGCAAATGGCGAGCCTTTGTACCTCGATATCGTAGATGCATTCTATGGACACGAGTTGCAGCCGGCAATTATCGGTGGTCGCTATGGCCTTTCGTCGAAGGATACTACCCCGGCACAGATGTTGGCAGTGTTTGCTAATATGGCACTATCAACTCCGAAAAACCACTTCACCGTTGGTATCGTAGATGATGTAACAAATCTCTCGTTGCCTGTTGGCGAGGAGATTTCGATGGCTAAGGAGGGTACTTTCGAGGCTTTGTTCTTCGGTTTGGGTGCTGACGGAACAGTTGGTGCAAATAAGAACTCGATTAAGATTATCGGTGGCTCGACTGACAAGTATTGCCAGGCTTACTTCTCGTATGACTCGAAGAAGTCGGGTGGTTATACCTCGTCGCACCTCCGTTTTGGTGATAAGCCAATCACTTCGCCATACTTGGTAACAACTCCTGACTTCATCGCTTGCCATGTACCTTCGTATGTGGATAAGTACGACGTTTTGAAGGGCTTGAAGCACGGTGGTTCGTTCTTGTTGAACTCGGTACTCGACGCTGAGGCTACTTGCGCATCGTTGCCTACCCATATGAAGGTTTACCTTGCAAAGCACAATATCAACTTCTACATCATCAATGCAACAAAGATTGCAGCAGAGTTGGGCTTGGGCAACCGCACCAATACCATTATGCAGTCGGCATTCTTCAAGATTGCGAATGTTATTCCATTCGAGAAGGCTGTTGAGGAGATGAAGAAGGCTATCTATAAGTCTTACGGCAAGAAGGGCGAGGATATCGTAAATATGAACTACGCCGCTGTCGATGCGGGTGCTACCGCCGTAGAGAAGGTGGAGATTCCGGCAGCGTGGGCTGACCTCGTTGTTGAGGAGGCACATGTATCGGTTGACATGTCGCGTCCGGAGTTTGTTCGCAATGTGGTTGATCCAATCAACGCATTGAAGGGCGATGATCTCCCTGTTTCGGCATTCGTTGGTCGTGAAGACGGTACTTGGGACAACGGTACTGCTGCTTGGGAGAAGCGCGGTATCGCAGTGAATGTTCCGCAGTGGAATCTTGATACCTGTATCCAATGTAACCAGTGTGCTTACGTCTGCCCTCACGCAGCAATTCGTCCGTTCCTTGCAACAGAGGAACAAGCAGCTGCCGCACCTGAGGGAACAGAGTTCAAGCAGGGTATCGGAAATACCAAGGAGTACAAGTTCCGTATTCAGGTATCGCCACTCGATTGTACCGGTTGTGGTAACTGCGTTGATGTCTGCCCTGCACCTAAGGGTAAGGCTCTCATTATGCAGCCACTCGCATCGCAGATGGGCGAGATCGAGAAGTGGAACTATATGCACCACACTGTTGGCTACAAGAATCTTGATCGCGAAAAGACAGTTAAGAATAGCCAGTTCGTACAGCCATTGTTCGAGTTCTCGGGCGCTTGTGCTGGTTGTGGCGAGACCCCATATATCAAGACTATCACACAACTCTTCGGTGAGCGTATGATGGTGGCAAATGCTACGGGTTGTACATCAATCTATTCGGCATCGGCTCCATCGACTCCATATTGTACTAACGATAAGGGACAAGGTCCGGCTTGGGCTAACTCATTGTTCGAGGATAACGCCGAGTTCGGTTTGGGTATGCATATCGGTAACGAGAAGATTCGCGAGAACTTGGCTTCGATCGTTAAGGAGGCTCTCTCATGCGAGAAGTGCTCGGACGAGTTGAAGGCTACTTTGAACGAGTGGTTAGAGGTTCGCCACCTCGCGGCTAAGTCGGCAGAGGTTGCGCCACGTGTTATCGAGTTGTGCGAGGCTTGCGGTTGCGATAAGTGCAGGGCTATTCTCGAACACAAGGATTTCCTCGTGAAGAAGTCGCAGTGGATTATCGGTGGTGACGGCTGGGGTTACGATATCGGCTTCGGTGGTGTTGACCACGTCTTGGCTTCGTGCGAGGATGTGAATATCCTCGTTGTTGATACCGAGGTTTACTCGAATACCGGCGGTCAGTCGTCGAAGTCTACCCCTGTGGGTGCTGTTGCGAAGTTCGCTTCGATGGGTAAGCGTATCCGCAAGAAGGACTTGGGCGCAATCGCAATGACCTACGGCTATGTATATGTTGCTCAGGTGTCGATTGGTGCTTCGCAGACACAACTCTTCAACGTATTGAAGGAGGCTGAGGCGTACCCTGGACCATCGCTCATCATCGCATACGCACCTTGTATCAACCACGGTATCAAGGGTGGTATGACTCGCACACAGACTATCGGCAAGCAGGCTGTTGAGTGCGGTTACTGGCACCTCTGGCACTATAATCCACTTCTCGAGGAGGAGGGCAAGAATCCGTTTGTTCTCGACTCGAAGGAGCCGGATTGGAGCAAGTTCCGTGACTTCCTCTTGAAGGAGGTACGCTACACCTCGTTGCAGAAGACCTTCCCACAGGAGGCTGAGGAGCTCTACCAGGCAGCAGAGGAGAACGCAAAGTGGCGCTATAACACATATCTCCGTCATTCGAAAATGGAATTCTAAAAATCATTCTGGTTGGTGAATTTTGCACAAACCGTCGGATAGCGAGCTCCTCACATAGGTCTACTATGCTGCGGGCTCGCTACCTAATTTTGCACAAAATTTCCTCAACCATCTCTGATTTTTGATTGATTCATAACTAATTTCTAATTCTGAATTTTTAATTTGGTTAATGACTAATCCAATTATCGTTGCTCCGGCAACTGCACTGGGAGGGGCTATCGCGGTAATTCGCACAAGCGGTGAAGGGTCGATAGCATTGTGTGACCGCATTTTTAAGGGACGTAAACCCCTCTCGGAGGCGAAGTCGCACACGATACATTATGGCACTATCTGTGATGGAGAGCGTATTGTAGACGATGTTGTGGTGGCTGTTTTTCGTGCGCCACGCTCCTATACGGGCGAGGAGTCGGTTGAGATTTCGATTCATGGCTCTCGATATATAGCGCAGGAGGTGATACGCCTTTTGTGCGAGCAGGGTGCGCAGATGGCCTCGGCGGGAGAGTTCTCTCAACGAGCCTTGGCGGCAGGACGCATCGACCTTTCACAAGCGGAGGCGGTGGCCGATTTGATTGCTGCCGAGTCACGCGCGGCACACGCTGTGGCGGCTACGCAGATGCGAGGTGGCTACTCGGCCTTGCTCGACGAGTTGCGCGAGGAGTTGCTCAATATAACCTCTCTGCTCGAACTCGAACTCGACTTTTCGGAGGAGGATGTCGAGTTTGCTGACCGCGCAAAACTGCGCTCGATGCTATCCAAAACGGACGATGCTGTGGTACGACTTATGGAGTCGTTCAAGGTCGGAAATGCTATTCGTGAAGGCGTTGCTGTGGCTATCGTAGG
>JAZRGH010000033.1:0-36948 GCA_045644085.1 Alistipes sp. | reverse complement strand
TCGAACGGTCTCCGCAGGTTTGAGCAGAGCAAAAGATGAGAGATAGACATTAAAACCAAAGGTTTTGGAGGGTAAATTAAATAGCGACAGCCAAATTTATTTGAGATGATGATATTTAATTTGCTATCGTAGTTGCGTAGCAACAATGGCTATCTCACAACTTGCAGACCACTCTGCCACACCGCCACCGACTGAACGAATTCGTCAACGGACACAAAAAAAGACGACTTGAAAAAGTCGTCTTGGTTTTGTGGGAGTTGACGGATTCGAACCGCCGACCCTCTGCTTGTAAGGCAGATGCTCTAAACCAGCTGAGCTAAACTCCCTTTTGCGATTGCGAGTGCAAAGGTAGTGCTTTTTTTGTTTATCGCAAATTTTTCACTCTAATTCTTGAAAAAAAAGTCCGACTTCTCTCGGAAATCGGACTTTTGTGATATTTAGTATAGTGACTACTTCACTGTGAGCTTGCCGGTCAAGCGAATATCGGCAGATGATGAACCTACCTTGATGGTGAAATCGCCCGCCTCAACCTTGAACTGACGCTCGATTGGGTCGAAGAAGCGGAATGCCTCATCGTCAAGACGAATGCTTACGCGCTTTGTTTCACCCGCTTTGAGATATACCTTGTCGAAGCCCTTCAACTCCTTCTCAGGACGAACAAGCGAACACTTGTCATCGCCAACATATACCTGAGCAACCTCCGCTGCGGCAACCTTACCTGTGTTCTTGATGTCGAAGCTTACGACGAACTCCTTATCCTCAGCCTTGATGTCGAGGTTCGAGTATGCGAATGTTGTGTAGCTCAAACCGAAACCGAATGGGAACAAAGGCTTAACACCATTCTTCTCGTAGCCACGATAGCCTACGAAGATACCCTCACGGTACTCTACGCGCGAGTGTGGGTTAATCTCCTTTGAACGTACACGGTCAACATTCTCGTGATAGTTTGCCGAGCAAGGGTTATCCTCAATCTTAGCCTCGATAGAAATAGGCAACTTACCCGAAGGTGAAATCTTACCTGTGATAATCTCCGAGATTGCAAGACCGCCCTGCTGGCCAGGATACCACGCCATCAATACAGCCTTCACGTCGTTCATCCACGATGCCATCTCGATAGCGCCACCTCCATTGAGTACTACTACTACGTTCTTGTTGATATCTAGAATCTTACGCAAGTACTCAACCTGACCGCGTGGCAACTCGAATGTGCGATCATAGTTCTCCTTCTCGGTGCGGTTGCTGTGTCCAAGACATACAACAACGCAATCTGCAGCCTTGATAGTCTCTGCATTATGCAATGCCTCTACAACTGTCGCCTCGAATGACATATCTGCATAGATTGAACCCGAGAGGTTCTGGTGTTGAAGCTCAAACTTGTAGGTCTCACCGGCCTTCATTTCGAGTATCATATAGCCATCTTGCGTGCTGCTCTTGTGCCAACGGTTGCGCATGACAGGCTTGTCGTTGATGAAGCAACGGTAACCATCGTTAGTGCATACCGAGAAGTGGTAAGACTCGTCCTTCTCAGGTTTGTAGTAGAAGGTGTGGCGAGTCGATACGTTTACCATATCGTTATGTGCGCCAAACTTGTTATCGTCGATACCAACCTTGTCGGTGATAAAGCTCTGGAAAGGCTTACCTTCAAGCTCGGCATTGGTGTAGTACTCTGCCGCAACACCTTTCTTGGTCATCTCCTTGTCTGCATACACAACGCCCGGAAGAGGTTTGTTACTGTCAGCCATAGATGCGAAGGTGCTCTTGACCTTCTTGTCGATTGTAGCCATAGCGTCAGCCACCGAGAATGAGATAAGCGGAGTTACGAAGCCGCTACCACCACCTGTTACAATCTTATCCGCGTTAGGGCCGCAAACCACAACCTTACCCTTTTTCACAGGGAGGAAGTTGTTCTCGTTTTTGAGCATTACGATAGCAGCCTGCGAGAGCTTGTGAGCCACTGCATCGCACTCAGGGTTGTTCTCAGGGAGGCTCTTGTCGAGTTGCTCGCGCTTGTCGAACTCGAATGCGAAGATTGTCTGAATGATGTTCTGGCACTTCTGATCGAGTGCGCGCTCGTCAATCACGCCCTGCTCAACTAACTTCTTGATAAGTTCAGGTTTCAAGCACTTTGCGAAAGGCATCTCCAAGTCAACGCCCCAACGAGCTACGTTTACAGGCGAGTAGCACGATGTCCAGTCCGACATAACGAAGCCGTCGAAGCCCCACTGACCACGCAAAACGTCCTGATTGAGATACTTGTCCTCCGATGCGTGAACACCGTTGAGAAGGTTGTACGAAGTCATAATAGTAGCAACGTTACCCTCCTTAACCGCCTTCTCGAAAGCAGGGAAGTAAATCTCGTTGAGTGTGCGCTCGTCGATGTCCGACGATACGCTGTGACGAGCCCACTCCTGGTTGTTACCGGCGAAGTGCTTGATACAAGCCATTACGCCCATGCTCTGTACACCCTTGATATAAGCGGTGGCAATTTCACCTGCGAGGAATGGATCCTCACCGAAGTACTCGAAGTTACGACCACAGAGAGGTGAACGGTAGATGTTCGCACCCGGGCCAAGTAAGATATGTACACCACGTGCACGCGAGTCCTTACCGAGCGATATACCCATCTGCTCAATCAATTCGGTATCCCAAGTTGCAGCAGCTGCAACACCGCTTGGATAGAGGGTGCTCTTTGTGTTGTTACGCACACCCTGCGGACCATCAGCCATACGTACGGCAGGCAAACCGAGACGATCAATGGCACGAACATACCATGAGGCGTGTCCGCCGATGTAGTCGATTTTCTCTTCAAGAGTCATTTGCTTAACAATAGCAGCTGCACGATCTTTGTGCTCTTGTGTTACTTTGTACTGCGCCGACAATGGCATTGCTACGGCAACAGCAAAAAGCAAAAGAATGTACTTTTTCATAGTTGTTAGTATTAATTTAGGATTAATTATTTCTTATTGAAAGCGTTCATTGTACGCTCAAGACCTACTGAGATGTAGGAGAGAATGGCATCGCTGAATACCTTCAAGCGCTCGTCCATCTTCTCGCGCTCCTCGGCACTCCACTCGCCCAAGACATAGTCCACTTGGTGCCCACGCGAGAAGTCGCCGCCAATGCCAAAGCGCATACGTGCGTAGTCCTCGCCACCAAGCAACTCGGTGATGTTTTTCAAACCGTTATGACCGCCTGCGCTGCCCTTTTTGCGCATACGCAACTCGCCAAAAGGGAGAGCAATATCATCGACCACAACGAGTAATTGCGTCTTGTCGATTTTCAACTCTGTGAGCCAATAGCGCACTGCCTTGCCCGACAAGTTCATATAGGTCGAAGGTTTCAATAGTGTTACGATATGTCCGCGATGACGGAATTCGGCAACAGCACCATAGCGACCCGAAATAAAAGAGGTGTTGGCCTCGGCTGCGAGCCGATCCAACACCTTGAAACCTATGTTGTGGCGAGTTTCGGCGTACTCTGCACCGATATTACCCAAGCCTACAACAAGATATTTCATAACTCCTTATTACTGCTGGTTAGCACCTGCACGTGATGCACGAGTTACACGAACAGCGCAAACTGCCTGAGTAGCTGGTGAGAGGAACTGCAAGCCCTCGAATGCAAGGTCACCAACGAAGATTGTCTGACCAACCTTCAATGGAGTAACGTCAACAACCAACTCGTCTGGGAGGTTCTCCATCAAGCCCTTAACAACCAACTTACGAGCCGAGAGAGCCAACTTACCACCGATCTTAACACCCTCAGCGTTACCTGTGACGCGAACAGGGAGTGCGATAGCAACTGGCTGACCATCAACTACGCGGTAGAAATCAACGTGGAGAATCTGCTCACGGATTGGGTGGAACTGAGCCTCACGCATAACTGCCTTCTCGATCTTACCGTTGAAATCCAACTCTACGATGAATGAGCTTGGAGTGTAGATCAAAGCGCGGAGCTCCTTCTCGTTTACAACGAATGTTACGTTTTCACCTGCGCCATAGAGGTTACATGGAACGAAACCCTCACGACGAGCAGCCTTAGCTGCCTTCTTACCGAACTCTGTGCGGAGCTCAGCCTTCAATGTCAAATGCTTCATAATGTTTTGTTTTTTAATGTGTTACCTTGGGCGGCACTCAGCACTTATCCATAGTAAATGCCCCATAACCGCTTGCTTTTTTCATATTTCGGGCACAAAGATAGAAAAAAAACTCTAAACAAAAAAATATTTACACCATATATATAATAATAAAGAGAGGAGGCTATCGGTTATATATCTTAGCCCCCCCCCTCTCTTTGTGTTATATTTTGCAACTTGTATTAGTTGTAGTTGCCCCCTTCGCTCTCGAAATCGCCGACGCCGAATGTGTATGAATCCATCTTGTCTGCAAACTCTTTCCAACCATCAGCCTCTTTATATGCATTGATGCTGCCTATCGGAACGTAGATTGTTGTGAGATTCGAAATCTCGTCAAAGGCTCCATCGCCGAGTGTTGGCGGTGTTACGGCCTTGCAATATAGCGTGGTCAGGTTATAGCATCGCAAGAATGCATTGTAGTCGATAGTTGTAATGGTGCTCGGCAGGGTTATGGTATGTAAACCATATACATACGAAAAGGTGTATTCGCGTATCTTGCTAATGCCCTCAGGAACAGAATACTCCGTTAGATCGTAGAGTGCTACTGCCAACAAAATATCATCTTTTATTAAGGCGCGGTTGTCTGCCGTAGCGAATTTGCCATAGAATGCTTTGATATTTGTGCCAATAGTAGGTCGTTCATCGCAACTCTCTACGCTCTCAGGCAGTGTCAAAGTTATGACGTTCTGCACATATGAGATGGAATTCTTTCCAATATGTTTCACATTGTCAGGCAATACATAGTCGCCCGATACATGGCTTGACATGTGTACCAATGTTCCGTCGATAACCAAGCAACGATTATCTGCCGAAGCTCCCTTACCATAGAAATATTCGAGTTGTTTGCACGTTGCAAAAGCTGCATATCCTACGCTTGTAAGACTCTCCGGCAAGGTTATTTCTTTAATATTTGTGCTATGGAAAGCCCAATTGCCGATAGAGCTTACGGAATTTCCGAGGGTTACGTTAGCCAATGCTTCACAAGTCTCAAATACGCAGTTTCCGAGAGTCTTAACTTTGTTTGGTATAACCACACTGCTAATTTTGCTACAAAGACTAAATGCATGAGCAGCGATGTTGGTAATCTCCTCTGGAAGAGATATCTCGGTCAGCGAGGAGCAGCCATAGAATGCATAGGCGCCTATACCCAATACACTCTTAGGCAAAGATATGTTCTTCAAAGCAGTCTGCTCATAGAATGCCCTGTCCGGAATACGCGAGATGATGCCGTCGCAAACAATTCTACCAACACCATTTGAGTATGTGTTCGATATTATATTTGCTCCAAAACCTCCGTTTTCGACATTAGGAGTAATGACATCGCCGGTAATGGAGGTGTAGGTCAATGTCGTATAATCGTCGGTGTAAGCATATATACGAGATGCATACTCCGACCAACCGGCAGCTCTCTTGTAGTCGTCGAGGACCTCTGCTGCTACATATATGCCACAATCCGTCAAGTCAAATACGGCAGTGCCGTCCAAAACAGGAGGTGTAAGGGCTTTGCAGTATACTGCACGCATACTTGTTCCGCAATCATTGAATGCTTGGCTGTCAATGTGTGTAACGGTTGAAGGTATCGTCACATTTCTGATATATTGAATACGCTTAAATGCCTCGCGACCAATGGTTGTTACACCCTCCGGAATATCGTAGTTGTCAAGGTCCACAGGAGCAATAGCGATGAGTTTGTTATCGACAATAATCGCACGATTATCCTCTGTCGTGAACTTACCGTAGAAGGCCTTTGCTGCATTCCAGCGGTAGAATGCTGCCTCCTCGATGGTAGTAACACTCTCCGGAATAGTGATACTCTCAACACTATCGCATAAGCCGAAGGCGAATGTTCCAATCGAGGTAATGTTGTTGTGCAGAGTTATGCTCTTTATGTAGCGCAATGAACGATATGCATAAGGTTTAATCACCGTGATATCCTCAGGTACTACAAGATCAATAATCTCGGTATCGTTCAAGAATAGACGATATGCCATAGCTGTAGGATTTGCGTAATAGTCCTCGAAATCAATCTTCGACCACTTGCTCAGATTGGAGATGTATACGCCGGTCATACCTGAACAGTCACGGAATGCGCCTGCCTTGACACTTTGTAATCCGGTACCAAAGGTAAGCTTCTGAATGCCGGAGCAGTTGCGGAAAGCAGTTTTGCCAATGGTTTTAAGAGAGTTGTGGAATGTCAACTCTGTTAATCCCGTACATCCGTAAAATGCCGACTCGCTTATTGTGGTCAAACTCTTCGGCATAATACATTCTGTAAGATTTGGACAGTTGTTAAATGCACTTATTCCAATAGAGGTTATACCGTCGTGGAGTGTAATACTCTTCAAGTTATCACAATCCTTGCATAGGTGCTTTGGAAGAGTGCGAATACTTGTCGGTATGACTATACTCTCCAAATTGTCGCAGTTGTTGAACACGCCTGTTCCCAGGGTAGTTACATGTTTCGGAATCTCTATCTCTTTAAGTCCCGAATTATAGAATGCACCATATCCGAGTTCAATCACGCCACCCGGTACGGTGAAACTTTCAAGGTTTTTACACTCGTGGAAGGCGTAATTACCTACATGTGATACAATGCCGTCAAATACAATTTTGCCTACACCGTTTTTGTAGGTATGCGAAATGATATCAGCACCGAATATATCCTTGGTGGTAAGGCCGTTGAGCCTTTCGCCGCTATATGGTACAACTATATTTCCATCATTCGAGGTGTAGGTTATTGTAAATAGCTTCTCGTCATAAGGGTTGATGTTGTCAACAAAGTACTTCCAACCGGCAGCAGATTTGTATGCGTCGATAGCCTCGGCAGGCACATAGATGTATGGCAATCCATTTACTCCTGTACTATTGTTGGTATCGTTGAACAAGTTGGAACTTGTCATAGGAGGATTCGTGGATTTAACATGAATAAATTTCAATCCATCGCAGTTGTCAAATGCCATAGACTTTATTGTCTCTACACTTTCAGGCAGGGTAACACTTCTCAAACCGCCACAACTTTGGAATAGAAGGGTTTCGATAGTCTTTATACCTTCTGGAATATGGTAGTATTTTAAATTATTAGCTGCCACACCATATAAAGTACCATCTTTAATGAGCGAGAGATTGTCGAGTGATGCATATTTACCTCTGAATGCAGTGATATTCCAGCTACCTGTTACTGCCATAGACTCAATCTCCTCGACACTCTGCGGAATAGTGATAGCGATATCGTTATTGAAAGAGGTTAAACTTCCTTTGCCCAATACTCGGATACCCTCCGGTAGAACATATTCGCCTTTAACCATTGGCGCTAAGCAGATTAACGTGTCATCAACAATGACACATTTGTGGTCCGTAGTGGTAAACTTGCCATAGAAGTTCTCAATATCGGTATAGCAGAATGCGCTTGTATTTATCTCGGTAACGCTCTCCGGAATGGTAATGTTCTTGATGTTGGTTTCCGAAAAGGCGAATGTGCCGATAGATGTTACCTTGTGCGGAATATTCGCACTTGTAAGATATGTACGTCTTAGAGCATTGTTTCCGATATAAGTAACACCTTCCGGAAGAGTGATACTACTCAATGTCGACTGCGTGTAGAATGCATTATCGCCAATAGATGTAACCGGCCCGTCAAAAGTTATAATTCCTTTGCCATCCTTATAGGTGTTTGATACGATATTCGCACCGAAGGTCGCAAATATATCCAAAGGTTTGCTGTCGGTACCACCGTATGGCGCAACCGTATTGCCGTCGGTAGAGGTGTACCAAATCTCGTTGTTTTCAGGAGCTTCAATAATAATCTCCAACGCCTCCATTGGTTGGATCTTGTTGCGCTCTATCACTATGCTCTTGTTGGTCTGCTTGCTGCAGACAAATCCATTCGTATCGGTTACCGTGATGGAGAATCCCTGCTCAAAAGTTGTCGGAGGAAGCACAAACCAGAAGTCGATAGCGTTGTATGCTGTTTGACCGAGTGTAACACCTGTTCCGCAATTGAGAGTGATGATGTCGCTGGCCTCCTCAAACATGGTGAGTGTTGGTGACTCGTCAAAGCCTGCGGTTACAATCGCGTTACCGGATATCTTCTCGCCATTATTACCTTGCAACATGATTGATTGTACCTCAACCTCGCCATACAATGAGAGTTTGAGATATCCTCCAACATTCTTGAATGCCAGGAAATTGTCCTGCAATCCGTTGGTTACGGCCACCATTACATTCGCCTCTTTGCCGAAAGAGTCTTCGGCGTATGTTTGCGATGCAGGTATGTTTAGCAACAATGTACAGTCATCTTGTAGTTTTGTTTCGCTGCTGTACGGATATACGGCGTAGATACTCTCCACCGAATTACCTGTGCCGAGATCATTGCTTGGTACAACCGAGAATGTTCCGCTGTTATCACCCGTTTCACCATTGAATTTGTATTGGCTGTTGAGGGTGTTGCCGTAGAACACCGACAATAGGTCGCCTTGATGCCAATGTAGGTAGTTGCCTTGCGAGATGTAGGTTCGACTCTCTTTGTCAAAACCGGCTGTAAGGTCGGCATAAAGAGTTGCTGGAAGCTTTGCATAGTTCAGCTCTTCGTCTAATCCTGCAACACATGCTGTAAGCATTAGTGGTAAAACTAATAGCGCAAAAATTTTTCTCATGTCGTATGGTTGTTATATGTTTTATACTGATTATGATTTACAAAGTTAGAAAGAATTTCTAATAGCCCAAAGAAAAAATGCCGTTTTTCTTTGGGCTATTAGATGTTTATGCTCAATCTGGTGAGAAATTTATCCTCTTGGCTTAGGCTTTTCTATTCGCAACTTCTGTCCTGGACGTATGATAGTTGATTTGAGCTTGTTCCACTTCATCAACTCATTGACTGTACAGCGATTGCGCTTCGCAATCAAACCGAGATTGTCGCCACTGCGAACAGTATAGATGTAACCGACTCCCTCGGCGCGTTTCTTTTCGAGGTTTGCCGGATTGATATACTCCTTCAAATAGAGCGAATCTTTGCTGTGTATCTCTTTTTCGCTCACAATAAATTCGCTCGTATAGCGTGTCGGCAGGCGCAAAGAGTAAGCCTTCTTTGTTGCAGGCACGATATCCAATTTGTATTGTGGGTTCAAATCACGAAGTGTCTCAATCGGAATATTCAGAGTTGAAGCCACCTGGCCGAGGTGCATTACTCGATTAATCATCACCGTGTCAGACGCGATGCAATCGGGTGTTGCGGCAGGTGTAACATTGTGAGCCTCATGATAGGTATAGGCGTATGCCGCAGCTATAAATTTTGGAACATAACCTCGCGTTTCGCGTGGTAGGAAGTCGTATATATCCCAATATGTTTTGCAGTTGGCACCGGCACGGGCGATGGCGCGATTTACATTTCCCGGACCGCAGTTGTAGGCTGCAATAGCGAGAGTCCAATCGCCATATACCTTGTATAGATAAGCGAGGAATTTGCAGGCGGCTCGTGTTGATTTCAACACATCGCATCGCTCATCAACCAGCGAATTTATCTCCAAACCGAGATTCTTGCCCGTTGCCGGCATAAATTGCCATAGTCCTACCGCGCCCATGCGCGATGTGGCGCGTATTGAGAGGTTTGATTCTATAATCGGTAGATAGCGCAACTCCAATGGTAATCCCGCGGCAAGCAACTCTTCCTCAATAATCGGGAAGTAGTATTTCGATAATGCAAGTACATTGCGTAGCGGACTCCAACGGCCTGAAATATATTGGTTGATGAAATTACGTACTATATAATTATATGGTAAGTGTACGGGCGATATCATCTCGGCCAATCGTTTTTTGTAGAGTGTGTCAATAGGCACGTTGGTCGCATCACCCTCCTCCTCGCTATATATGTCAAAAAAACGCTTTTCACCTTGTACCTGATGAAGTATTGCCCATGTCTCCACAAGAGAATCAATCTCGGCAGGGGAGTGTGCCAGATTCAGAATATCGCTCTTTGGAGAGAGCTTTGGCTCTACTTTAATGGTATCGGTAATGACAACTCGTATTGTGTCGTAAACAGGTATGGTGACGGTTTGCGGTTCGTTCTTTTTTCGTTTGGCAGCCAGGGTTGCAGGCGTGCACAATACGATAATAACGAGCAATAGAGTAGTCCGTTTGAGCATAATTTCCGTTAGAATGTAAGGCTTAAATTCATGCCGAGAGTTGTACCTCCTCCGCTATATGGCGACATTCGGTTGTAGGAGTAGCCAATGGCAGGAGTTAGACTTACGGTCAAATCCTTCGATATGTCGTAGTCGCGCAGATGAGCATCGACATGAGCATCGACAATCTGCAATATGTAGAGACCTGCCGTAAGAATGATACACAAATCTCGATTTCGGCGGTAACTGTTGCGTAGGTTTTTCAAGAATGAAGAGTTGTAGCGACCATTAAACTCGTCGGGCGAGCCGTTAGGATACAGCTCCGGATTAGCGTCATAGTCAGCTTTCAGACGATATGCCTTCTTGAAACGCTGATATCCTCGATTGTTCCAGTCGATACAGTATATCGTTGTCGCAAAACCTCCCACAACAATAGGCACACGCCAATAGCTCTGGTTGTATATCTGTCCCGCACCGGGGCAAATCATTGCGAGCGTTGTTGCCTTATTGATGCGCGAGACCTCGTTTGTGGAGTATTTGATACAGGCATCTCCTATGAAGTAGAGATACGAGGCAATCGTCGAAATCATAAAGACATTCCTCATGGTGCTATACTTTATCATTTCGCGTTGCAGATGGTTCATCTCTGGCGTGCGCAACAAGCTCTGGTCGGTCATTCTTTCGAACTCCGTTTTTAGTGGCTTATACTTGCTGTTGCTCCATAGACACATTCCGAGAGAAGCTCCGACAGTACCATAGAGTATAGGCAGTTTCCAATACTGCTTATTGTAAATCTGTCCGAAGCCGGGCAGCATCGCCGAAGTCCAACAAACCTTGCGTAACGACATCGAATCGCTGATAAATGGTGTGCGATTTTCTCGCTTTTCAAGGCGTTTGCGCTGTCGCTCGGTCAGAGTAGAGTCCTTCGCCAAAGAGTCGAGTGCCAGACTATCGCGTTTTAACGAATCGCTCAGTAGCCCTGCAAATATCGCTTTGCGAAGAGAGTCGGGTAGTTGCTTACGTATATCATCGCTGATTGTTTTTAGCGAATCGGGCGTAAGTTTTTTCAGTGTATCGACCAGTCGGGCCACTCTGATGGAGTCTGCTCGTCGCACCTCTATCGAGTCGGGCGTGTAAACCTGACCGCTACGCACTATGGTGCGCTCGCTGCGTCTTCCGCGAGCAAACGGATTGATTTGAGCCTCTGCCGAAAACGAAATGCAGACAAACAATACGGCCAGCAGAAATATCAAACCTCTGCTTTTTGTAATACTCCTTATATGTAACCCTCTAATTCTCAAAATAAACAAAGCCAACGGCTATAATAGCCTGTGTTTATAGCTTGTTGAATTTTTCAACAAATTTCTCAATATCGCTATCGTTTGCGAAATCAATAACGATTTTTCCACCTCCATTCTTGCCTCGCTTGATGGCGATATCCTGCGAGAAGAACTTTTCGAGATACTCGACCAAACGGCTGTACGATTCAGGGTACTCCTCGTCTATTGTCGGAACGGCAACCTTTTGCTTCTTGTTTGACGAAAGGCGTACCAACTCTTCGAGCTGACGCACCGAGAGGTTCTTCTTTATACAACGATGCAAAAGCGATAGTTGCTTTGTGTGATTATCTATTGAAGCTATTGCTTTCGCGTGTCCCATTGAAATCAATCCTTGCTTTATCGAAAATTGCACAGAATCTGGAAGGTTCAGCAAACGAAGGTAGTTGGCTACGGTTGAACGTTTCTTGCCAAGTCGCTCGGCGAGAGCCTCCTGTGTCAGACCGCACTCCTCGATAAGTCGCTGCATGCCGAGTGAAATCTCGATAGCGTTGAGATCCTCGCGCTGAATGTTCTCGACGAGAGCCATTGCGTGGAGCGTAGTGTCATCAACTTCGCGGATATATGCAGGTATGCACTCCAATCCCGCCTTCTCTGATGCACGCCAACGACGCTCACCACTGATGATGATATAGTTGTCGCCATTTCGCTTCACTGTGATAGGCTGAATAAGTCCCAATTGACGGATTGAATCGGCCAACTCTTCGAGGGCCTCCTCGTCAAACTCGGTACGAGGCTGTGTAGGGTTAGGCACAATATCCGAGAGACGAATCTCGGCCATCTCCTCCATAGGCTTTGCCTTGACCTCTATCTTGTCGCTACCGAACAATGCGTCCAATCCGCGACCTAATCCTTTTTGTTTCATTATTTTGTCTGTTTTTTACGATTCTTCTTCAAAAACTCCTTTGCAAGGAGAAGGTAGTTTGTTGCTCCGTTTGCCGAGGCGTCATAGAGCATAATCGGTTTGCCGTGCGACGGCGCCTCGCCTAAACGAATGTTGCGCTGAATGACGGTATCGTAGGCAAGCGGACCGAAGTGCTCGCGTACCTCGTTTGCTACCTGATTGTTCAGACGGTTACGCATATACATAGTAAGCAGGAATCCCTCTATTTCGAGCGATGGATTCAAGTTGCCTTTAACAATCTTGATCGTGTTAAGCAACTTGCTCAATCCCTCCAAAGCCAGGTATTCGCACTGTACAGGAATGAGTACAGAGTCGGCTGCCGTAAGTATATTTACGGTGGTAAATCCGAGCGATGGCGAGCAGTCGATGAAAATATAGTCGAACTTGTCGCGTACGCTATCGATAATCTGCTTTACGACATGATGGCTGTTCTCCATGTTGGGGAGTTCGGTGTCGGCAGCCACAAGGTTGATACTTGACGGCAATACCCAAAGATTTTTCACATCTTCGCTATGGAGCATAACCTCCTCGGCGGTGCGCTCGCCGGTGATACACTCGTAGATACCCTCCGAGTTAATATCGAAACCCAATCCCGAAGTGGCATTCGCCTGCGGGTCGGCATCGATAAGCAACACCTTTTTGCCAAGCAATGCTATTGACGCCGAGAGGTTTATGGCGGTTGTGGTTTTGCCTACACCACCTTTTTGATTCGCTAATGCGACTACTTTACCCATATACTTAAACTCCTTCTTTGAAGTTATTATAAATAATAATCGGGCAAATTTAGTAATTTTAATTTGATTTACCCAAATAAAATTCCTCTTTTGCTCGAAAATGCTTATCTTCGCACTCGAAAATAGGCTTTTTTATATGGATAATATCACCAAAACACGAAAGTTCCCGTCAGTTTCGGATATGTGTGTACTGCTGTTGCTATTTTTTGTATCACAGATAGTCATCGGCGCTGTAATGAAGCTCTTCGGCATAGAGCCACCTATTACTTCGGCTATCGATGCCGTGGATATCGAAACCTATATGAACGAGCAGGTTGCTCTTGGAGAATATACTGCTGTGGTTTATCCGCTGTCTATGCTTTTCTCAATTGCACTATTGTGGCTGTATGTTCGTTTGCGTGGCGGTAAAAAAGCTATTCGTATTCGCCATTCGGCCTCCGGTTTCAATCCGAACCTGGTGTTTGTAGGCGTGCTGTGGCTACTCTCTGCACAGATTATTCTCGAACCATTAATGTCCTTGTTGCCTCCGAGTGAGGGACGAGGTCTCGGACGAGGAGTTTGGGCATGTTTTACGGCAGTGGCATCATCGGCAGTATTGGAAGAGCTGCTCTGTCGTGGACTTATTTTTGAAACTTTTCATAAGCGTTGGGGCATAAAGACCTCTATACTCTTCTCATCGCTATTTTTCGGACTGATTCATTTGGATCCCGCAACGGCAATTATAGCAGTGGTGGCGGGAATGATATTCGGAGTGTTGTATGTGCGAACATCTTCACTCTATACCACGATAATAATACACTCCATAAACAATGCTATGGCATTTGCGTTGATATGTTTCGGTGTCGGCGATGTGTCGTTTAGTGAGATTGTCGGTGGCGGAGTAATCTATTATATCCTTTATGGCGTTGCTGCTGTGGTGTTCCTGGCATGTAGCATAGAGGCATATTTTAGTGTTTTCAAAACAAAAAAAGCTCATGGCTGATAGCCTGAATAATTTATGAAGAAACAGATATTTCTAACCGGAGCGACGGGTGTAATGGGTTCGGCAACATTGAACGAATTGCTCTCGCGTGATGGCAAATTTGATGTTACGGTATTGGTGCGCGACACCAAGCGTAATCGCCAGAAAATGGCAAAATATGGCGATAAAATTCGTGTTATTTGGGGCGATTTGATGAGTTATGACGATGTTCTAAAAGGCGTATCGGGAGCAAACTATGTTCTCCATGTCGGAGGTATGGTTTCTCCGAGTGCAGACTACAAGCCTAAGAGCGTTCTTAAAGTGAATGTTACCGCAGCTGAGAATGTTGTTAAAGCTGTTAAGGCTCAGCCTAATAGCGACGAAATAAAGGTTGCTTATATCGGTAGTGTTGCGCAAACGGGAGATCGTAGAGAACCCCTCCATTGGGCTCGTACAGGCGATCCTATTTTTCCTTCGATATTTGACTATTATGCTATCTCGAAATGTCGTGCAGAGCGCATTTTTGCGGAGTCGGGCTTGAAGCATTGGGTAAGCTTGCGTCAGTCGGGAATTCTCTATCCGGCAATCCTCAAAAATATGGATCCGATTATGTTCCATGTGCCTATTCGCGGAGTATTGGAGTGGGCAACGGTTGAGGACTCCGGACGCCTTATGGCAAACTTGTGCGAAGACGGTTTACCGGAGGAGTTCTGGTGTAAATTCTATAACATCGGCAGCGGTGCGGAGTATCGTTTGACAAATTACGATTTTGAACGCTATCTGCTTAGCTGTATCAGCTGCCCTGCACCGGAGAAAATTTTCGATGTAAAGTGGTTTGCAACACACAATTTCCATGGTCAGTTCTATCTCGATTCCGATAAGTTGGAGGAGTATCTCCACTTCCGTGCAAATATTCCTGTCGGAGAGTATTTTAAGCAGATGGCAGATACTTTGCCTAAATTCTACAAGCTGGCAAAAATCGCTCCTGCCTTCCTTATAAAGCCGTTTATGCGAATGATTGCGAAGGATAAAATCTTCGGAACGCTCGGTTGGCTTGAGTCGAACAACGAGGAGCGCATTAAGGCGTACTTCGGCTCTCGCGAGGAACGCGAAAAAATCGGTTCGTGGGAGGAGATGCGTGATATACACCTTGCGGGTATTGATGAGGCAGAGCGTCTTTCGCATGGCTACGACGAAACGAAACCTCTTGCCGAGTTGGATATTGAGGATATGCGTCAGGCAGCAGCGTTCCGAGGAGGCAAATGTTTGTCTGATAGTATGATAAAAGGCGATCTTGCAACAAAGTTGGAGTGGGAGTGCGCCTTCGGACATCATTTTGAAGCATCACCGGCGTTGATTTTGCTCGGTGGCCATTGGTGCGAAGAGTGTATGCCTGCACCTTGGCGCTTCGATGAGGAGGCAAAGCATAATCCGTTCTTGGCGCAAGTTTGGAACAAGATGCGACCAGAGGGCGATGGAGGATGTTCCTATGGAACGGCAACTCCTGAAAATTTCGTGCGATAGATCATAATCTGTGGCATAAAAAATAATAGGGCTTGGGCTGTGCGTTTGGTGCTATCCCAGGTCCTATTTTCTGCGCTTTACATATCTTCAAACAACCTATCCGGCATCAATTCTTACAATAAAATTGTAATTCTGTCGTTTTATTCGCGAAATTGTGTTATCTTTGCAGGTTGTATGCGTAGATTTTATGAAATAGCAGTTGTTGTAGTGGCCCTCGTTGCTTGCGCGGGGTGCAATTCATGGTCGGGCTTTAAGGCTGATGATGAGATGGTTGCGCGCGTGGGCACGACGTATCTCTATCGCTCTGAATTGGCATCTGCGATGCCGAGAGGCATAGCTGCGGCAGATAGCGCAAACTACGCTCAGGCATTTATATCGAAGTGGATTGTTGGCCAATTGAAGCAACAAGAGGCTGAAAAACTATTCTCTCAGTCGGAGTCGGATATCGACAAGCTGGTAGAAGAGTATCGCAGATCGCTCCTTGTGCATCGCCTTGACCGTCACTATCTCGAAATGGAGCCATGCTCCGAGATTACCGATAAGGATATTGCTTCGTACTACAATGCTCATAAGGCCGATTTCCGTATCTCGCAACCGATGGTTAAGGGTGAGATTGTTGCAATTGGTGAGAGCTTTCGTCGTCGAGAGCAGATGCTGAAATGGTTTGAGTCATCGAAGGTCGAGCACCGAGCTGACTTTACCGAGTCGTGCCGTAAGAATAATTTCCTTCATCTTCAATTCGAGGAGTGGGTGTCATTCTCGGATTTTTTGAGTAATCTTCCGCTATTGCGTAACTCGCGTCATGAGGAGTTGTTGTCCAACCGTAAAACGCAGAAGATACTTCACAACAAGACATACTACTATTTTCGTATAACCAATGCCTTGAAGGTAGGCGATACCATGCCTCTCAATATGGCGAAGGAAAATATACGACAAATTTTGATAAATCGTCATCGTGTAGATGTAATACATCGTCACGAGGAGCTCATTATGAATAATGCCTTTTCGTCGGGACATGCGAAAATCTACAAAGAGACGGAAAACTGAGAATTGAAATCGGAAAATTAGATATGAAAAAGATACTCTCCATACTGATTTGTACGCTTGTGGTTGTTTCGGCAGTAGTTGCCGAGAAGCGTTTTGTGATGCTTGATAAGGTTGTTGCCGTTGTAGGTAGCTCTTCGGTGAGCTATTCCGATGTGCAGCAGGCCGCAAAGATGATTCTTGAACAGCGTCGTGCCGATGGCTATACTTCGGACCGCCCTGCTCAGGACGAGGCCCTCGAAGAATTGATGTTGCAGAAGCTGCTCTACAATCAGGCTCTTCTCGATTCGGTGGAGATAAGCAAAGGCGAGGTTGCACAGCGTGTCGAGCAACAGGTACAATCAATGATCGACAGAGAGGGCTCGATTGCAGCCTTGGAGAAGAAGGCTCACATGGCGATATATCATATCCGAGACCTCTTCCGCCGACAGATCGAGGAACAGTCGTATGCGCAGATGATGCAGCAGACCGTAGTGTCAAAGACAAAGATTGTTCCGGGAGAGGTTGAGCGATACTATAACTCGATGAATAAGGATAGTCTGCCTATTATTGCCGAGCAATATATGTATGCGCAGATTACTATGTTTCCGAAGAATATGAAGGAGGCTAAGTTGCGTACTCGTGAGCGCCTTATTGAGATGCGTGAGCGTATCGTTACCGGCAAAACTCGTTTTGCGACGTTGGCACGCATGTACTCCGTAGATGGATCGGCAATTCAGGGAGGAGAGTTGGAGCCTGCTCCTTTGGCGGGCTTTGTAAAACCTTTTGCCGATGCATTGGCCGAGTTGAAGGAGGGACAGGTTTCGGAGGTTGTCGAGACCGAGTTTGGCTTCCACCTTATACAGCTTATCGACAAAAAGGGTCAGCTCTATCATTGTCGTCATATATTGCTTCGTCCTACATATACGATTGATGAAGTTATTGCGCCGATGCGCGACTTGGATAGCCTTGTAAATCTCATCAAGAAGGACTCGCTTACGTTTGAGGCGGCAGCGCTAAAACACTCCGACGACAAACATTCGAAACAGAATGGAGGAGTGGTAACTAATCATGACCTTTTGGAACGATACTCTGCATATGATGCAAAACTTACCGCTACGAAGTTCTTGAAGGAGGACTTTGGTGCGATGGGAGGCAAGAGTATCGATGACTACAATGCAATTCGCCGTTTGAAAGAGGGCGAGGTGTCGGAACCGTTCCGTTCGAGCGATATGATGGGTAACGAGTTGGTGAAGGTTGTCAAGTTGTTGAAGGTTATACCTGCTCACAATGCCTCTCTTGATGAGGATTATCTGCGATTGGAGCAGATGGCTTTGTCGGCAAAGCAGGAGAAGGAGTTCAAAGAGTGGCTTGATAAGAAGATAGCTTCGATGTATATTTACATCGCTCCGGAGTTCCGCAATGGAGAGTTCTCGAATAAGAATTGGGTAAAATATAGTAAATAGTTGTGAAGAGAAGGGTTGTTGCCATATCGGTTTTGCTCGTAGCGTTGGCGAGTTTGGTCTTTGCAGGTAGCAATGGCCTGCCTTCTTTGTCGGTATCGCAACCCGAACAACAAGAGGAACGACCATCTATTTCAGGCGGTGCGAAGAAGCGCGATTATGTCGATATGAAGTCCGATGAGGGCTGGCAAATGGAACATAATGGGCAGAAAATAATGGTCGTAGTGGGCAATTTTGCAGCTCATCACAACGGAACGGTCATTACGGCGGATAGTGCGGTGCGCTATTCGGAGCGTCATATTGAGTGCTTTGGCAATGTATTGATAAATCGTGGTTCTACATACATATATGGAGATCGTGCCGAATATGATGGCGAAACCAACGAGGCAAAGGTGTATTCGAAGATTGTGAAGGTCGTTGATGGCGATGCGACACTCTTTACATATAACTTCTTGTTCAATACCAAAACAAGTATAGGACGTTACTCCGGTGGTGGTGTGTTGATAAGCGGGGATAATATGCTCGAATCGGATAGAGGTTATATCTACTCTGATGACCACGATATTATCTGCGTTGAACGAGTGCAGATGCGTAATAACGAGTACGAGATGACGGGTGACTCGGTGGTCTATAATACCGAGACTGACTTTGCTCAGTTCTTTACCCGTACCAATATATGGAATAAGGGCAAGGGTAATGAGGAGGACGATTATCTTTATGCGGATCGAGGCTCATTCGATAAGCGCAAACAGTTGTATGTTCTTACCAAAAATGGATATATCTTGACAAAAGACCAAGAGCTGTTGTGCGATTCACTCGACTATTATCGCGATAGTAACTATGTGTTGTTGAGACGTAATATCCAGATTGATGACCGCTCGCAAAAGATGCTTATTTTTGGAGATTGGGGCGAATACTGGAAGGAGCCGGGAAATGTCTTTGTAACGAAGAATCCGTCGCTTATAAGCTACGATACAACACAAAGTGATACGGTATATATGCGCTCGGACACGATGTGGGTATATACGCACTATCCTATACGCGAGAAGATAGAGCAGGCGCGAAAGGACTCATTGGCCAAGGCTGCCAAGGCTGCGGCAGCTGCCGATTCATTAAAGAAAGTAAATGCTTCTTCAAATCCGGAGACCAAATCGGAGGGGACTTCGGATAAGGTGCCGGCAGCAATGCGTGATAAGTCGAATAGAGCTGCCGAGAAAAACAGATCGCACGATAGAGCTAAGGGTGCGGATAAGATGCGCGGTAAGGGCAAGGGCTTGGAGGGCAAATCCAACTCGGAGGTTCGAGGTGCCGATAAAGGCTTGATGCAGAAGGGCGTTAGCGATGGACATGGAACTATTAAGCCGTCAAACGACTCTGTATTGTCTGTTCTTGCACCACGTACAATTTCTGATACTACGCAGGTAGTTAATGATAGCGTGAAAGTGGTGAAAGACTCAGTTGCAGTAGTGCCTAAGTCAAGGTCGGAGCAGCGTCGAGAGTTGATAGATTCGCTTATTAAGGATACCATAAATCCTCAGCCAAATCTTCTTGCAAAGTTGCTCAAAGAGGAGGCAGCCGAGGTGAACAGTATTGTAAAAGCTATCATTAAGGAGGAACAGCGTCAACGAGCTGCCGAGCGAGCAGCAATGCTTGCCGAGCGCAAGGCTCTATATAAGAAATTGCTGGGTGAGGCAGGGGTACGTGATGCCGAGCGCAGACGTATCGAAAAGGCGTTAGCAAAACATATTAAGGATAGCTTGAAGGTTGTGAACGATAGCCTTAAAGTTGTCGAGGATAGCGTGAAACGCGCGGAGAAGGCGGCTCAGCGAGAGGCTGAACGAGATGCGAAACGTGCGGCAAAACTTGCAGCCAAACTTGCAAAAGATAGTCTTGTTGTCGATAGCTTGCGACTCGATTCATTAAAGATTGATTCGCTGAAACTTGATTCGTTGAAACGACATATTATCAAGGCCGACAGCATACAGCTCGACTCGATTAAGCTGAACGGTGTAAAACTCGATACCGTAAAACTTGATACGGCAAAGCTGAATACTGTCATTGCGGATTCATTGCCAATCGACACTCTGAAACTCGACAGCCTGAAAGTTGATTCTCTAAAAGTTGATTCTCTAAAAGTGGATAGTTTGAAACTCGATACTTTGAAGGTTGACTCATTGAAGGTTGATTCCTTGAAGGTTGACTCTCTTGCCAAGTTCGATACGATGACCGTAAAACAGGTTAAGGCGTATTTCAAGGCGATATACGATGCCGAGAAGGCCGAAGTGGAGCGTATTAAGCAGGATTCGCTCAATGCCAAACTTGATCGTATCGGCCTGGCCCGTCAGGCAAAGCGCGTGGAGCAGTATCGCAAGTGGGCTATTCGTGACTCAATCTATATGGCTAAGGCGCAGGAGCGTTCAGATGAGTTGTTGCGTCGTAAGTTGGCACGTATGGAGAAGCGAGGAATATATATCCAAATGGCAGACTCTGCAACTTTGGCACAGGTGGATTCGATATTAAGAATCGAGTTTGGGCCACTCGATACAGTGATGAATCGTCGCCTTGACTCTCTCATCGAGGTATTGTTCCCTAAACCATTACCTTCACCTACCGAGATTGCTAAGTCAGATTCACTGAATATCGACTCGCTATATCGTGAAATACGTGCATACAGCCGAGTTAAGATGTTCCGTAGCGATGCACAATCTATATGTGACTCGTTGACCATGACAACCATCGACTCTATTATAAATATGTATAAGCTTCCGGTGTTGTGGAATGGCAGCAATCAGATTACATCGGAGTTGATGCATATCCGTACCCGTAACAGCCAGCTTGTACAGGCCGATTTCGAGGGTAAACCGATGATGGTGGCAGAGATCGATACTACGCACTATAATCAGGTGGCAGGCAAAGAGATGACAGCCCTTTTCCGCGATAATCAGATCTATCGTAATGATGTAAATGGAAATGTCCAGACTATCTACTATATGCAGGAGGATAATTCGCCGGAAATAACCCTTATGGCATATATTGAGGCGGGTGATATGACCTCGTATATCGAAGGACAGCAGGTTGTTGGTATTACCTATCGCGGAAATCCTGTATATACCTTCTATCCAATGGATAAGATTCCTGCAACACAGCCAACCAAGTTAGATGGTTTCAAGTGGGAGGCATCTCGCAGACCGTCGAAGGATAGCGTCTTTACTCGAATTATACGGCCTTCGCAACGCGAAGAGAAACGCTCTTTGCGTAAGCCGTTATTCCCTATAAATGCTCTTTTGCAGCAGCGTAAGGCTGATTATATTCGTCGTCACGAATGGCGTGATCGCACCGATACTCTGAATTATGAAACCATAGAGTGGGTAGAATCGCTAAAATCGTTCTAATGGTTGAATTTTACACCCCTTTTTGATAGCTTAGAGCGCAGCATGGTTTGCCATGTTGCGCTCTCAATTTCTTGTTTGCAACAACCTTTTTATGGGCTGTTCCAATCGTTATGGGTTGTTTGTGTTTAATTAAACGCTTGATAAGCCGTGTTTTTGTGGCTATCAGCAATACTTATACGCCCATAAGAATTTTTATTTTTTAATTTTATTAAAAAGTTAGACTTTTTTTGTATCTTTGCGCACGAAAATATAGAGACAATAAATTTAGGTTAAGTTATGGATATACACGCAGGATTTAAGGGCGGTCTGTGGCAGTCAAATATTGATGTTGCCGATTTTGTACAGACCAACATTACGCCGTACTATGGCGATGCTTCGTTCTTGGCAGGTCCAACGGAGCGAACATTGAAAGTTTGGAACAAGTGTCTTGAAGCACTCGAAGAGGAGCGTGCCAATGGTGGTGTTCGCTCACTCGATAATAAGACCGTATCAACCATTATATCTCACAAGGCGGGATATATTGATCAGGAGAACGAACTTATCGTAGGTTTGCAGACTGACGAACTCTTGAAGCGTGCTATCAAGCCTTTTGGTGGTATCAATGTTGTATCGCGTGCTTGTAAGGAGCAGGGTACTGATGTTGACGAGAAGGTTAAGGATATCTTCACCCACTATCGCAAGACTCACAACGATGGTGTATTCGATGTATATACCGATGAGATTCGTACATTCCGCTCGTTGGGATTCCTCACCGGTTTGCCTGACAACTACGCACGTGGCCGTATCATTGGTGACTATCGTCGTTTGGCTCTCTATGGTATTAATCGCTTGATCGAGGCTAAGCAGGCTGATATGAAGTCACTTCTTTCGCCTATGACCGACGCAACAATCCGTCTTCGTGAGGAGGTTGCCGATCAGATTAAGGCATTGAAGGATATGCTCATTATGGGCGAGTACTATGGCTTGGATTTGAGCCGTCCTGCTACTTCGGCTCAGGAAGCTGTACAGTGGGTTTATATGGCATACCTTGCTGCTGTTAAGGAGCAGGATGGTGCAGCAATGTCGCTCGGCAACGTTTCGTCGTTCCTCGATATCTATATCCAGTACGACCTCGACAAGGGTAACATCACTGAGGAGTTCGCTCAGGAATTGATCGACCAGTTCGTAATCAAGTTGCGTATGGTTCGCCACCTCCGTATGCAGTCGTACAATGACATCTTCGCAGGTGACCCAACCTGGATTACCGAGGCTATCGGTGGCCGTTTCAACGATGGTCGTACCAAGGTAACCAAGACTTCGTTCCGTTTCTTGCAGACACTCTACAACCTCGGTCCATCGCCGGAGCCAAATATGACTGTACTTTGGAGTCCGGAGTTGCCTGAGGGCTTCAAGGAGTTCTGTGCAAAGGTTTCGATTGACACTTCGTCGGTACAGTATGAGAACGACGACTTGGTGCGTGAGGTTCGTTTCTGTGACGACTACGGTATCGCTTGCTGCGTATCGTACCAGGCTATCGGTAAGCAGATTCAGTTCTTCGGTGCTCGTTGCAACCTTGCTAAGGCGTTGCTGTTGGCTATCAACGGTGGTCGTTGCGAGATTACAGGCACACAGATGGTTAAGGGTATCCCTACTTTGATGGGCGATTTGCTCAACTACGAGGAGGTACTCTCTAACTACAAGAAGGTTTTGGCAGAGATTGCTCGTATCTACAATGATGCGATGAATATCATCCACTATATGCACGATAAGTACTACTACGAGAAGGCTCAGATGGCTCTCATCGACACCAACCCTCGTATCAACCTCGCTTATGGTGTTGCAGGTTTGTCGATTGTGCTCGACTCACTCTCGGCTATCAAGTATGGTAAGGTAACCGTTAAGCGTAACGAGATGGGTCTTACGGAGTCGTTTGAGATCGAGAAGGACTTCCCCTGCTTCGGTAATAACGATGACCGCGTTGACCACCTCGGCGTTGACCTCGTATATTTCTTCAATGAGGAGTTGAAGAAACACCCAATCTACAAGGGCGCAAAGGCTACATTGTCGCTCTTGACCATCACTTCAAACGTAATGTATGGTAAGAAGACAGGTGCTACACCTGATGGTCGTGAGAAGGGTATCGCATTTGCGCCGGGTGCTAACCCAATGCACGGACGTGATAAGTGTGGTGCTATTGCATCGCTCTCGTCGGTTGCTAAGTTGCGTTACCGTGACTCGCAGGATGGTATCTCGAATACATTCTCGATTGTTCCTAAGTCGTTGGGCGTTGATGAGGCAACTCGTGTAGAGAACCTCGTAACGATGATGGACGGTTACTTCACAAAGGGTGCACACCACCTCAATGTGAACGTATTGAACCGCGAGATGTTGATGGACGCAATGGAGCATCCAGAGAAGTACCCACAGCTCACAATCCGTGTTTCGGGTTACGCTGTAAACTTCACAAAGTTGAGCCGTGAACACCAGTTGGAGGTTATTTCGCGTAGCTTCCACGAGCGTATGTAATACACGATTTAATTTATTGCTGCCTCGGAGAATACCTTCGAGGCAGTTTTTTAACCCATAGATTTATGAAACTAAAAGTTCATTCATACGAGTCGCTCGGCACATTCGACGGTCCGGGTTTACGATTGGTGGTATTTTTGCAGGGTTGCAATTTTCGTTGTCTGTATTGTGCCAATCCCGACACCATCGACCTCAAAGGCGAGGCGAAGGAGACAGACTTGGAGCACATCGTTGAGCAGGCCGTTAGCGAGAAACCATTCTTCGGCAAGCGTGGCGGCGTAACATTCAGCGGAGGAGAGCCTACCTTGCAGGCTAAGGCTTTGATTCCGCTGGTTAAACGATTGAAGGATCAGGGAATACACGTCTGCATCGACACCAACGGCTCGGTATGGAACGAGTATGTTGAAGAGTTGTTCTCGTTGGTCGATTTGGTGTTGCTTGATGTGAAAGAACACAACCCGGCACAGCACCTCCTTCTCACCGAGCGCAGCAACGAGCAGACATTGCGTACTGCGGAGTGGTTGGAACGCAATGGCAAGCCGTTCTGGTTGCGTTATGTCTTGGTGCCAGGTTATAGTGATAGAGAGGAGGATATTCGCTCGCTGGGCGAGCATCTCGGCAAGTTTGAGATGGTTGAGCGAGTCGAAATATTGCCATATCACACCCTCGGTGTTCACAAGTACGAGGCTATGGGACAGACCTATAAGTTGCAGGGCGTGAAGGAGAATACTCCCGAGCAACTCGACGAGGCTCGAAAACTCTTTGAGCAATATTTTAAGACAGTATTCGTAAACTAAACGAAAAAAAAGAGCAGGGTTACCCTGCTCTTTATATATAACATAGTAGAAGAGTTACTCTGCGGACTTTGCAAGTGGCGAAGCCTGAGTATAAACTCGTGTTGCAAGCTCCTTATCGAGTTGGTACATTCCGTACTTGTCGCCCTCGACAGCCTCTGTTGCAAAGATCATATCGCGAGCATTCTCCTCCTCTTCGATCTGCTCGTCAATAAACCAGATGAGCATATTTGATGATGCAAAGTCGCGATCCTCGTGAGCTATGGCTGCGAGGTTGTTGATAAGACCTGTTACAACCTTCTCATGCTTCAATGTGTGGTGGAACATCTCCTGCACCGATGCCCACTCGGTCTGCACCTCGGCGATAGGCTTCAACTCAACTTTTGCATCGCGCGAGTTGAGATAGTTCATCAATATATGGGCATGATCCTGCTCTTCGAGCCACTGAACATAGAACCAATTCGCTACGCCCTTGTAGCCCTTGGTCTCGGCGTCCATCGACATCGAAAGGTAGAGATATGCTGACCATAACTCGGCATTAATCTGCTCGTTGATTGCTGCGTGTAATCTTTCGCTTAACATAGTAATATCGTTTTAAGTTGTTATTTTCCAGTTTCTTTATGCAAAGATAATACAACTTTCTGTATTTAGCAAATTGATAATTCTTATAGTTAAATAAGGAAAAGTGATAGTTGATATTGATTATCGCCTAAGGATTTAGTTGTGTGTTTGATAAAAGATATTTAACTTTGTAAGTTAAAAATTCTATAACAGAGATAAAACACACACTATATGAGAAGAATTTTTCTACTATTGGCGTTGCCGCTGATGCTTGCATCATGTGTTGCAGGATTGGAGGAAGAGTTGAATAATGGGGAGATTTCGAAATCCCAATACTCCGACCTTGTTGCAGGATTTGACGATGAGAGCCGAACCTATATCTCGGAGATGGGAACTCTCAATTGGCACGAAGGCGATATGCTGTCGGTATTCTATGGTAATACCCTTAATGTCCAATATAAATTCAATGGCAAGACGGGCGATAACAGCGGAACTTTCTCGGTTGTGCCGAGCAATGAACTTGGCACAGGTAACCGAATAGAGAATATCTATGCGGTTTATCCGCACGATGCCAAGACGAAGATGTTGGACAACAATACAATCGTTGTCAATATGCCTTCGATGCAGAGCTATGCCGAAAATTCTTTTGGTAAGGGTGCCAATTTGATGGTTGCTGTTATCGATGGTCTGCATGATAATTTCCTTCGATTCAGAAATACCTGCGGTATGATACGACTATCTTTATATGGTCATTCGACGGTTGCAAGTGTTGTGCTCATCGGTAATAATGGAGAGAAGATTGCAGGCGCAGCTACCATTAAAGCCGTATATGGGGCGATGCCTACACTGAGCATGAATAATGAAGCCACAGATCGTATAGTCCTGAACTGTGGTGAGGGTGTGAAGCTGGGAGAAACAGTAGATACAGCTACCGAGTTTTGGTTTGTGGTGCCACCTACGGTATTCGAGAATGGATTTACGGCTGTAATTACCGATATCTCGGGTTATAGCTGCATGAAATCGACAACAAAACGTTTCGATATACGACGCAATATCATTACCAAGATGACGGCATTAGAGGTGGAGGAGTTGACACCTGCATCGAATGAAATTTGGTATCAATCGGTTGATGGCGAGATGGTTGAACCTTATGCAACAGATGTTTTCGGTGCAAATATCGTATCGCATACCTGCGTAGAGGGACATGGAGTAATAATCTTTGATGGTGATGTTACATCGGTGGGAGATTGGGCATTTGCGGATTGTTCGGGGTTGAGCCATATTGCACTTCCCGAAACTGTCACATCAATCGGCGACAACGCCTTTCTGCGCTGCTATAATCTGACAAGTATGCAGATTCAAGAAGGTGTAACCTCTATTGGCGAGTCGGCATTCTATCATTGTGGAGCCTTGGCTTCTGTGACTATCCCTTCCTCTGTTATGGAGATTGGTCCATACGCTTTTTTTGGTTGCAAGGGTACTCTTGTTATCAATAGCCGAGTTATCGAGCGCGATAATCTCTATCCGTTCAAAGGTGGTAAATTTACCAATGTGGTTTTAGGCGAGAGGGTGTGCGCTATTGGCGCGAATACTTTCAATGGGTGCTCTGAATTGGAGTGTATCACATTCCTGGGAACAATCAGTTCCGTTGGAAACAAAGCATTCTATGACTGTCCTAAGTTGAGCCGTTTCGAGGGCGAGTCGGTATCGTCAGACCATCGTTGCATCGTTTTGAATGGCAACAGACTTGTTGCTTTTGCCCCTGCGGGTATCACCTCGTATAAAATTCCTGATACGATTACGACTATTGGTGCTTATGCATTTTGTAGCTGTACGGAGTTGGAGAGTATTACTATGCCTGCCAGCATTACGATGTGCGAAGAGGCAGCCTTTACTTCGTGTAGCAATTTGGAGAGTGTATATATAAGCGATTTGTCGGCTTGGTGCAAAATCAAGTTCTCGACCATTACCTCTGCCAATCCGCTTAACAATCAGGCAGTGCTCTATTTGAATGGTGTGAAGGTGACAAATCTTGTCATTCCGTCGGATATAGAGGTGCTTAATTTTGCAGCCTTTGCGGGCTGTTTGTCGCTCGAAAGCGTTACAATCCCTGAGAGTGTAACCAGAATCGGTAACGATGCATTTTATCGATGCACCAACATATGGAAGGTATCGATGTCGGATAGTGTAACATCGCTCGGTAGTGCAGCATTCTATGGTTGTACATCTTTGAAGGACATAACACTTTCGACAAATATATCCACTATTCTCACAGAAGCCTTCTATAATTGTTCTTCGTTGAAGAGCATCTCGCTGTCGTCCGCTGTTACCTCTATCGGCGAGAGTGCTTTCTATGGCTGTAAAGCCCTTGCGAGCGTAGAGTGTTGGGCGGTAACGCCACCAAGGGGCGCCGATAATATGTTCGGCAATAATGCCTCAGATCGTAAGATATATGTTCCGTCATACTCTGTCGATGCCTACAAAGAGGCTGAATATTGGAGTAACTATGCCTCTTATATCTATGCAAACGAGAATATTCCTGACAATACCATATATTATATATCTACCGACGGTACTGTCGTTAAGCCAAGTGCAACTGATGTTTTGGCTACTTTCGGTGCAAATATCGTGTCGAATACCTACGAAAACGGACAGGGCATTATTACATTCGATGCACCGGTAACGACTATCGGAAATAAGGCATTCTATGGCTGTAAGAGTCTGAAACAAGTCATTATTCCGAGATATGTTACATCAATTGGCTCCAATGCTTTCAGCTATTGCTCCGAGTTGGTTAGCGTGGAGATTCCTGCTGGCGTTACATCTTTTGGAGAGGGTGTATTCTATAATAGCACCCATCTAAAAACTGCCTATTATCAAGGAGATTTATCTGCTTGGTGTAAGATTGACTTCGTAAATGGCAGTAGTAATCCTTGCTGTTATGGTGCAGATCTATATATCCAAAAGCTCAAACTTACCTCAGCTATTATCCCGTCGGATATCACTGTAATTAAAACTTTTGCATTTCGCGGTTGTGCTTCAATAATAAGTGTATTAATTCCTAATAGCGTTACCTCGATTGGTAGTTATGCATTCAAAGATTGCACAAGTCTGACAAGTGTATATTGTGAGCCTACAATACCTCCGACGGGCGGAAAAGAGATGTTTGCCAACAACGCGTCGGACCGCAAGATTCTTGTGCCGAAGAATTCACTTGACGCCTACAAAACAGCGCAATATTGGAGCGACTATGCCGATTGCATCCTCCCTGATTCGGATATTCCTGACAATACGATTTACTATATCTCTACCACTGGTGTGGTGGTCGAACCGTATGTAACAGATGTCTTCGGTGCGAATATCGTGTCTAACACCTACGAAAACGGGCAAGGTGTTATCACATTCGATGCTCCGGTAACGCAGATAGGAGATAAGGCGTTCAATGGTCTCAGTACGCTGACGAAAGTTATTCTTCCTAAGAGTGTTGTGTCACTCGGAAACCAAGCTTTCTATATCTGTAAGAATTTGAATAGTGTACATATCCCGGAAGGTGTTACCTCGATTGGAAATAGTGTGTTCTATAATTGTAGCAACCTAACCGAGATAGCAATTCCTGCTAGTTTGACTTCGATAGGTACCTATGTATTTAGAGGTTGTACCAAACTATCGGCATTCTATGGTGCTTTGGCCTCATCGGATAATCGTTGTCTTATTATTGATGGAGTATTAGTAGCCTTTGCGCCGGCAGGATTGACAGAATATACTATTCTCGATAGCGTTACCTCTATCGGAACCTATGCATTCTATGGTTGCTCCCACCTTACCGTAATAACCATTCCTGATGGTGTCACCTCTATCGGCAGCTATGCATTTCGAAATTGTTCCGGCCTTAAAAATGTTATTATCAGCAGTGGTGTTAAATCAATAGGCTCCTATGCTTTTTCTTATTGCACCGCTCTTACTGAGATAACCATTCCTGATAGTGTTACATCAATAGGCGCAGGCGCTTTCCGTTATAACAGTAGTTTGTCAAGTGTCTATTGTAAGCCTGCGACACCACCAACAGGCGGAAACTATATGTTTGATGACAATGCCGCGGACCGCAAGATATATGTCCCTGCGGCATCTGTCGATAGCTATAAAGTTGCATCATATTGGAAAAATTATGCGGATTATATATATCCTGATTCAGGAGAGGTGTTAGAGAATAATGTAATTTACTATACCGGTAGCGATAAGATAGAACCTACAACAAACGCTTTTGGTGCAAACATTTTGTCGAATGTGTTTTCGGACGGACAGGGGGTTATTACTTTTGATGGAACTGTTACCGAGATAGGAGATGCTGCTTTTCGCTCGAAAATTAGTCTTGAGAGTATAGTGATTCCTGCAAGTGTAACATCAATTGGGGATGAAGCATTTCGAATGTGTGTTGGTCTTACAGATGTAACAATCCCTGCAAGTGTTACTTCTATTGGTTATTCGGCATTTAGAAGTTGCACTCAATTAGTGAATCCAGTGATTCCGGAAGGTGTGACTTCTATCGGTGGTTATGCATTTGGTTTATGTGAATCCATAACAAATATAACCATTCCTAATAGTGTTACTTCGATTGGAGGAAATGCTTTTTCTCATTGTGCAATTAAAAGTATAGTAATTCCTGACAATGTTGTTAAATTGGGAGGTATGGTATTCTCTGATTGTGATAGATTGACAATAGTGACTATTGGCAGTGGTGTTACTGAGATTGGATATTCTGCCTTTTCAAGATGCAATAACCTGACTAGTATTTATTGTAAGCCGACAACACCTCCACAGTTAATAGGCTCAATACTAAGTGATAGTACTACTGACTGCAAGATATATGTCCCTACGGCATCTGTCGAGAATTATCAAACAGCTGACTATTGGAGCGAATACGCAGCCAATATTGTCGGTTACGACTTTTAGAATTTATCTCTCAGTGCACAAAAAAAATATCGTGGCAGACCTGCCACGATATTTTTCTTATGTCAGTACGTTATCGTACCTCTCCGAAGTCGGCCTGTTGCTTCTCTACCTCCTTCAAGCGCTCGGCATTCGCTGCGCTAATCTGCTGTTCGCGCTCGATGTCTGCCTTGCTCTTGGCGGCAGCCGCCGAGAACGATGAGTCAGTATCCTTCGGCAGGAGCGAAGCCTCCTTCTTGTTGTAGATGAGTTTCTGCGTAGTCGGCTTGCTCTCGAATTCGAGAACCCCACTTACAGGCATCTGCTCACCCTCGAACAAAACCGATGCAGTGATACGAATCTTGCCCGGATTCATGGTCGATTGCACAACGATAGGTGCTGTTCCCCACTTTACAGGGGCAGGATTTGCCAACTCGCCCGCACCACCGAGAATGCGACCTTCGCCCTCGATGTGGAACTTGATGTAGTAGTTATTCAGACGTTTGATATTGCCCTCGCGGTCAGTGATAGCTGCCACTACGGTCGTGAAGTCCGAGCCATTGGCTTCGAGGTCGTTGCCCTCGTTGTCGAGCCACAGCATAACTTTCGAAGGACGACGTGCAGGGCAAACCTTGTGTGTCGCAACAACCTCTCCATTTATGATACCCTCAGCCAAGAGATATACTTCGCTTTGGCGCTTCTTCCAGCTGAGGGCCTTGTCGTCCATAAAGTTATAGACATCTTTGAAGGTGATGATTGGCGACGGCATGCCGATCTGGTTCTTTGGCTTGCGGTAGGTCCATGTCTTGCCGTTGGCAAGGTATGTCAGGCGCACTTCGTCGCAGTTCGAATAGACGGTGACATCTTTCGGCGAGAATGGAGTCATCTCGTGAGCGATATAGACCATCGGGCCTGTTTCGTAGAGGCGGTTCTCCTGCTTGATAGGTGAGCGCTGAGCCATGAACATATAGTACGAATACTTTGGCTGGCGGAAAACGTCTGCTATACCGCCATAGAATGGGTCTGGGTGATAGCCACGCTGGTGGTCGAAAGAGTGCCACAAGCAACCACCGATATGCGACTTCGAGAGGCGATAGAACACATCGTAGGAGGTGCATTGATAGGAAGGCTTTGCGTAATGTTCTGCCTGAACGAGCATTGGAATTTCGCCCCAATTGCGGGCTACGCGGCTTGGCGAGTTGTGTGAGTTCCAATCATCGACATTGTCGCCCCACTCGCGAGTGAAGTAGGTCACATCGTCGCGCAAAGCAAACTTAGGCTTCGAGTATGTTGTACCCTCGCCCTCGGCAGGGTGTGCAAACTGAATAGGATAGACGATAGTCGAGGCGGTACGAGCCTGCATGTCGTAGGCTGAGTATGCACCCTTGTATGGGTACTCCTCGTTGATGTAGTTGTAGGCATTCTCGGCAAACGATGCAGGGAAGCGTGTTTCGTTGAGTGTCGGCTCCCAAAACCATACCGAAGGGTGGTTGCGGTCACGACGCACAAGGTTGCGAATATCGCTATATACGCACTGCTCGAATTGAGGGTCTTTCTTGTTCCAGAACTGCCAACCCGGAACATTGTCGATAACGAAGAGTCCCAATTCGTCGCAAGCGTCCATAAATGCAGGGTCTTGCGGACAGTGTGCGTTACGAATAACCTTCAAACCGAGGTCGCGCAACTTCTTCGCATCGCGCCAATGAGCAGAGTTTGCTACGGCATTGCCTACTACGGCAAAGTCCTGATGGCGGTTTGCTCCGATGAGTGGCTCGTTGTAGTGCTTGCCGTTGAGGTAGAAGCCCTCGGCACCTCGGAACTCTATTGAACGAATACCGATGCGACGACGATAGCCATCTACCACCTTTCCGTTATTGTCGAGAATGCGAACATAGAGGTTGTAGAGGGTAGGGGAGTCCGGAGTCCAAAGTTCGGGTTTTGCAACCGACACTTTGCGCGAGAAGCTCATTGCAGAACCTCCCTTAATGGCGATACGGCTCTTTGATGTTGATACCGATGTGCCGTCGGCAGTCTGAATTTCGTAAACCAGCGAGCCCTTGAATGGAGCTTTGTTGGCGTTGCGGATATGGGATTTGAGCAATACGTCTGCCGATGCCTCGCTAACATTGTCGTAGGCAACAAAAAGACCTCCGCCCGCTACGATATCCTCGTGGTTCGGGTCGGTGATAAATACCTTGTTGTGTGCCACCAACCAGCAATCGCGATAGATGCCGCCAAAGTAGGTGTAATCCAAAACGCGCTGTGGTTTACCCGGAGCATAGCTCTTGTCGTCGCTATTGTCCGACCAAACGGCTACGATATTGTCGCCCGACCAATTCACCGCATCGGTAATATCTACCACAACGGGGAGATATCCGCCAAGATGCTCGGTGAGCTGCTTGCCATTTACGAAGACTCGGCTCTTACCCATAATTGCCTCAAAGTGGAGAAAAAGCTTCTTGCCTTTGAGGGCGCTGTCCAGATCGAAGTGCTTGCGATACCATACGACACCCTGGTAGTTGATACAACCGCTGGCCTCGGTTGGGAGGTACTCCGTGCCATGAGGCAACGACACTACTCTCCACTTCGAGTCATCGTAGGCTACTGCCTCCGCGCCTACTGCATCGCCCTTGTGAAAACGCCATGCAGGGTTCATCGAAAAGACCTCACGGCCACTGTTCTCTACGGCGTAGAAACCTGCGGTTGAGAATTTTGGCTGATAAGCAGCACTCGACTTTGCGAATGGCGCAAGGAGCGCAAAAATCAGAATCGGTAAAAATTTTACTCTTCTCATCGTATTTAATGTTTAGTTCTTTTATTCTATTGCTTCGGCATCTTCGATACCTACCTCTTCGACTATCGATAGAATATCGTTGCGTAATGCCTTGGGCGATACATTTTCTCGTATTACGGTGAGGTACGAGTGGCGAATCTCCCGTTTTACAACCTCGCTCGGCAATAACTCGAAGTAGATATCGTTCCAATGTTTTTTATTGAAGTGCCACGCAGGGGTTACTGCCGACAGATATTTATCTCGCAATACGATTGCTCTGTCGGGGTTACACTTTACTGCCACCCGCTCGGTATGCTCCAATACATAGCACATAAACATCTTGCCGCCCACCTTGTAGACCACAGCGTCATCGCCGAATGGTTGACACTCCTCGACTAATGGGAGCGAAAGTGTATATGTGCGAACATCTAAAATATCCATAATCCAAACAAAGGTAATAAAAATAAACGAGAAACCCAAGGTTCCTCGTTTATAACTTATGTTGCGAACTTCGACTACTTCTCCAAGTCGGCCAAAGCAGCCTTTGCAGCCTCAACACCTGCACCTGCGGTAACCTTCTTGAAGGTTGCAACTGCCTTCTCGCGAAGAGCTGCGTCCTTGTTGCCACCGGCATTGTACTGTGCATTGTAAGCAGCCGCTACAAGGAGATAGATAGCACTCTTACCCTCCTCGTCAGCCTGTGCAGTAGCAGCAGTCTCACCGAGAGCGATAACCTTTGCGTAGTCCTTCTTACCGTTGTAAGCCTCGATGCGAATCTTCTCTGCCAAAGCAGGTGACTCTGCCTGTAACTTCTCTGCCATAGCGATAACGCCATCGAAATCGCCTGCCTGCTGCAACGATGCAACTTTGTTGTTTGTGTAGAGAGTCTTGTTAGCCTGTGCCTTTGCGATAGCGTCAGCATACTTGTCAGCTGGCATCTTGCAAATCTTGTCATAAATAGCCATACCCTCATCGTACTTACCCAACTCGCAGTACGAAGTTGCGAGGTTGAGGGCCATCTCTGCGTTACGAGGGTTTGCTGCGTAGCCCTTCTCAAATACCGAAGCAGCGGTAGCGTAGTCCTTTGCGTTGAAAGCCTCGCCGCCCTGTACCTGATAAACCTTTGCGAGAATGGTGTTAGCCTTGGTTTTTGCAGTGGTGTTGCCATACAACTCTGCGGTCTCGGCAGCCTTGGTCAAATACTCGATAGCCTTGTCATAGTTCTTCTGTGATGCAGCCGAAAGACCAACACCCTGATAGCATATAGGGAGATACTTCTTTGCAGTAGCCACGCAGTTGAGAACGGTGTTGTCCTCCGAATCCATACCCTTATCAATCACCTGCTCGAAAAGAGTGATAGCCGAAGCATAGTTCTTTGCCTGAACAGCCTTTGCACCTTCGTTGAATTTTGCGATAACCTCGCTCTGTGCCGATGCGAAGCCTACGGCGAGGAGAGCGAACATTGTTACAAATAACTTTTTCATCGTTTTTATTGTTTTTTGTTTTAAAAATTTTCTTTACAGTTTGCAAAGGTAAAAAACTTATCGGAGTTTTGCAAAAAAATTCTTTATTAGTGCTTCGCACTCTTCGCGAAGAACTCCTGATGATACGACGGTGCGAGGGTGGAGCATATTGTATGCGATGGTCGAAAAACCTCGCTTCGGATCGCTTGCGCCATAAACTATACGTCCGACTTGGCTCCATGCCAAAGCTCCTGCACACATCGGACAAGGCTCGACGGTTACATATAATGTGCAGTCGTTTAGATATTTACCGCCAATGGTAGATGATGCAGCCGTGATCGCCTGAATTTCGGCATGAGCTGTTACATCGGTCAGAGTTTCCACCAAATTATGACCTCTTCCGACGATGCGACCACCTGCTACGATGATTGCTCCGATGGGTACTTCGTCGGCTTCGAGAGCAAGTTTTGCCTCTTCGAGAGCCAAACGCATATATTTTTCATCTTTTTCGAGTGAAATTTCCATATTTTTTGTATTTTTGTGGGTTATTTATCGGCAAAGATACAAAAATATATACAAAAATTATGTACAGAAGTAATACTTGTGGCGAATTGCGTGCCACAAATGTCGGACAGACAGTAGCATTGGCAGGTTGGGTACAGAAGGTGCGTAACCTCGGAGCAATGACTTTTATCGATTTGCGTGACCGCTACGGTATCACCCAGATTGTGGTTGAGGAGCACTCTGATGAGGCTACCAAGGAGGCTGCATCGAAGCTTGGTCGCGAGTGCGTGGTGCAGGTTGTGGGCCGTGTTATCGAGCGCGAGTCGAAGAATGCCAAGATGGCTACGGGAGATATCGAGGTTGTAGCCGAGAAGATTAACATTCTCAATCAGGCAGTTATCCCTCCATTCACTATCGAGGAGAACTCGGACGGTGGCGATGACCTCCGTATGAAATACCGTTACCTCGACCTTCGTCGTCCACCATTGCAGCGCAATATGATTTTGCGTCATAAGATGGCGCAGGAGATTCGTCGTTTCCTCGACGGTGAGGGCTTCTTGGAGATTGAAACTCCTTACCTCATCAAGTCAACTCCGGAGGGTGCTCGCGACTTCGTGGTACCTTCTCGTATGAACCCTAACGAGTTCTATGCTTTGCCTCAGTCGCCGCAGACTTTGAAGCAGTTGTTGATGGTTTCGGGCTATGACCGCTACTTCCAGATTGTTCGTTGCTTCCGTGACGAGGACTTGCGTGCTGACCGTCAGCCTGAGTTTACTCAGATCGACTGTGAAATGTCGTTTGTAGAGCAGGAGGATATTCTCAACGTATTCGAGCGTTGGGCAAAGCATATGTTCAAGAGCGTGTTGGATATCGACTTTACAGAGCCATTCCGTCGTATGCCTTGGAGCGAGGCGATGGAGAAGTACGGCTCGGATAAGCCGGATTTGCGTTTCGGAATGGAGTTCTCGGATATTACCGACTTGGCTCACGGCCACAACTTCTCGGTATTTGATGATGCAGAGTATGTTGTAGGTTTTGCAGCAACAGGTTGCGCTACATACACCCGCAAGCAGATTGACGCCTTGACCGACTACGTTAAGCGTCCACAGGTAGGTGCTAAGGGCTTGATTTGGATTAAAGTCGAGGAGGGTAGCATCAAGTCATCTATCGATAAGTTCTTCTCGGCAGAGGAGTTGCAGGCTATCGCTGAGCGCATCGGTGCTAAGGCGGGCGACTTGTGCTTGATTCTCTGTGGTAAGAAGTATAAGGCTCTCACTCAGTTGTGCGCTCTTCGTTTGGAGGTTGCCGAGCAGTTGGGCTTGCGCGACCCTAAAAAGTTTGCTCCACTTTGGGTTGTCGATTTCCCAATGTTCGAGTGGGATGAGGAGTCCGAGCGTTTCTACGCTAAGCATCACCCATTCACCTCCCCAAAACCAGAGGATATCGACAAGTTGGAGAGCGATCCAGGAGCAGTGCGTGCTAATGCTTACGACTTTGTTTGCAACGGTACCGAGATTGGTGGTGGTTCGATTCGTATCCACGATCCGAAGTTGCAGTCGCTTATCTTCAAGTGCTTGGGCTTTACCCCAGAGGCTGCAGAGGCGCAGTTTGGCTTCCTCATTAACGCCTTCCGCTATGGCGCGCCGCCACACGGAGGTTTGGCATTCGGCTTTGACCGACTCTGCTCGTTGTTTGGTGGCGTAGATTCGATTCGCGACTTTATCGCCTTCCCTAAGAACAACGCAGGTCGTGATGTGATGCTCGATGGCCCTTCGCCAATCGATCCGGCACAGTTGGAGGAGTTGTACCTCTCGCTTGTTCCGTTCGAGAAGT
>JAZRGH010000032.1:0-2089 GCA_045644085.1 Alistipes sp. | reverse complement strand
TATGATGCTCCTCGTTATACCATCTTCCTTATAACGCCATCTTTTGTAGCCTTGTCGATAGTGTAATCCTATTATTGTATGATCAACAAAGCCCTTTTCCTCATCATAAAATCTTGATTTCTCAGTAGGCGGTTCTATTTCGCCCCAATGATACTTTTCTCCTAACTCTTCGGGGTTATTCGCACCTATATTGCAGGTCGCCCACTTGACACTCAGCCCCAAATCCACAGCTTCGTGACCGTTGATGATTATCTTTTTCTCCTCCATTATATGGTGTGTTTTATGGTATAGAGTGCAGCATCGGGCAGAATCTATCTATTCCGCCGAACAAATCACTTTCCTGCTGCGATACCAACTGCCTGAGATGTGCCCATCGGGGTGTACGACTATCTCGCGCAACAGGTTGTCGGGTTCGTTCTCCTCCATACGACGCAACAGTCCCATATTGCTGTGCGAGAGGGTGATGAGGGTGCCATTCAATCGCCAAGTTTCATAGACATAGTAATCCTTCAGGACCTGCTCAATGAGTTCGGCATTGTCGAAAAGGTAATGCTTAAACTGTTGCAACAAATCATCTTCGGCAGGCTTATCGAGGGTAATCAGACGACGAAAACTGAAATCATCTACGCAATCCTTGTAGTGCTCCATAAATGCCAGCATCTCCTCTATGCTCTGCAATCCCTTTTCGTGGAGTACACACTGAATGCGAATCTTAGTGTCGGGATTCATTCGGCGATATTCAGCTATGCGCTCGGCTTGTAGCTCGGCAAGGTGGCAATAATCGTCTGCGCCAAGTGTGTGGCAGGAGATGTTGAGCCAGCTTGGTTGAAGATTGCTTACAATAAATCGGCTGAAATTGGTATTGATGTTAAGGAAGCAGTTGTGTCTCTTTACCATATCCACCACCTCGCCCACATAGTCGCATAGTGCTGGCTCACCACCCGTAATGGACACAGTAGCCAAATGCCCCTGTGCATCCATCTCATCGAGCAGACGGCTGACATTTGCAAGAAACTGCTCTTTGTTCTCGCTAATATGCGAGTTTTGCTCGATGCAGAAGGGGCAGGCAGCGTTGCAACGGTCGGTAATCTTTAGATGGATGTGCTTCATCCAGTAGTCGTCCATAATGTACCACTGCTTGCCGAAGAGCGTGAGTGGCAAATCGTAACTGACGGTATCGGTTGCCAACTCGGGTGAGAATTGGTAGTCGCTCTTATTTGTAATAATCTTTAACATAGCTATTTTGTTTAGGTTGTCGTTTATCTGTTTAATATATCCCAGAACTCTTGCGGCAGACTTACATTGGGGAGTTTTGCCGCATCTCGGAACATAGGAGCAATCTCACATGGTCTTCTGCATCCTCCTCCACAACCAATAGGCGTTACAAGGAAATGCAATTCGGGATGCTCGGTTGCGTACTGGGTAAAAGTCTTTACCGATTGTCGAATCTCTTTGAGCCCAATCACTCCACCAATAGTGGGAATGGCGTATGATTGCCCTTGACGACCTTCACGCTGCCCCATAATAGCACCAAAGTTTTCAAGTGCAAAGTTCGATGCTCCATCAAAATGCCGCCCTGAATTGCGACAACCAAAGACAAAGATTTCGTTCTCCTGAAGCGTGTCAATCCACTCAGGAGTAACATTCTGTTCGTTCGTTTTGAGCAGAGCCGTTTCTTGCATTTTCTCGCCACTCTTGTGCAAGGCGATTAACCGATTAAGAAGTTCTTTCATATATTTATAAATTTATGCGTGAAATTTACGCAATTAAAAATTTCGCCAAAAATATAAGGTGTGCCCACCATTCGGGCTAAACACCTTATATGTTCTTCTTTGTAATTATAGAGTTGAACTTATGTCAAATCTATCAATTTGAACTTATTACTTTACACCAATACCTGCAGGTTTCATCTCACAATAGCGGTCGAACCATTGTCGTTTCTCGGGATTATCGATAGGGTCATACTCACTGATGATACAACCCGTAGAGAGGTCATCGGCAAGAGCAAGGATGATTTCCGAAAGTTCGAGAGTCTCTTCCAACTGCTTACCTTCTGGACAGAATATATTACGCTCTTTGATATGCTCAT
>JAZRGH010000031.1:0-6719 GCA_045644085.1 Alistipes sp. | reverse complement strand
GAGGCGTTGCACCGACTCGACGAGCAGACCTTGTTGCAGGTGTTCGACGGCGTGCCTCAGTTCAAGGTATCGAAGGAGGAGTTGGGTTGCTCGTTCATTGACCTTTGTGCAGAGAAGAGTGCAATATTCCCATCGAAGGGTGAGTGCCGCAAGATGATTCAGGGCGGTGGCGTATCGCTCAACAAGGAGAAGGTGTCGGATATTCAGCGTGTGGTAACAGCTGAGGGTTTGATTGCCGAGAAGTATATCCTTGTGCAGCGTGGTAAGAAGAATTACTATCTCGTAATTGTAGAGTAAGTGGAGCAAAATTTGTATATAATCGAATTGGAGGGCATGGATTTCCATGCCTTTCATGGTTGCTACGAGTTGGAACAGCAGACGGGAAGCCACTTCGAAGTGTCGCTTCGCATCACAACCGAACTGGGAACGGTTGCCGAGGTGGACGATGTAACGAAGGCGGTGAATTACTTGACTGTCTATGAGTTGGTGCGCGAGCAGATGCAGCGCACACAACACACCATCGAGCGCGTAGCACAAAATATAATAGAGGCTCTGCACGAGCGTTTTCCGCAGATATGCAAAACAGAGTGCAGGGTTACCAAAATTGCTCCGCCTCTCGGAGGAAAGGTGGCAAGAGTAAGTGTAGTGTTGAAGGGTTAGAGATACACTACAAGGGGTTAGGTTAGTATGAGGGAAAAAGGTAACGATTCATTTGGCAGTAAGATAGGTGCAGTATTGGTTGCTGCTGGTAGTGCGATAGGTTTGGGCAGTATATGGCGCTTCCCATACGTTGCTGGCGAAAATGGAGGTGGAGCATTTGTGCTGCTATACCTTATTTGCGTGTTATTACTCGGTATTCCGGTAATGTTGTCGGAGTTTGCCATAGGAACATATACCCGCAAAGGTCCGGTAAAGGCATACGCGCAATTTTCGAAGTTGTGGCGTCCTCTTGGCTACAACAGTATCATCGTTTCGACATTGATTTCGGGCTTCTACTACATTGTGGCAGGCTGGTCGCTCTACTATTTTGTAGCCTCAATCGACGGAACTCTCTATTCGGGCGAGGAGTTCCATACCATATTCACGAACTTTACGGCATCGTGGAAGGAGCCATTATTCACAATGCTCTTTCTTCTTGCAACGCATGTAATTGTCGCTCGTGGTGTCCGTAAAGGGTTGGAACGTACTGCTGAGTGGGTAATGCCTGTGCTTTTTGTGATGTTGCTTGCGATGACTCTTCGCTCGGCTACGATGCCCGGAGCAAGAGAGGGCTATGAATTTTTCTTTAAGCCCGACTTCTCGAAGGCTTTTACCATTAAAACCATTATGGCTGCCATTGGTCAGGCCTTTTTCTCGCTCTCTATCGGTTTGGGCTGTCTGATAACCTTCTCATCGTACTTTAAGAAGGGAACAAATCTTTCGACTACGGCATGGTCTTCGTCAATGCTTACATTTATGGTGGCTGTGTTGTCGGGTATGATAATCTTTCCTGCCGTATTCAGTGTGCAGGGATTGGAGCCGACACAGGGGCCTACCCTCATATTCGAGACTCTGCCATTCGTGTTTAAGGATATGTCAATGCCGGAGCTGTGGTCGGCAATATTTTTCCTTCTGATAGCGTTGGCAGCATTGACTTCGACCATCACATTCCATGAGGTCATAACCGAATATTTGCAGGCGCATCACAACCTTTCTCGCAAGCGCAGTGCGGCTATATCAACGGCAATTGCGGCAGTGTCAGCTACATTATGCTTGTGGTCGGGAGAGATTTTTGACCTCTTCGATATGTTTACTGCTGATGTGCTTATGCCTATCGGAGGTTTGCTTACCTGTGTGTTTGCTGGCTGGTACCTCGATAGAAAGATCTTCCGCAATGAGATATCCAACGATGAAACACTGCGAGCACCTCTCTTTGGGGTGTTGGTATTTTTGCTCAAATGGGTGGCTCCTCTATTGATTGGTACTACCTTTATATATAATTTGGCTTTTTAGAGGATTATTTCAAAAATAATTAGTATTTTTGTCGCGTCTAAATAGATAATATACTTTATTCATAAACATAAAAAGTTAATAACTATGATTTCGTACAAGGAATTGGGCCTTGTGAACACTACTGAGATGTTTGCAAAGGCAATTGAGGGTGGCTACGCTATCCCTGCTTTCAACTTCAACAACATGGAGCAGTTGCAGGCTATCATTATGGCTTCGGCAGAGACTAAGTCGCCTGTTATCCTTCAAGTATCGAAGGGTGCTCGTAACTACGCTAACCAGACTCTTCTTCGCTACATGGCAGAGGGTGCTGTTGAGTATGCAAAGGAGCTCGGTTGGGCAAAGCCGCAGATCGTTCTTCACCTCGACCACGGTGATTCGTTCGAGACTTGCAAGTCTTGCGTAGATATGGGCTTCTCGTCGGTTATGATCGACGGTTCGCACCTTCCATATGATGAGAACGTTGCTCTCACAAAGAAGGTAGTAGAGTATGCACACCAGTATGGTGTAACCGTTGAGGGTGAGCTCGGCGTGTTGGCAGGTGTTGAGGATGAGGTAGTTGCTGAGGAGAGCCACTACACTAAGCCAGAGGAGGTTGTTGACTTCGTAACTAAGACCGGTTGCGACTCGTTGGCTATCTCAATTGGTACTTCGCACGGTGCTTACAAGTTCACTCCTGAGCAGTGCACTATCGACCCACAGACAGGCCGTCTTGTTCCACCGCCATTGGCATTTGATGTTCTCGCAGCTATCGAGAAGGAGCTCCCTGGCTTCCCTATCGTACTCCACGGCTCTTCTTCTGTTCCACAGGAGGAGGTTGAGACTATCAACAAGTTCGGTGGTGCTTTGAAGGCAGCAGTAGGTATTCCTGAGGAGCAGCTCCGCAAGGCTGCTAAGTCGGCTGTTTGCAAGATCAACATCGACTCTGACTCGCGTCTTGCTATGACTGCAGCTATCCGTGAGGTATTCGGCACAAATCCTGCTGAGTTCGACCCACGTAAGTACCTCGGTCCAGCTCGTGAGAACATGAAGAAGCAGTACATCCACAAGATTAAGGAGGTACTCGGCTCGGACGGTAAGGCAGAGTAAAAAATCGTTCTGATTGACTCTTTTTGAGTCGCTCATCGATAGCCCGATTGCTCACATACGCTTAGTATGCTGCGCATCGGGCTTCTTGTTTGCCTCAAAAATAGCCCAATCATTTACGATTTTTGAACCTATAATAATTGTTCGTATTTCTTGTACGCCTTGCTCTCATCTGCTTAAAAGCCAATTTGGGGCGGATGGCGTAATAGGATAGATGTTTCATGTAAAGTCCTATCTAGTCCTATCAAGCACCATGGGGGCGCATCCTATCCAATCCCATTTATTCCCCTACAAATAAGAGATAGACTTTTGGGGTCTATCTCTTATTCTATACCTATATAATATATATACTTATGCGATGGTGAATTTGCGCTCGGTAGGGGAGAGAACCTCGATGCGGACAACCATTGCGTCCTCGGGTAATAGATCTTCGATTAACTCAGGCCATTCGATCAAGCACAACTCGCCTGAGTAGAAATACTCTTCGTAGCCCATATCGAAGACCTCCTCGATGCGGTTTATGCGGTAGAAGTCGAAGTGATAGACGGGCTCGCCCATGTCCGTGCTATACTGATTGACAAGAGCAAATGTCGGACTCGTTACCGTATCGGCAGAGCCTAGATGCTCCATGATGGCGCTAATAAGGGTAGTCTTACCAGCACCCATCGCTCCACAAAATGCCACCACATTACGTCCGTCAAGCGAATTTATAACCTTTTCGGCAACCTCCTTTAAGCCGTCAAGCGAATCTATTACAATCTCTTTCATACAAAAAAATTACACAACACAAAGGTAATAAAAGAATTTGACAACCCCCTAATTTTGGGGCAAAAAATTGAGCCACCTTGCTGTTTTATAGCCGTTTTGGGTCTTTTTTTGAGTAGTAAAGACCACGAAGCCTAACCAAATGACTCCTTTGGAATATATTTGTGTCGCAATGGTCGATATAAGGTCGATTATGCAAATAACACAACTATTATATAAATTAAAAACTACAATGGATTGTAAAATTAACACCTCTACTACATCAACATCATTGTCTGATGTTGTCAAAATCACGGAACATGAAAATTCGGGAGTACACTCTCTATCGCTTACCCGAATGGCTGTCGGCTATGTACTCTCGGGTACCAAGTATCTCTATTGTAATGACTACTCATGCTCAATCGAGGAGGGTGGCGTCTTTGTTCTTGATGTGGGCTTTCACTACGAAGAGAATATTGTCGGCTCGAATGGCCGTTTCGAACAAATTATATTCTATCTCTCCTCGCAATGTCTGCAACAAGTAATCTTCGGTCTTAATATTAACTATGGATTATCGTTTGCCTCGCACCACTCCTGCGCAAAGTGTATTGCTCGCAATTTTGCCTTTATGAGCGCAACAACACCAATCCGCAACTTCTTTGTCGGCATAGATCTCTCGTTGCGCAATTCGGGATTGATGCATAACGATGTCGGACAACGTATAAAAATCAACGAGTTGATATACCTTCTTCTCTCCGAGGAGGACGGTTGTATCCGTCGTAAGTTGTTGCGCTCGTCCGATGTCGAGTCGAGGCAGTTTGTTGGTGTAATCTATGACAACATCTTTAACGATATATCTGTCGAGATGTTGGCAGAACAGACAAACCGCTCTCTGACATCATTCAAAAAGGAGTTTAAGCGACAGTTTGGAGCATCGCCCCACAGATGGATTGTGGAACAGCGGCTCGACAGAGCGAAGATTCTGCTTGCATCGACCTCTCGCACCGTGTCGGAGATTGGCTCTGAGTGTGCCTTTACCAATATATCCCACTTTATCAAATTATTCAAGCAGAGATATGGCGAGACACCTGCATCGTTCAGACGCAGAAACTATTTGGCGGCAATGAATGGAAAAGGTAGCGTGGTTGCGGGGTAATATTGCTCTATAAAGATAGGTTTTTGTAAAATATTTGTTTGTCGCAATGAATAATATGCCAAAAAATATTATCTTTGTGGCATGGAATTGTCAATTATCATATCTACATACAACAATGCTGCATCGTTGGTACGCACTCTTAACTCGGTTGCGTTGCAGGATGCGGATAAGAGCCTGTGGGAGTGTGTCGTGGTAAATAACAACTCTACCGACGATACGGCAGAGCGTGTAACAGCCTTCGCAAAGGCACATTCGGATATAAATATCATCTGTGTAAATGAACCACAGCAGGGCTTGTCCAATGCTCGTAATCGCGGTATTGTCGAGTCGAAAGGTACATTTGTGGTATTTATTGATGACGATGAGACTATAAACGAAGGCTTTGTATCGGCATATATCGATCTCTTCTACAATCATGGAGCATTTGTAGGATCGGGAGCTTTGAAGGTGTGCTACGATTCGGCTCGCCCTAAGTGGATGTCGTACTATACCGAGAAGATGATAGCGAACCCTCTCGATTTGGGTAATGATATTATTACCATTACTCGCACTATCACTCCTGCCGGAGGAAATATGGCTTTTAATCGTGAGGTGTTCAACATTTATGGAAATTTCGATACCAACCTTGGTCGTAAGGGCAGCGAGTTGTTCGGTGGCGAGGAGAACGATCTCTTTGATCGTATTCGCGACCTTGGTGAGCGTATCTACTATACTCCTTATGCTGTGGCATACCATCATATTGGCGATAGTAAGCTGACCGCAGAGTATTTCGATAAGTTGTCGTATGGCGTAGGTGTGAGCAAACGCCTTCGCGCCGAGAAGCGAGGCACAGAGGAGGAGTTGTATCGCGATGAGCGAGCAAAGTGTCGCTACACTTGGATCTTGGCTATCCTCTATACTTTGACATTCCGTTTGAGCAAGGCGAAGTGGTTGCTTCGTATGCGACGAGGTATCTCGAAGGGAGTTTTTAACCGATAGACTTCACTTTAATGAAATACCAATTGCCGAGCAGTTTGCCCGGCAATTGGTATTTCTTATAATCGGGGTATTGACTTCGTTTTTTATTGCTTTGCCCAGACATGTTAGATTGCCCCTATCACAAAAAAGCCCGACCTGCTATGCAAGTCGGGCAAATGTCTATTATCTAATCAAGATTAGTTTGCAGGAGCACAAAGAATAACCTTAACCTGTGCCTGAATTCCCCAGTATGCATCACCCAAAGTATAGAATACTGTAATGGTTCTGTTAGGAGCATAGCTCTTATTCCAATCAGCAGGATATGCATTTACTGTGAACTTGATAGTCTTAGCCTCGTTGTCGATAACAAACTTATCACCATTGCTCAATACATCTGAGCCCCAAGTCTCATCGATAACGCCACCGGTTGGATCGCTGTTATATGTTACAGCTGCACCCTCAACAGGATTCTCAACATTGAATGAGAGAACATACTCCTGCTCTACGCCATTTGTCTTCAACTCGTAATATCCTTCCTCGGCATTCCAAGTAAGGCCATTACCCTCTACCAAGGTAAGCTTTGGCATATCGCTAAGGTCTATCTTTACAGAGCTCTCGGTATGCGATGCCTCACCGGCAGGAGCACTCTTATCTGCATTTACTGCAAATGCATATACATAGTAATCTAATCCATCCCAATCGTAGTTACCTACATTCATCAAAATTGGCTGGTTAGTCAAATCACCCTTGTGAGTAGTCTCCAACGGAGTAGATTTAAGAACCTGCA
>JAZRGH010000030.1:0-3672 GCA_045644085.1 Alistipes sp. | reverse complement strand
CGAATACCGATGCAAACTGATCCATAATACCGCAGTTTACACCTACGTAGTGGTGCTCGGTCATCTGACCTACCTTTGCCAATGCAAACTTGTCGATCTTACCCTCTGCGAACAACTCGTTCAAAGCGAAAGCGAAGGTGCTCTCCAAAGCTGCCGATGACGACATGCCTGCTCCGAGAGGTACATCACCTGCGAATGCGCAGTCGAAGCCCTGAACCTCTACGCCCAACTTCGACATCTCGCGGCATACACCGAAGATATACTTTGCCCAGCCCTGCTGTGGAGCGTCCTCCTCGTTGAGACCGAACTCTGCCAACTCGTTCATGTCGATAGAGTAAGCACGAACTTTGTTGAGTCCGTTAGGGAGAATTGCAGCTACGATGCCGCAATCTACTGCACCCGGAAATACGAAACCACCGTTGTAGTCGGTGTGCTCACCGATAAGGTTAATACGACCCGGCGAAGCATAAACGCCGCACTTGCCCTCGAAATGGTCGGCAAATGCCTTTTTTACCAAATTAATATCCATAATATTTAAAAGTTTAGTGTGTCTAGGCTTTTTAATCCCTCAAAGGTACGAACAAAAATGGAAAACTGAAAGCTGAACGCGGAAAACTAAATGATTTTTTAATATAAGTGTCCGAAATATACCGCATTCATGAACATTTTTGCTCCTCCATACCAGTATGAACGGAACAATGGGTTATCGGCAAAGTGAATAAGTTGTCCGTTGCCATGCTTAACAACCATTACCGTTGGAGTGGAGGCAATACGATTTATGTTATTCTCCGAAACATATCCCGAAAGATGTGGCTTCTCGGTATAGCGTACCGGAATAATGACGCCCGGCATTGCTGCCTCATCATAGGCCTGTGGCCCTCTGCGGAAGAGTGGTAACTCATTGGTAGTATATCCATAGCAAACCGGCGACGCAATGTCGAGGGTGCTATTGAGGATTGCTCCCGCAATCTTTTCATCGTCGTTCTTGTCGTCTGGTGCCGGAAGACGCTTAATTGCCGTCATCTTCGCATTAGCTGCCATCTTAAAGCCTCCGCCTGTTGTGATGATGGTGCCACCCTTCTCAACCCATTCGCGGATTGCGGTATATGCTTTGCTCTTACGAGGCAATGTACCATGAGGTGCTATCAAAACATTGTACTTTGCAAGAACTTTATGGTTTATTACATTGGCCGCCAAACGCGCAGATGCAATGCCGTAATGTTTTTCAAGCATCATCCATATCTCTCCGCATACATTGCTTTTGAACTCATTGCCTGTCAATATGGCAACCTTAGGCATGCGAATGCTTTGCAGATCCAACTTATCGCTCTTAAACTTATCATCAACGGCATAAATCTCTACGCCATTCTCCTTGGCGCTCTTTTCGAGCAGAGTGTAAATTTCATCTGCCGAAATTGGTTGGTCGGCAACCTCAATAACGGCACTACCGCAAGTCATTGTATGCTTTGCATACTTGAACGACTTGGTGGCAACCTTTACCTTAACGCCTTTTGTCATCAAAACATTCAATATGTTGTGCGAGTAGAGTGCTACGGCCTCCACAATATAACCCTTGTCGCTCTTGCCTCCCACAATACTACCTTGTGGGAATGTAAGCTCAGCCTTCTCGCCAAGTAGGCCATCTACCGATTTTAGTTCGTTATGTGCCACATTGTAGGCGAGAGGGAACGACCAGGTCGAGATGTCGTAGAATTTCTTCTCGGTAAAGCTCTCTGCTGCAAGTTTCTCCCATACACTCTTCACCTTGTAGTGATAGCGTTGGTTGAGCGGAATTATATACGACTCTGTTGCAGCAAACTTCTCCTTGCCAACTTTGATGTCCTTGGCAAGATGATAAACCTCAATGTCGTGAACAAGGAGGTTTTCGAGCAAACGATATGCGCGAGCCTTATCGCCATGAGCATGGAAAATATAACCCTGTACCTCGCTCTGCTGTGCAGCAACAGCCGATTTAAGATAAAAGTCGCGCTGATAGTTGAGCAACTTCTCGCGCATATCATAGCTTGCGCAAAGAGCTGCAATGCTTGCCTCTGCCTGATGACGAATGGTGCGAGGGAATGTCATCACTCCATTTGCATAAGTACGAGCAAAACCACGTGCGCTTGATTGCTCGAACAGTAAGCATACCGAGCCCTGTACATCGCCATAGGCTGCGCCCTTGCCAAGATAGTAGTCGTCAAATCCCTTGCCGCTAAATGGCTCGGCACCAATAGGTTCGAGAACCTTATCTACGTATGCTCCAATCTCGCCCGTAAGCGACTGGTTTTCGGTTGGTATATGTTGATAGACACGATTTGGATCGCCCGGGCTGTGGAAAAATCGGGCACGCTTGCCACCCATTTCGTGAAGATCGAGAACCACATTCGGTAGCCAATCGAGGTATTGGCGCACTGCGGTACGGCCCTCAGGATGTTGACACATCAAGAGATCGCGGTTTGTGTCGGCATAGTAGTGATTGACACGCGCTTTTGGCCATGGTTCGATATGCTCGTGTGAGTTATTGTCGGCATTCTTCAACTCGCCAGCAGCGTTGTTGCACCACGACGCATAGTTGTTGAGACCGTCAGGGTTGATGCCCGGTACAAGCAGAAGCACCATTTGGTCGAGCATCTTCAAAACGGCTTCGTCCTCTGATGCAGCGAAGAAGTAGGTCATAGCAACCGATGCGTTTGCGCCCGAAGCCTCATTTCCATGCATGGAGCATGTTATATTGCTGATGATTGGCATTTCGGAGGTGTTCAAAGCCGAAGATTGCGATATGTCAGCCAACTTTAAGTGGTCGGCCTTGATCTGGTCGAGCTTTGCATGGTTCTTTGGAGATGTGATTATCAGCTGTACTATGCGACGATATTCGTGGGTGCGACCAAGTTCTACCAACTTTATGCGGTCCGACTTTGCTGCCAAAGCCTCTACATAGCAGAGGATATCGCTCCATTCGCAGTAGCGCTCTCCTAGTTCGAAACCGAGAATCTGCTTCGGAGTAGGTATTTCGGGGTTAAACTTACCCGATAAAGTGACTTCGCCACCATCGATATTTAGGCTCTTTGGCAAAAAGTAACCTAAGTCGTGAGGATAGTTTGAGAAGTTGGGTTGTGCAAAACTTTGTAATGGGAATAGAGCAATGCAAAGGAATAATAAGTTTTTAAGTTTCATGGTATTATTCTTAATGAATGTTATTTTCTTTCTCAAAATTACAAATAAAAACTTAAATCTTCAAAAATATAGTGTGTATATTTAACAGGCAATGCGAAATTTAGAAAAAATGATTAAAAAATAGGTAGAGGAATTGTGAATTGTAAAAAAATAGTTACCTTTGCATCGCACTAAGGCGGATATGGTGTAATTGGTAGCCACGCCAGACTTAGGATCTGGTGCCGAGAGGCGTGGGGGTTCGAGTCCCTTTATCCGCACTCTAACCGAGCAGATTTTTCTGCTCGGTTTTTCGTTTGATAAAGGCACTCGTTCAGCGTGTGGCGGTGTGGCAAAGTAATCTTTGGTCGGCGATTATTGGGCTTATTGGTCAAAATTAGTACATAAAATCGGGGCAATCGATTGATTTTTATATATTTGCACTATTTGCGTTAGAAATGGATAAAAAGTTTGCCCAAAATGTGGGCATCACACCCTCGTCAGACACGGCTACAACGGGGG
>JAZRGH010000029.1:0-10238 GCA_045644085.1 Alistipes sp. | reverse complement strand
ACTCGTTAATTTTTATTATATTTATATTTTTCAATTTTTTTCTTCTTTTAGTCGGCCATTAGCTGTTGGCCATTAACTTTTCATTAAGCGCGCTCAACATTCAGGTTCGCAAGCAACTTCTCGCATAACACTTTGCTTGCTTCGTCAAACGACACCTCTTTGTTGTACTCCTTCGAGATAGAGGTTACCCCCTTATCCACAAAGCCGCACGGGTTAATCATCGTGAACCATTTCAAATCTGTCGAAGCATTGAGCGCCAATCCATGCATCGTAACAAAACGCGACGCCTTGACACCTATGGCGCATATTTTACGCCAGTTTCGCTGAATCTTCTCGCCATTTGGCAACTCCGCCTCATCGCAGAGCCACACTCCCGTAGCGCCCTCCAATCTTCGACTCTCGATGCCATACTCGGCAACGGTCTCGATGACACTTTGTTCCAAAATTTCAATGTAGCGGCGCAAACCTATACCCAACTTCTCCAAGTCAAGAATCGGATAGCAGACCACCTGGCCCTCACCGTGGAAAGTTATATCTCCACCTCGGTCAATATGGTAAAACTCTGCTCCGAGAGCCTTCAAGCGCTCCTCGTTGATAAGCATATTGCTCATCTTGCCGCTCTTACCAAGTGTATATACCGCAGGGTGTTCCACAAATATTATGGTGCCGACCATATCACTTCCGTCGCCCTGTTTTGCAAGCAGGTCGTTGAAGAGCGATTGCTGATACTCCCAGCACTCCTTGTAAGGCATACACCCCACCCATTTGCATTCTACACGCATATACAACCTATAAATTCAGAATTCCAAATGCAAAATGCAGAATTCTAAATAATATCTATTTAAAATCGAGATATGTGCAACACCTTATAGTATTGCTTTGATGGAGGAGAGAGCCTCGTCGGCAAGGTACGATGAACGCACCAACGGCCCACTTGCACAGTGGCGGAAGCCCATATCGAGAGCTATTTGTCGGTATCGTTCAAACATTTCGGGAGTGATATATTCCGCAACGGGAACCTGCTCCTCCGAAGGTCGAAGATACTGTCCGAAGGTTACAATCTCAACGCCTGCATCACGCAAGTCGTGCAAGGTTTGTACCACCTCCTCTTCGCTCTCGCCAAGTCCTACCATCAATCCGCTTTTGGTCGTTACTCCCCTCTCGCTCATATAGCGCAACGCAGCCAACGAGGTGCGATATGTCGCTTTGGCGCGAACAACGGGTGTAAGACGCTCCACGGTCTCGATGTTATGCCCGATAATATCGGGCTTCGATGCCATCACCACCTCCAACGAAGAGGGTACTGCATCGAAATCAGGAATAAGGAGCTCAATTGTTGCGTTTGGATTCTTCGCTTTAACGGCTTCAACGGTCTGCGCCCAATGCGCTGCACCACCATCAGCCAAATCGTCGCGTGTAACAGATGTTACCACAACATGCCTAAGTCCCATAAGATTTACACTCTCTGCCACCTCTTGTGGCTCTACCGGATTTGGTGGCAACGGTTTGCCGGTTTTAGTTGCACAAAAACGACAACCTCGGGTACATACATCGCCCAAAATCATGAATGTAGCAGTTCGTTTGCTCCAACATTCTGCCTTATTCGGGCATCGTCCGCTGCTGCAAATCGTATGGAGAGAGTGTTCACGCACTATACGAGCCACCTCCGCAAAAGTATCGCTTTTGTGGAGTCTGATTTTTAGCCATTCAGGCTTTCTCGCAGGTGCATTTTCGCCATACAACTTCGGCATTTTTCTTTAAGTTCACTATTCCTATTGGCGCAAAGATACAAATAAAAACTGAAAATTAAAAGCGCAGAACAGAAAACTTTTTATTTTTTATGGCGTTTAGCCATTGATACTTAGCAATTAGCCTTTTTACGGCACAAAAAAAGCCGAGCAAAAGCTCGACTTTAATTCCGGATATTTCGCCCGATAATCGACTCTATTTAGAGCCAACCGTTATTAGAGGCAACACCGCTCTTCGAGATTACGACAAACTTGCGAACCACCTCTGTCGGGAACGGTTTTTTATTATCGTCGAGCGAGCCTCCTCCCACAAGCATTGTTACCGAAATGGTTGCCGCACCGGCCTTCGTAGTCTTAATGCTGATTTTGCCATCAGTATAATCCCCAATTGTTAAACCCGTAGCTTCGATCTCCTCAGTCGGAGCTACTGCGCTAACAAACTGAGCATTGCCAATACCATCACCAAAATAGAGCGACAAATCGACAACTACCTCATCGCCTACCTTTACGACTTTACAAGGTGTACCCTCAACCTGCAAGAGCAACTTGTAGGCATCGATGTATCCTGCACCGAGCTTACCCTTGTAGCTCGGATAGTCTACGTAATATTGTTTTCCGTATTTGAACGAAAGAGTACCCGTAAGATATGGATCCATGCTGTGTGTCGATGCAAGCAGCATTGAACGGAACTCCTTTGCGGTATAGCGCTTACCCAACTGCTTCGCATACGATAAGCCAAGTGCCGCAACGCCCGAAACATGAGGACATGCCTGCGATGTACCCTGCATCATTGCATAATACTTTGTGCCACTTGTCGCATATTTCGCAGGCACAGTCGAGAGTACTGATCCATACTCGTAGATCGATTCTCCTCCCGGAGCCACGACATCCGTACCAATACCGTAATCGGTATAATAGGCTGGGTGCAACGAAGGGCTGAATGACGCAACCGCCACACAAGGCTCATACGCAGCAGGATAACTTGGAAGAGATGCACCGCTATTACCCGCCGCAAAAATCGCCAAGCCTCCGTCTATCGGGCCATCTTCCGATCCTCCATTTTTAACGAAATAGTCGATTGCTGCCGCCTCAGCAGAAAACAGATATTTGTAGTTTCTATCGTTTCCAGGGCCCGAAGGATTATTTGGGGAGCTCTCTGCCTCAGCCGACAAATAGCCCCAACTATTCTGTAAAATATGAGCGCCATTATCTGCCGCATACTGCATTGCTCGCGACATATTGGTAGCTGTCACTCCATAGCTGCCGTTGAAAATCTGTATTGACATAAGCTTCACTCCATCACCCTTACCACTTCCACCAGCAATGCTACTTACTCCGATACCGTTATCGTTTACCGCTGCAATAATACCTGCGACATGCGAGCCATGGCCACTATCGCCCTGATTATTCCATGTTATGGTGCCCTTCAGTGTCGAAAAGTTAAAGCCATAAACGTCATCTTTATAACCGTTGCTATCATCGTCAAAGTCTGCTCTACCATTAAGCTCGGTCTTATTTACCCAAATATTGTTCGCCAAATCCTCGTGTGTATTCATCACACCCTCATCTAAGACCGCAACAACAATCGAAGGGTCGCCCTTACACAGCTTCCATGCAGGTACAACATTTACGTCTGCTCCCGCAACCGGCTCCGACAAACCTTCGCTATTGTAGGCCGGAGATATCTTCACCTTCGACTTATCCCCAAGGTTGTTCAGATTCCATTGGTATTGATTATACGTATCGTTGAAAGGTAAAGTCTGTATTGTGGCACGAGTAGACTCCAACAACTCGATATTATCACTTGTTATCACTTTCGGATTAGAAATACGCTTTATAGGCTTAACATATTCGACAACTGCAATCTCGCCAACCTTTGCTAACTCCGCAGCGACATGCTCCATATCGCTCGACTCGTCGAAACGAAGTTCATACCACAAGTGGTATCCACCCGCATAGACCTTCTCACGATTCTTCTCGGTAACAATAAATATAGGCTCTACGGCACAACCATTGACGCCATCGAGTACGGCATCTACGCCACTGACACCCGTGCGAGTTGCACCGCTACGGGTAGCGCACTCTGCCAGGCGACTCTCTGCCGAAGAATTAAAGCGCACAATAATAGCGCCTCCTACACAGCCATTCGAACTATTCAGAATCTTTGCATCTATTGGATTCTTCCCAACCGCAATCTGCTGATTCTCCAAATCTGCCGTACATGCCGACAACAAAGCGGCAGCAGCAAATACATATATCAACTTTTTCATTCCCATCCCATTTACAATGGTTTAACATCGCTTACCGAAGCTACGCTAATGCTTCGTGTATTTATCTTTGGCATCACCGCCGGCTTATATATAGCCACCTCATTAGGACTCTCGACACTCTCCAATAAGAGTTGAAGTTTTACGACATCCAACTCATAGCGATAGCTGCTCGCCCAAGGAGTATTATCGCTATACACACCCGACAGAATCGAGTTCTCCTCATCTACGGAGTATTCACCCTCAAATACAGAAAATGACAAATCTTCTGTACGCTGATATATTGTAAATCTGCCATCGGTACCGAGGTTGATATAAATATCAACATCAGCCGGTGCATCACAAAAAGTACTCAATTTCCACAATCTGCGCAGCTGCAAAACCTCTCCACTACCATTATCTTTTTCGCAGCCAATCATACTGACAAGTACGACCATTATGCCAAACAGATACAACAGGTATTTTTTTACTCTATTCATCATCATCTTTGTTTTTATCAAAATTTGGGGCAAAGATAGCTATTTTAGCTATAATTCGTTGAGATAAGATGAACTTTTATCAAAAATTTCTACCTTTTTTGAGTTTTTAGGCAAAAGTTTACTACATTTGTAGTAGATAGAAACTAACAAATAGCAATAACTTATGAGATTAATATTACTTATCGCAGTAACGGCAACAACCATCTTCGGAGCCGTTGCACAAACAAAAGATGGCGGTATCGACGCCAAGACATTGGAGCAGATACGCAAAAGCTACACCGCTTCGCCCGAGCAGAAGGCCATCAAAAACGCCCTCGCTTCGACCTCTATCGCCACACTTGCGACCAATGGCGACAACCTCGCAATGTGCGACACTCACTTCTCGCACAAGATCAAGACCCAAGGCATCACCGACCAGAAATCATCGGGTCGCTGTTGGCTCTTTACCGGCCTGAACGTTTTGCGTGCCAAGATGATTGCAAAGCACAACCTCTCCTCGATGGAGTTCTCGCAGAATTATTGTTCGTTCTACGATTTGCTCGAAAAATCGAATCTATTCTTGCAAGCAATTATTGACACTCGCACCCTCCCTTTCGATGACAGAAAGGTTGATTGGCTGCTCCATCACCCTATCGGCGACGGTGGACAATTTACGGGTGTATCGAATCTTGTCATGAAGTACGGCATAGTACCAAAGGAGGTTATGCCGGAGACCTTCCAAAGCAACAACACCCGCAATATGCGCAACATTCTCTCGCTCAAATTGCGCGAGTATGCACTCGCTCTCCGTTCAGCAAAAAGCAGCAAGGCGGCAGCTGCGTTAAAGGTGGAGCAACTATCCGAAATTTACCGCATTTTAGTGGAGTGTTTGGGAGTTCCACCAACCGAATTTGAGTGGACACATCGCGACCGCAAAGGCGAGGTTGTTTCGACCGAGAAATATACACCTAAATCGTTCTACGACAAGTTTATAGGCGAAGATCTCGAAGGCAACTACATTATGTTTATGAACGACCCTTCTCGCGAGTACGGCAAAGTTTACGAGATCGAGTATGACCGCCACGTTTACGATGGTGAGAATTGGCTCTATATCAACCTCCCGATCGAGCGCATCAAGGAGATGGCTATCGCCTCGATTAAGGATAATACAGCGATGTATTTCTCGTGCGACGTGGGCAAGTTCTTCAACCGCGACAAAGGCACGCTCGACCTTGCAAACTACGACTACGAGTCGTTGTTCCGCACCTCATTCCCGATGAATAAGAAAGAGCGCATTCAGACTTATGCAAGCGGCTCGTCGCACGCTATGACACTCATCGCCGTAGACCTCGACGAGAGCGGCAAACCACGCAAGTGGATGGTCGAGAACAGCTGGGGTGCCAAGTCGGGCTACAAGGGAAACCTCATCATGACCGACGAGTGGTTCAACGAGTATATGTTCCGACTTGTGGTGGAGCGCAAATATGTGCCACAGGATATCCTCGACATGTTGAAGCAGAAACCTACGATGTTGCCTGCCTGGGATCCTATGTTCGCACCGGAGAAGTAAGCAACCAACAAACCACAAGCACCTAACCATGAAGCGATTAGTTCTTATTATACTTTCGCTCTTCGCACTTTGCGCAGAGGCACTTGCCTGCACTTCGGCAATCGTCTCAGCACAACGTTCAAGCGAAGGCGTACCACTTTTGTGGAAACACCGAGATAACACCAAGGTAACCAACACCCGCATCGACTACATTACGGGTGGCAAGTACGCCTACACCGCTGTTGTACCCAACAATCGGAACTACAAGAAAGGTCTGTTTGCCGGCATAAACGAGGTCGGCCTCGGAGTTATAACAACAGCAACCAAAAACCTACCGACAGCCACACCCGAAGAGTGGGAGGCTTGTCCTCGAAAGAGAGTGAAAGGCGGACTTTCATTGAGAGCTTTGCGAGAGTGCGCTACGGTAGATGAGTTCGAAGAGATGCTCCGCAACGAGAAACGAGCAAGAGGTTTCGACTCGAACCTCGGCATTGCCGATGCAACAGGTGCGGTTGCCTACTTCGAGATTTGGGATTTGGGATATCAACGTTACGATGTAAGCGAGGAGAAGGGATTCGATGTTCGTTCAAATTTTTCATTGGTGGCCGATCCTAAAAAATGGGGATCAAGCAAATATCGTTACGACCTGATTATGCAGGAGATGGGCAAACAAAGCGCACCATTTACTCCTCAACAATTCATCGGTTTCTCTCGCTCGTATAATAGTATAAAGTATGGAGATGTGCTCTCCTGCGACGATGTTCATGTTTGTAGCAACCATACCGTACCTCGCGCCACGACCATAGGCTCTTTCGTATTGGTTTGTGACGGCAATAATCCTCGACTTTTGGTGATAAACGGACACTCCGTTCCCGGCCTTGCAGTTCCCGTTTATGTCAAGGCAAAGCGAGAGATTCCGCAGTGCGTAAAGGGCAATTCGATGCGACTTTTAGCGGAATATTTTCAGGCAAAGGCCTATCGCAATATTGGAAGCAAAATCAATCTCTTAAACAAGGAGATTATTGGTAAGGTGCTAAAAATCAAACAGCCTAAAATCGAAATGCCGAAAGAGATGCCGAGCGACATTCGCTCCTTCAACAATACAATCGACAAGAAGTTTGCTGCCTACGAAAAGCGTGTTCGCAAGACACTCGACTCTACTATCGTACCATACCCTGTGTGTAACTAAAATTCGGCAGTAACACCCAATGTAGGCACAAGCGTACCGTTACGTTGTTTGATACGTTTCAGAAGATACCTCTGCTCCTCTATCGGGGCGGAGGGATTTTCTATTATACCCGTACTCAAAAGCGCATCGGGCAGAGTTATCGCACTAAAAGTAACATTTTCCAGGTCGAGATATATGCTGAGATTCCACTTACGGAACTCCCACGCCTTATCCACCCTTATATCAAGCTGCACAAAGGGTTTCAAACGCCCCTCGTTATAACGCGAGTAGTCGAGTGCGGCGCGCCCCGTCGAATCCCAATAGGCTTTCATGGCGGTCTGCTCCTCGTCGTATGGCGTATATGGTGCACCACCTATTGCGCTCAGCTTTGCACCTATACTCCAACAGTGTGGCAGGTCATAGGTGGCACTCACATTTGCCACCCAGCGATTATCCCACGCCGAAGGGATATAAGGCGAATGGCTATCACGACGATACTCGCTCCAATAGAGTGTAAATGCTCCAACCAGATTTACCTTATTAGGTATCTGCCAGCGAGCTGACAACTCTGCACCATAGGCCCTACCCTGCGCTGTCGAGACCAGTGTTTCGTTGCCTGTAACGCCATAATCGTTGCCCTTGCAAGTCAATGGCACTCCGTCTGCCACAGACAAAGGCACTTGTGAATAGAGTTTATAGAAGCCCTCCAACGACACTGCCAACCTATCGCGCAAGCGATATTCAGCTCCCACTGCCGAAGAGAATACGCGCATATACTCTAACGACCTGTTCACGAGGTTTCCGTTCTCTCGAAAGCCGAGCGCAGTTAGCGGCGGAAGCTCGTAATAGAGTCCCGTACTGCCACTCAAATAGAAGCCTTTACCAAGCGAGTAAGATATGGACATACGAGGCGAAATCTGTTCCCATGCACGCGTCATTTTCAACGAATATGTCGCACCATCAACACGCACACCCATCGAGGCGGTAAGTCGTTCATTCAGCGAGCGATAATCTGCCGAGAAGAATACCGCGCAACCTGCGAACAGGAGTTTTGTATCGTAGTTGAAATAGGAGAGTTCACTACTCGGCAATAGTTGTTTCGTAGTGGTAAAAAAGTGGCGTAACGACACCTCGGCACCCTCGCGCAGTCGCCAGCGACCAAGCAATGAACGATTTTCGAAACGGAGAGTCGCTTTGCCTTCGGTTGAGCGCAGTCGAAGTCGCAGGTTGTCCTCATTCGACTCGTCATTATCGATATATTTTCGGTTACGATTAGCAAGAAAACTATACCCTACCGAAAGAGTCTGAATATGTTTTCCGCCAAAGTGTTTCAGAGTCGCTCCGAGCGTAAAAGTCTCCTGCTCTATTTTGGGGATATAACTCAGAATATACTCATTCTCCTCGCCATTTTTGTCGAGATTAAGGCGCAATCTATCCACGCCTACAAGTCCCAAAACCGATATTTCATAACGGTCCGACGGGCGAATACGGACCTTTGCTTGTGCATCTATATAGTTTGGTAGAAATGGTAGTCCGAGCAGCTTGAAAAGCAGTTGCAGATATGATTGTCTTACCGAAAAGAGATATGTAGCCTTCGCGTTGAAATGCCCACTACCGCTGAACGCTGCCTCGGAAGCTCCGAGTGTCGCTTTGAAGCGTTGCTTGTCGGGATTACCATCACGCAGCATAATATCCATTACCGAACTCAGCGCATTGCCCTTGTCGACAGGGAAAGCGCCCGTATAGAATTTCACTTGTCGGATAAGGTCGGCATTGAGGATACTTACAGGGCCGCCCGATGCACCTTGCGTAGCAAAATGGTTAATATTCGGTATCTCTATACCATCGATATAGAAGGTGTTCTCCGAAGGGCCACCACCTCGCACAATCAAATCGTTGCGATAGCCTATGGGCGAAAATGCTACACCCGGCAAGGTGCGTACAATGCGTGCCACATCGCGATTAGCACCTGGGCTGCGCTCCAACTCTCCTATACCAATGGCTCGCATGCTCACCGGGCTTTCTATATCGCGAGTATATGGCGACGGAGCAACGGCAACCGCCTCGATAGTCGCAGCAGACTCCTCCAACTCAATCTCTATCGGTTGCGTGAAAGGAGATATTATATATTCGGGCGTTACCACTGTTGTGTAGCCAACACTCGAAGCCTCGAAACGCACCACCCCGCCCTGCAAATTATTTATAGTAAAGTATCCAAGCGAGTCGGTAGCTGCTCCTTTGGTGTAGTTGCCTTCAACCACAACCGCAGCATAGGGAATACCTTGTCGCGAAGTTACCGAAATCACCCTGCCACGAATATCGAATGCATGTGCCATAAAAGGTAATGCAACAATTGCCAAAAATAGTGCAATATGCCTCAAATTTGTCATAGTTCTGCCCTTTTGCAGCATATAAATCAACAATCATGCAGCTTAGACCAATTATTTCCACAAAAAACTTATTTTTTCGATAAATTTATCTAACTTTGTGGTGCTTTGTACTTTATAAAGCATATCGCAGATAACTCTTAATACAGTATATTATGAAAAAATTTCTACTTCTTTTAGCATTGACAGCCATTACATTTACCGGCTGTTTCGAAGATGGCTTAGGCCCTGATGAGCCTAATGTTGTGGACATCAAGTTGAGTCAAAGCGAGTTTACACTTGCGGGATTTGCTGACGAGTACGAATTGACCGTAACATCAGACTACGCATGGAGAGCTACTTCTAACCAGGAATGGATTACCCTTGTAAATAGAAGTGGTGAAGCCGGTGAAAGCATACTCACATTCCGAGTGAGTGAGAATAATACAGACGATGTCCGCAATGGCGTTATCACCATTCTCTGCGATAGCTACAACCTTTCGGCAGAGGTAGTTGTTACTCAATCAAACGACATATCTCTATTGGAGATTGTAGGAGAGCCTGTCGTAAATTCTGCTTTATCGGTAGACATTACACTCAAAACAAATGCCCTTATCTCTGTTGGATACAAGCTCGTAGAGAAGGGTAAAGGTTCTGCTCCATCGACTGCAACTTTCTTGTA
>JAZRGH010000028.1:0-2764 GCA_045644085.1 Alistipes sp. | reverse complement strand
GCAATCTTTAACCAGACGCCAAGACGTACTATGCTGACTTCAAATTTGAGCGAAGCTTCCCTCAAAGGTAAATGATTTTTTATAATATCAGAAATAATATGATACTTTAATTCTGGCGTTGCCTCAAATCGCACCTTTTGTTGTAATGATGAATTGCCATTGAGTAGATATAATTCTCGTGTACGACTCAGTTGTTCAGAATTGATGCCGAATTTTTTGTGAATGTAATGAATAGAGTAACCATTGTCAAGCATTCTCATATATTTGAGCAATGCTGCGTAATCGTGTTTTTTGCGCATAAAGAAACCCCAAAAGTTTTTTGTCTAAACTTTTGGGGTCACTTCATTTTCGATACCCATCTTTATTTTCTCTATTTTAGCAGTAGCGATTTTTACCACTTCGAGGCGTTGTAGGTTGACTTCGGTGCGTTCTTTACGTTCGGGAAGAAGGTGTGTCCGGTCTTGCGCTCGATTTCCGCTACCGACATCGTCTGACGTGCAGCACCGCCCTTATGCTCAAACCAAAAGCCTACGCACTGCAGTTCGTTTGCTGAGCAGTTGCCTACCCACTTACCACTATTGCCCGACTTGGTGCGAAGGATAACCTTATAGTAGTGAGTCGGAACGGCGCAAGCCTTACCATTGCCCTTATTGTCGTAGGCGTAGCCATAGCCCGCAGCGAAGTGCGCTCCCGTAACAACATAGAGTGTATCCGAACACATCCATTTTTTACGGATATCGCCCTCCAAACTCCCCCAAGTTGCACCATTGAGCGACTGCAATTGCGGAGTCATATTGGTAAAGTAGAAGGTCGTAGCATTGTCCTCATTCGATGCCAAGCGGTCTGCCGAAGGGAGTTGATGTCCTCGCGAATGGCTATACTTCGAGCCACCCTGCGGATAGTAGGCGTTGAAAAGGCTTGGCTCATACGTGTCATCCACGCAGCACGGGTCGTATCCCCAATCATCTGTACGTTTACCGTTGCCCTCGGTGTAGCACTCGTGCAACGGATATGCCACCCACAAAGCGCAGTGTTTCGATTTGTCGAAGCAGAACGAGTAGTTGCGTAACTTCTTGTTCGAAGGTAACTTATCGTGGTAGCAATACTCCAAATTTGCATCCTCCACCTTTGCTGGCATCTCTGCCCAGCCATTAGTGTTGATTGGCTTAACATAGGCACTCTGCGACACCTTTATACTCTTAGAGGTGTTGTCCACCTTACTCACAATCGATATCTCGCCACTGCGTTCTTTGGTCACTTTCGATGCAGCAGCGGTAACCTTAATCCAAAAATCGCGGCTATTATCCTTCTCTGCCGAGAGCCAATCCACGCTTGGCACAATCTCGTAGTCGAAGTTTGCAAGCACCTGAACATCCTCTACTCCACCCTTAGCATCGAACGACAACGATTCGGGGCGAATCTGCAAATATGGCTCAAATGGCTTCTCGCCACCGCTTGTCGCACAAGAAACGACTGCACAACAAAGCACAACGAGGTATAGTGTTATCTTGTTCATCGTTTTACAAGTTTTACAACATTTTCAACGTGGTGCGTATGTGGGAACATATCCACGGGTTGTACCGCCACAATGCGATACATCTTGCTCATCAATGCCAAGTCGCGTGCTTGGGTTGCTGGGTTGCAACTCACATAGACAATACGCTCGGGTGCTGCGTTCAAGATTACATCAATCACTGGCTCATCAACACCTGCACGCGGTGGGTCGAGGATAATCACATCGGGGCGACCATTCTTGGCGATGAAGTCGTTGCTCAACACCTTCTTCATATCGCCAGCGTAGAATACGGTATTCTCGATGCCGTTAATCTCGGAGTTAATCTTTGCATCCTCGATAGCCTCCGGCACATACTCGATACCCACAACCTTCTTGCATCGCTTAGCGCAGAAGTTGGCGATTGTTCCCGTACCCGTGTAGAGGTCGTAGAGGGTGTCATTCACCTTCAAACCGCCAAACTCGCGGGTAATCTTGTAGAGTTCGTAAGCTTGCTTCGAGTTGGTCTGATAGAACGATTTTGGGCCAACCTTAAACTGCAAGCCCTCCATCTCCTCCATAATGTGGTCTTTGCCCGAGAAGCAGATTGGTGTCAAGTCGCCAGTCGAGTCGTTCCACTTCTCGTTCACGAAGAAAATGGTCGAGGTAATCTGCGGAAACTCCTCATTCACAGCCGACAAGAGATTTGAAATCTTCTCTTGGTCGTACTCGTTGAAGATTACCGACAACATAATATCGCCCGTCGAAGCGGTGCGGAGAATCATTCCGCGCATCAAGCCTTCGTGCGCTCTCGCATTGTGGAATGAGTAGCCGTTTTCGATGCAGAACTCCTTTATGAAGTTGCGAATTTCGTTCGATGGCGAAGCCTGAAGGTGGCACTCCTCGATGTCGAGAATCTTGTCGAACATATTCGGAATATGGAAACCCAACGCTGGCTGTGGCGCAATATCGCCCTGCTCGGCAATCTCCTCGTAGGTGAGCCAACGGCGGTCAGCGAAGGTGTACTCTATCTTATTGCGGTAGTAGAGCTGTTGCTCCGAGCCAAGGCAAGGGCGCACCTCTGGAATTTCGAGTTTGCCGATGCGCACAAGCTGGTCGCATACCTGTTGCGTCTTGTAGTCGAGTTGTGTCTGGTATGGGAGATTTTGCCACTTGCAACCTCCGCAGACGCCAAAGTGCTTGCATACAGGCTCACAACGCTTGTCAGACTTGTGGAAAGTCGGAGGCCAAGCGGTCTTAGGAAGACAATAG
>JAZRGH010000027.1:0-25291 GCA_045644085.1 Alistipes sp. | reverse complement strand
CGCACGCTCGTCAACAACCGAGTTCGATATTCTACGCAAGAACTCGGTATTGTTGCAAACGAAGTGCTTCAAGCACGCCATTGTGCCTGTGCTCTGCATACCTACAACATAGTTTGCTACCATCTGACCTGCCAAATATGGGTCCTCGCCCATATACTCGAAGTTACGGCCACACTGCGATGAGCGGTAGATATTCAAACCTGGACCGAGCAATACGCCCGCACCTGCCATACGAGTCTCGTAACCTATTGCCTCGCCGTAAGCGTGTGCCAACTCAGGGTTGAAGGTCGATGCGAGAGCGATAGGTGCAGGAAACTGAGTGGTTTTCTGAGGGTGACGCACCTCGTTCTGATTAGTCAATCTATCATTGATGCGCACACCTGCCGAAGCATCTACCGTATATACGTGTGGCAAACCCTTAGCAGGAGCTCCCGGAAGGAAGAATCTATTGTGACCGCGAGTCATCTCAACCTTCTCGTCGAGTGTGAGAGTTTTCAAGATCTCGTCTGCCTTGCTATAGGCCTCATCCCACGATATCATCTCCGCCTTCTTCTGGGCAAATGTGGTTGTTGCCAACGCTACGGCAACAAATGAAAGAATTAGTTTTTTCATATTTTATATTTTGATTAGTATTTATCTTTTGCTAAGATACCATATTTATAATTAATACATACCAATAATATCTACAAAATAAGATACACAACAATACGCCTACCACCATGCATATAGGCATGGCGATAGAACGCATTGTTGGTGTGAGGAAATTTTCACTTTTTACTCAATTCCGTTAAAGAAGTAAGGAGCGTAGTTGTAGTCGCACTTGTCGTACAACTTACGCAACAAGTGCATACGGCGTGCGAAGTCGTCGTAGTTCTTCTCGCCATAGGTCCAACCTACCTCAGCAATAGCTGCAAGACGAGGCAAAACCATGTGCTGAACATGGTTGAAGTTAGGTACATACTCAGTCCACATATTGCCCTGTACACCCTTGATAAACTTACGCTCATGCTCATTCAACTGATCGTAAGGATCGAACGAATATGCCTTACGCAAAGTGAGAGGACGCTTACCACCGCCACAGATAGGCTCGTTATTCTTCTCGCGATTTGTAGTGTTTGCGAAGTCGAGGTAGCAGTAATGTGTTGGGGTCATAATAACGTCGTTACCCAACTTTGCAGCTGCAATACCACGCTTTGTGCCACGCCAAGCCATAATTGTTGCGGTCTTCGAGATACCACCCTCGAGAATCTCGTCCCAACCGATAATGCTACGACCGTGCTTATTTAAGAGATAGTTCTCCATACGACACATAAAGTAGCTCTGCAACTCAAACTCATCCTTTAAGCCTTCTTCCTTGATACGATTCTGACAGTCAGGACACTCCTTCCAGCGATCCTTCGGGCACTCATCGCCCCCAATGTGAATATACTTCGAAGGAAACAATGATACTATCTCGTCAAGCACATCCTCGACAAACTCGAAAGTAGACTCACGACCTGCACACAACACATCCATCGAGATTCCCCAACGGGTAAGAACCTCGTAAGGGCCCTTTGTGCAACCAAGCCCAGGATATGAAGCCAAAGCTGCAGCCATGTGACCAGGCATATCAATCTCAGGGATAACCTCGATATAGCGCTCTGTAGCATAGCGTACAACCTCGCGTACTTCGTCCTGTGTGAAGTAGCCACCATAAGGCTTGCCATCATACTTTGGAGCCGTATTTTTCTTGCTGTAACGGCCAACCAATGTTTCCTTACGCACCGAGCCAACCTTTGTCAAGTTCGGGTACTTCTTAATCTCGATACGCCAGCCCTGATCCTCGGTCAAGTGCCAGTGGAAGCGGTTCATCTTGTGCAAAGCGAGGATGTCGATAAACTTCTTAACCTCGTCTACGCTGAAGAAGTGACGACATACATCGGGCATACCACCGCGATAGCTAAAGTGTGGGTTATCCTCTACAACCATACAAGGCAACTCAACCTTCTCGCCTTTAGCCTTTGCGTGGAATACCACCTGACGAAGGCTCTGCAAGCCGTAGAATACAGCCTTCTCGCTACCGCCCTTGATAGTTACGCCATTCTTAGCGATATCAAGCACATAAGCCTCCTCTGCGTACAACTTGTCAACCGAAAGAGTAATTGCACCCTTGCTTGGAGCAGCACTCTCTACAACCGACAACTGCAAGCCCTTCTCGTCTGCAACATTCTTGCAGAACATTGTTGCAGGGCGAACAAGCGACTTGTCTGCCACATTGATTGTTGTCTTCGACGACAACACGCACTTACCCTTTTGAGGCTCGTACGATACAGGGCGAGGTACAATCATACACTCTCCTGCCATTGCTACACTTGCCACAACAAGTGCAACGCACATCAAGAAAAATCTTTTCATAATATCTATGATATTGGTTAAACGTAAATATTATCTTTGCAAAAATAATAAAAAACTAGAGTATCTTTTTGATGCTATTTTAGGTAATGATGCAAAAAAACAGCGTTGTTTTGCATCATTACTCTATTTTACATTCTCAGTCTCGTGTATGTTCGCGATATGCGCCATTTGTCGTTGTGTCTGTGATTGATACTGTCAAGCACAAAAAAATGAAGTAGCTTGATCCCGAACGATTGCTTTAATAAATTGAGGCCGAACAACTAAAAACCGAAGTACCGCTTTGCGTTGTTGTACGATATGTCGGCTACCATTTTACCTATATACTCCATTTGCGAAGCAGGCAGAGCGCCACGCTCAACATCCTGGCCTATGAGGTTGCAGAGTATGCGGCGGAAGTACTCGTGTCGTGGATATGAAACAAAACTGCGAGAATCGGTGAGCATACCCACAAACTGAGAGAGAAGTCCCAGCGACGATATAGCATTCAACTGCTTAATCATACCGTCCATCTGATCGAGGAACCACCACGCTGCACCATACTGCATCTTGCCCTCCTCCGAGCCGTCGTTAAAGTTATATGCCATCGTTGCCAGCACCTCGCTATCCTTCGGGTTGAGGTTGTAGAGAATGGTGCGCGTCAGCATACCCGCCTCGTCCAGACGACCGAGAATGCGTGAAAGACCCTCAGCAACATTGCCATCTGCAATCGAGTCACAGCCAGCATCTGGGCCATACGAGCGGAAAAGTCGCAGGTTGTTATTGCGAATTGCTCCAATATGGAGTTGTTGCGACCATCCCATCTCGGCATTAAGGCTCAACAACTTGTGGAGGATACCGCCACGAAGGCTCTCGCTCTCTAAGTCGTTCAAATCCTCGCCTGAGCGCAATATCTTAAACATGCGAGCTACACTCTTTTCGTTGAACTCCACATTTGGGACATACGACACTCCGTGATCCGAGAGTCGGCAACCGCACTCTGCGAAGAATTTTTGACGCAGACGCAGAGCCTCTACAAGCGAGTCGAAATCGGTAATTGCAACGCCACTAACCTCGGCCAGAGCATCTACATAAGCATTAAATGCTGCGGTATCGCTTGTATTGAGCAGTTTATCTGGTCGCCAAGTTGGCAGCACCTTCACAGCAAAACCACTCTCGGCAATCTGCTTGTGATATTCGAGCGAATCGATCGGATCATCCGTTGTGCAGAGTGCCTCAACGCCCATTTTCAACAACAAATTCTTGACGCTAAACTCGGGTTTTGCCAACATTGCATTACACTTATCGTAAATCTCGTCGGCATTCTCCTCACAGAGGAGATCATCGATTCCGAAGTAGCGTTTGAGTTCGAGTTGAGTCCAATGATAGAGGGGGTTACGCATCGTTTTTGGCAGAGTGCGAGCCCACGCACGGAACTTTTCGCGTTCGGGAGCATTTCCTGTAATAAACTCCTCGCACACGCCGTTAGCACGCAGTGCACGCCACTTGTAGTGGTCGCCACCGAGCCACAACTCGGTGATTGTACCGAATTGGTAATCCTCGGCAATCATCTTTGGCGAAAGGTGATTGTGATAGTCGATGATAGGCATCTGCTCGGCATACGAGTGATAGAGTTCGCGAGCAAAGTCATTCTCGAGTAAAAATTCGTCGTGAATAAACGGTTTCATCCTATTTAGAGTTTTAGTTTTCGAAGAGGGATTTTGCGATGCCCATTTCTAGACCTCGGAGCTCCGCCAAGCCTCGCAGGCGTCCGATACAGCTATATCCCGGATTGCTCTTTTTGTGGAGGTCGTCAATCATACGATGTCCGTGGTCGGGGCGCATAGGAATCGACACTCCGCGACGCTGCTGCAACCCCAAGAGAGCCTTCATAACCCCATACATATCGACATCGCCCTCGAGGTGATTTGCCTCGTGGAAGTTGCCCTCCGCATCTCGCTCGGTGCTTCGCAGATGAACAAAGCCCACACGGTCACCAAAGCGCTGCATCATATCGGCACAGTCGTTTGCGCTACTCACACCCAACGAGCCCGTACACAAGCACAAGCCATTACTCTTGTTCGGCACAGCCTCGATTATAGCCTCGAAATCCTCGGCGCAACTCATAATACGAGGCAAGCCGAGTATTGACATCGGTGGATCGTCGGGGTGGATAACCATCACCGCACCCACCTCGTCGGCTACGGGGCAAATTTCAGCGAGGAATGACACCAAATTCTCACGCAACACCTCGGCTGAGATATCCTTGTAGCGATTGAGTTCCGCTTGGAACTGCTCCAATGTAAAGCTCTCCTCCGAGCCTGGCAGACCTGCAATCATATTACGCACCAAAGTCTTGCGCTCCTCGTCGCTCATCTGCTCGACACGAGCCTTAGCCTTGCATTTCTCCTCCTCGGTATAGTCGTTATCAGCACCTGGGCGTTGCAACAAGAAGAGGTCGAATGCAACAAATGCCGCACGCTCAAATCGCAGGGCCTGACTTCCGTCGGGCATACGGTACTCCAAGTCGGTGCGAGTCCAATCGAGCACGGGCATAAAGTTGTAGGTAATAACCTTAATGCCACACTCTGCCAAGTTGCGTATGCTCTGCTTGTAGTTCTCGATATATCGCTCGTAGTCGCCCGTGCGAGTCTTGATATGTTCGTGTACGGGTACGCTCTCGACCACCGACCAGACGAGTCCCGCCTCCTCGATAATCTGCTTGCGCTTCTCAATCTCCTCGATTGTCCACACCTCGCCATTTGGGATGTGGTGCAGAGCATTCACAATGCCCGTAGCACCCGCTTGACGAATATCCTGCAACGATACGGGGTCGTTCGGACCGTACCATCGCCAACACTGCTCACATTTGTAGACCTTGCCCATATTAAACACCACTAAAGATACTGAAACCTCCATCTACGGGCAAAATAGTGCCCGTAACAAACTTCGATGCATCGCTGGCGTAGAAGACTACCGCACCGTGCAACTCGTCAGCCTCGCCCAAGCGTCCAAACGGAGTGGCACGCACGACATCTTTTGCTCTGTCGCTGAGCGAGCCGTCAGGGTTGGTCATAAGGGTGCGATTCTGCTCGGTGATGAAGAAGCCCGGAGCAATGGCGTTTACACGCACGCCCTCGCCCACCTTCTTCGCCATTTCGACAGCCATCCAACGGGTGAAGTTGTCGATTGCAGCCTTCGATGCCGAGTAGCCCACCACGCGTGTTACGACGCTCTGTGCCGTCATCGACGAGATATTTATGATTGAGCCCTTCTTCTGCTTTGCCATCTGCTCGCCGAAGATAACCGTTGGAATTACGGTACCCATAAGGTTGAGGTTCATAACGCCATTGAAGGCTGAAAAGTCGATGTCGAGGAAGCTCTTGTCGGGCATAATCGTAGCACCGGGCATATTGCCTCCTGCGGCATTAATCAGCACATCTATGCTTCCCCACTTCGCAACAATCTTCTCGCGAGCCACAACAAGAGCCTCACGATCAAGCACATCGGCCTGACAGAAGATAGCCTCGGCTCCAATTTCGCTCAACTCGGCAGCCAAAGGTTCGCCCTTTTCGGGCTTGCGACCTACGATTGCCACGTGTGCGCCCTGCTGAGCCAAACAACGAGCCATTGAGGCTCCCAAAACACCGTAACCACCTGTAATTACGATAACTTTTCCTTTAATGTCGAACATTTCTCTACTTTATTTCTATGCGTTTATACTCCGGAACAAGACTCTTCATCACACACCACGCTACCAAATATGCGACAGCGCAGATGCAGAAGATAATCATATAACCCGCAGGCTTACCCTCAAATCCGAGGAACGAGAAGGACTCTCTCTGCGCTGCGGCATATACGAAGAGCATACCTGCACCCTTGTTGATAAGGAACGATGCGATACCTCCCGCCATATTACCGATACCCGTAATGGTTGCGATAGTCGATTTAGGGAACATATCGCCGACGGTCGAGAAGATATTTGCCGACCACGATTGGTGCCCCGCACCAGCCAAACCGATGATTATGGCTGGGAACCACACCGACACACCCTGCAATGGCTGTGCAAATAGTGCCAATAACGGGAAGAATGCAAAGATAAGCATTGCACGCATACGGCCTGCATACGGCTCCATTCCTCGCTTCTCGACAAAGTACTTTGGCAGGTATCCTCCGAAGAACGAGATTATGGTTACAATCAGATAGAGTACAAATACGAGCATCTTACCCGTAGTGGTCTGCATCGTATATCCGCACTCCGAGAAGTATGCAGGTGCCCAGAAGAGGTAGAACCACCACACTCCATCGGTTAAGAATTTACCAAACAAGAACGACCAAGTCTGCTTATAACGGAAGCATTGCCAGAAAGGGATGGTCTTATCGGTGCTGTCACTCTGCTCCGCAACGGAACCATCAACAACAGCATCATCCTGCTGGATATACTTCAACTCCGCATCATTTACAAACTTCGAGTTTTGCGGTTTGTCGTACATATAGAGCCAGAAGAACATCCAAGCAAAGCCCAAAGCACCGATGATGATAAAGGCCATCTCCCAACCGAACTTATCGGCCAAAATAGGAATGGTAAGTGGTGCCGACAATGCACCTACTGACGAGCCTGCATTGAAGAGTGTAGTAGCCAGCGCACGGTCCTTCTTCGGGAAGTATTCGGCAGTCGTTTTAATAGATGCAGGGAAGTTACCACCCTCGCCCAATGCCAAAATTGCACGACAGACGAGGAATAACCATACGCTGACGGTAGAAACTCCAACCGCTGCTGCCGAGCCTACTTCGACAGCACGCAATGCCTCCATCGACTCCAACCCCTCAATTCGCATTGTGAGCCAACCGCAACCTGCGTGCATACACGCACCTAACGACCATACTCCGATAGCCCACAAGAAGCCCTTCTTTGTACCCATCCAATCGACAAAACGACCTGCGAGCAGACACGCAAAGGCATAAAAGAGAGAGAAGAATCCTGCAATAGTACCATAGTCGGCATCGCTCCAATGGAATTCCGGTGCGATATAGTCCTTCCAGGTCAGCGACAGCACTTGTCTGTCAAGATAGTTGATGGTTGTGGCAACAAACAGCAATGCGCAGATGCCCCAACGCCAATAAGTCATCTTTTCTACCTTCATTGTTTTATCTCTTTTTAACATTAACGACACAATTCAGAGCCTCACTACACTTATTGGTGATATATGCCCAATCTCCACCTGCAATTCGCTCTGCCGGAAATAGGTTCGAGCCCATACCTACAGCAAAGGCTCCAGCCTTAAACCAGCCACTTAAATTCTCTACGGTTGGTTCTACTCCTCCGGTTACCATAATTTTGCTCCACGGCATTGGTGCCATCAGGCCCTTCACGAACTTTGGACCGAGTACATCGCCGGGGAATACCTTGCAGAGATCACAGCCTACCTCCTGCGCCATACCTATCTCTGTAATCGAACCACAGCCCGGAGTGTAAGGCACGAGTCGGCGATTGCAAACCTTTGCTACATCGGGATTGAAGAGTGGGCCAACCACAAAACAAGCACCCAACTGAATATAGAGCGAAGCGGTCGGAGCATCGACAATCGAACCTACGCCCATTGCCATTTCTGGGCACTCCTTGTCTGCATACTTTACAACCTCGGCAAATACCTCGTGAGCAAAATCTCCACGATTAGTGAACTCGAAAGCGCGGATTCCTCCCTCGTAGCAGGCCTTTACAACCTGCTTTGCTACCTCAACATCGGCATTATAAAACACAGGAACTACACCTGTCGAATAGATCTTATTGAGAACAGTCAATTTATCAAATCTTGCCATAATCACAAATTTTTATCTTTGAACTCGTCCGCTTGCATCGCCTCCGCACAAAGCCTCGACCTCTTCGGCCGAAACCATATTAAAATCGCCAGGAATGGTGTGTTTGAGCGCAGATGCTGCCACCGCAAACTCCAAGGCCTCGCCCTGGGTAGGCTTGGTGAGCAAACCGTGAATAATTCCACCCGAAAAAGCATCGCCACCGCCTACACGGTCGATGATTGGGTTGATGTCGTAACGCTTCGACTCGTAGAACTCCTCGCCGTTGTAAATCATAGCCTTCCAACCATTGTGGGTTGCCGAGAATGACTCACGGAGAGTAGAAATAACATACTTGAAGCCAAACTCCTTTGCCATCTGCTTGAAGATGCCCTTGTAGCCCTCGGCGTTTGTCTCGCCACCCTCAACATCGGCATCCGGCTTGAAGCCAAGACACAACTCTGCATCCTCCTCGTTGCCGATGCAGACAACAACATACTGCATCAATGGGCGCATAATCGACTGAGCCTTCTCCTTTGTCCAGAGCTTCTTGCGGAAGTTCAAATCTACCGATACGGTTACGCCGTGACGCTTTGCAGCCTCACAAGCGAGTCGGGTAAGCTCGGCAGCCTTGTCCGAAATGGCAGGTGTGATACCCGACCAGTGGAACCAATCTGCCCCCTCCATAATCTTGTCGAAATCGAAATCGCAAGCGTCAGCCTCTGCGATAGAGGAGTGTGCACGGTCGTAGATAACCTTCGATGGACGCATCGATGCACCTGTTTCGAGGTAGTAGATACCTACACGGTCGCCACCACGGGCGATAAAGTCGGTCTTAACGCCATACTTACGCAGAGCATTCACGGCAGATTGACCAATCTCATGAGCAGGCAACTTCGTTACGAAATATGCGTCGTGACCATAGGTTGCAAGGCTTACAGCAACATTTGCCTCGCCACCACCATATACGACATCAAACGAGTCCGACTGAACAAAACGGCTATTTCCTGCCGGACTCAATCGCAACATAATCTCTCCAAACGTTACAATCTTCTTCATCTAATTATAGTTATTGTGTTAATTCGTGTTCTACTCAATATTCTAGCAAAATCGTTAAATTTGTACGGAAAAGTTAAATGCTTCGCTCTGTAATCGCAACATCATTTTTGCTAGTAGCTCAACTTTATGTATCCGCTGATAGGTATATTTACACTCTGCAAGCCCGTTGCGAGTTTAGCACCTGTAACCTTATTGCCATAGGTATCGTAAAACTCCGCCCTCTTCGGCTTTCCTGTCAATTCGACTGGCACCTTCTCTACGCCCGTTGCATTAATAATATATACTGTACGGTCGGCATTACCAGTCTTGACTACCATGCCTTCTTGGTAGGCGGTAACTATGCGTTCCTCGTCGCTCTCTGCCTCCAAAATTGGGTAGCAAGCCTCAGGATGATATGGTTTGAACGAACTGTGCAATAATGTCCTACGATGCTTTTGCGAAAAGTCGGTCCAATGCGTAACCATCTGTTTCTGCTCCGCAGGGAGATCACGCAACATAACCGAGTACTGCACCACGCCGTACAACGCAGAGAGAATATGGCGAGCAGCCACCTCTGGTTTTTCAGCCGAATTCCACTCGAGCATATCGGCGTGAACGGCTGTTGTGCCACTTGTCAAACGAAGGTTTGTGGTACGGATGCGATTATTTTGCATATCGCCTGGGCAATCATTAGCACGGAACATATTTCCGTATTGGCGAATAGCCGGACCGATATAAGTTTGGCGGAATTCGATCAGGATGTCTGGTTTGATAGCCTGAAGGCGATTCTTTATCTCAATCATTAGAACGTTGACCGCCTCTGATACGCTCTTTATATCGCGACCTGCGTAATTCTCAGCTATGGCAGGGTCGATACCGTTGAGAGCGAACGAATCAATGAAATCGAGCTTGAATCCGTCTAAATTCCACTCTTTTAGTGCATTCTCGTAGGTCGAGATAAGATACTCGCGCACTTCAGGGAATCGAGGATCCAAAACTCCTACATTCTTTCTATACAGATAGAGGAATTTATCCTCGAACTTACTCCATGCATCACTATGTTGGCCGACAAATGGTACAGAGTACCATAACATATACTTCATACCGATATCCTGCACTCGCTTGACGTGGGCCGCCATATCCTTGATGCGTACGGGAGCGACCCTCCAATCGCCACAGTAGGCGTACCCGCGATTGTTATTGGCGGTTTGCCAACCATCATCCACGATTATAGTCTTCATGCCTAGCTTTACAGCTTCGCGACACTCCGCCTCAATAGCATCATCAGTAACCTGCTGGTGGAACTGATACCAAGTCGAATAAAGTGGCTCGAATGCGGCCTCAGGCACTCGACATATCTCGAAGTTGTTCTGTGACTCTATCCACTTCGAAGCCTCGCGCACCGCATCAGCCCAAAAGACATCTCGGTTGTCGAACAAAATGGTGGTTTTGTAGTTGGTAATTGGAGCCTCCTGCTCGACGAAAAAGCTCATCTTGGCAGCCAGCATAGCACCCTCTTCACGCAAGCCTGCTCTCACATCTACTCGACGATTTGCCTCGCTTGTAGCAAAGATCAATCGGTTACGATTGTTGTTGTTGATAAAGGCGTATAGGGGCATATCTTGCGCCAAAGATGAGGTGAAACCCTGGCGCCAAACAGGTTGCAATATCATTCGAGAATTACGATTGCTATTCCAAAGGTGGTGTGCGTCCAATTGAGGAGTGTTAAATACCACATCAAACTTTGGCGGCGTCATTGCCTGCGGAGCTTGCAGTTCGATGGTGATATACTCCAGCTCGCCCTTTTGCTCAAGCTTGGCATCTATCGACCACATTTTATCTTTGCTCAAGATAGTTACTTCGCCGACCGATTTGGTCTGTACCTTGGTTTCAAACGCCATTGCTGACAATGTCATAAATATGGTAGTAACAGCTAAAATAGCTCTTTTCATATCTTATTTTAGTTTGGTTTTACTCTTTTTATATGCAGTAAAAAATTATCGCTTTGTAGGTACAAACTGTACTGCGTCTGCTACAATAGTACCATCAGCACCTTTGTTGGTAAGTTCAACATAAGGTTTTGCACCCTCGGCAAAGTGATATGTGCCGAGCAATACCCACTCGCCACGAGTCTGACCGATAATTTTAACATCCTTTGTAGCAATGCTTACTTCGTGCTTCTCTGTGCCATCAAAGATGTTAAAATTGATAACCGAAGATCCCTGCTTCTGCTTTGGGAAGTAGTAGTAAACATTGTACTCATCAGCCTTCTTCAAATTAGGATGGAAGAATGCTGACATCTCGCTCTTGCCCATCGAGTTGTCGAAATGACGACAGAATGCATAGCTGTGGCGACTATCGTCGTATGTCCAATCGCCAACCAATCGTACACACTTCTTGTCTGCATCATCTACAACCACATCAGGTTTGCGATTATCACCCCACGGGCGAGCCTCCAACTCAGCATTGAGCGCTTTAACATCGACATCCTGTACTGCGCAGTTGTTATCGATAGCCATCGAAGCTGCGGTTGCTGCCGCCTGCGACAATACCATTGCTACCGGCTCCATACGAATCGAACCAAATGCAATGTGCGATGCCGACAAACAGAATGGCACATAGAGATTTGACACCTCTCTACGCTTTGGCACAATCGAAAGGTACGAAATTGGATATGGCTTCACATTATCCCTAACCTCGACATTGCCTTCGTTACGAACACAGCCGTTAACTATCACTCGGTCGCAGTTGTGAGAATCCATAGTGTAGGCAGCCAAAGCAATACCATCTTTCACAACCTCACGGCCCTGGCAGTGGTGCTGCGTCATTACTACATCGCTAACCATACGGCGAGCCTCACGAACATAAATCTGTGGAGTCCAGTGATTGTTATTCACATACTCATCTTTTGGGTATCCCCACGAAAGCATCTCCTTGCGAATGAACTCAGGAATACGCTCGTCGTGACCAACGAAGTAGAGTAAGCCCTTTGTGTAATCCTCGTGCTTCTTAACGATGCGTGCACGCTCCTCGTAGCTTGCCTCTGGATAGTCCCAGTTCTCGCCAATCATATCGGTTGAAAAACCACCTCTATGATTGATATCTGTCTTATTATTCGGCATTCTACTCCAAATAAAGGCGTCAGTCAAATCTTTCCAAGGCTGTTTCTCCTTCAAGCGGATCAACAACTCATACTTTGATGGATCGTAGTTTTCAGGCTTGGTAATAGGTATCATATTCTCCTTATCATTGGTCAAGCAGATGCGGAAGTTGTAGGCCTGCACCTTCTTGTCGCCCGAACCTGTTGGCAAAACAGACTTTTTGTTGACGCCCCAAAGCAGACCGCTGCTCTTCTTTCCCGGAATAACATAAGGATCTACATCTACGGTAAACTGATGCTTGCGTCGAACCTGCACACCGTTGTACTCCTCGTTATAGACCTTATTATCCTCACGACCAACGGTATAAGAAACTCCTGCAAGAGCCATCAAATCACCCTCGTAGGTACAGTCGATAAAGACTTTTGCCTCAACTACAACATTGCCCTTCTTTCCGGGAGCAGCAGAGTCCTCGAGAGTGATATTTGCGATGCGGTCGCCCTCCTTATTTGCGGCAACAATGCGGCGATTGCACCAAACCTCGATATTCTCCTCGGCAATGTAATCCTTGAAGATTTTCTCGGCAACATGTGGCTCGAATACCCACTTCTCCAACGAACCATAGTGAGTACCAAGTCGACGATAAAAATCAAGGGCAAGACCTTTCACAACATACTTGTTACCGATGTCGGTCATTCCCAAACCACCCGACGACATTCCGCCGATGTGAGTAGTAGGCTCGATGAGCAAAACGCTCTTTCCCTGCTTCTTTGCAGTGTAAGCAGCGATAACACCGAGCGAAGTTCCGCCATATACACAAATATCCACGCTCTTTGCCACCTCCTTTTTAGGAGCAGCATTGAGCGGTAAAATAAGGCTAATAGCCAGAATAAATAGCAAAATCTTTTTCATACTAAAAAATATGTCAATCGGTTGTTCTATATAGAATTTAATTAGCTGGAGCCCAACTTCCATCTGATTCTGTCATATCGTCTGTAATAATATTGCCAAGATAGGTGCTTTTACTCCACTTTGTCTGCTCGTCCTTGAAGAAGGTTTTAGCAATTAAACCATTAAACCATTCGCCCACATCAACCATTTCTAATGCCGAATTACCATCAACAAATAAGTAGCGAAGGTCGCTGTTATTCTTAATATCAAGCGATGTCAAAGCATTGTTGTTCAGACGCAAGCCACGCAATACTGTATTCTTCGAGAGGTCGATGCCTACAAGTTTTGAGTCGTTGGCATTAATCATCAACAACGCCGTAGCAGGTGCAACATCGATAGTTGTAAAGTTGGTAAATGCTGCGTGCAAGTAGTTGAGAGCGGTATTGCCCACAAGTGTCAACTCGCTTATTGGATTATGGCTGATAGCCAAACGCTTCAAATTGCTCAAACCGTTAACCTTAATCAACGAAAGGTTATTGCGGGTGCAAGTGAGCGATTTAAGCGATAAGTTGTTGCTTGCATCGAGCTGTGTCAGCTTATTATCGTCGCACACCAAACGCTCCAATGCCACCAAAGTCGATATATTCAACTCTGTGAGTCCGCAACCATTGCAGTACAATGCTACGAGGTTGGTATTATTAGCAACATTCAAAGTCGAAACCTTCGAGTATGCACAGTTGAGCATAGTGAGGTTTGAGAGAAGCGACACATCCAGCGAAGTCAATGACTCACATCCACGAAGGGAAAGCTTCGAGAGATTTGTGTTGCTGCTCAAATCGAGCGATGCAATCGGAGTACCCGAGAGAACCAACTCCTCCAACTCGGTATTATTGCTCAAATCGAGCGATACGATAGCGGTATTTGCGCAGTTGAGCTTGCGGAGTTTGGTATTCTTGCTCAAATCAATCGAAGTGAGAGAAGTAGGTACACCTTGAATATCCAACTCTTCGAGGTTTGGCAAGTGCTGCAAGTCGCTCAAATCGGTGATATCGTCAGTCTCGAATGTGAAGTAATCCTTCTCAACACGACGCCACAAGGTAATGCTTGTAATTGCGTCCAATTCGTCCTGCGAGAACTCACCATCGTCGTCTGTATCATAATCGTTGCTAAGTAGGAAAGTCTTGAAGTTTGCATTAGCTAATATCACAGCAGGTTTTACACCGTTCTGTATTACAGTCAGCGTTACACTCTCGACACCCTCGCCCGACAATATAATAGTTGCAGTGCGAGGTTCTGTAACCTCATTTTTAGCTACAGTAAACATCTTTTGATGTGCAGTCATAGCACGAGTTGACTCCACCAAAGTAATCCAATTCACATCAATTGTAGCGGAAATCTCGATATTGGTCTTCAAATCAACCACAACCACTCCTCCTTTGGCTGCAACCTCGTATGTTGTTTTCTCAACAAGTAAACCATTGGCCTCGGATTGTGTTACTTTCAAAATCTGATCTTCGATGCCTTCGCCGGACAAAGTGATAGTTGCAGTACGAGGTTCTGTTACGCTATTTGGAGCTACAGTGAATACCATTTGACGAGCTTCCAAAGCACGGGTCAGCTCGGCCAAAGTAATCCAATCAACATCAATCTCTGCCGAAAGTTCGGTGTTAGTCTGTAAATCAACAACGATATTTCCTCCTTCTGCTCCGACCTCATATACGGTCTTCTCTACAAGCAGGCTCTTGGCTGCATCTTGTGTTACGGGAATTTCTATAGACTCGGCAACACCATCACCCTTAATAATGATGGTACAGGTGCGCTCTTCATCGTCCTTATTTGCTAATACCTCGATCTCGACTTGACCATCGCCTTCGCCACGGTCTACACTCAAAAATAGCCACTCTGAATCGCAGCTTACTCTCCACTTGGTATTGCTTGTAATATTTAGAACATATACATCTTTGGCAGCCGTCGCCTTGATTTCACTCTCTGCTACACTCAACTTTGCAGTAAAGTCTGTGGTAGAATCGGGAGCACAAGAGGCCAAACCCAAGAATAATGCTATAATAATTAGATACTTTTTCATAATCAAAATCTTTTTGTGGTTAGAAACTATTTATTAAGCATTGATTCGAGAATTGGCATTATCGCCTGCTCCATAACATAGTAACCTTCGGTTAAAGGGTGACAATTGTCCTTTGAGAACTTTGGATCAAGGGAACCATCTGCTTGTACAAACAACGAATAGTAATCTACATACTCACAGTTGTTGTTCGCAGCCCACTCCTCGACAAGGATGTTTACCTGGGGAACAAAGTTGGCTGGTGAGGCATTTTTGTTCCAACTATAACCCGATGATGGAAGCACGCTGCACAACACGACCTTAATGCCAGCCTCTTGCGCCATCTTCGCCATATGGAAAATGTTGCTACTAATCTGCTCGGCTGTTACAAATACGCCATCGTTCTGTGCAATATCGTTGGTGCCGGCGAGGATAACTACTACCTGAGGATGCTGATTAATCACATCGGTAGTATAGCGTTTAAGCATATCGCCCGTGGTTTCACCACTGATACCCTTACAGAGAAAATTGTTGGTAGAGAAGAATGCCCCTCTATATTTTCCCCAATTGAATGTGATTGAATCGCCCAAAAACACTACCAGTGGATTGGCGAATACGATGCTCGGCAACACACACAGAAGTATGGTTGCAAGCATTTTTCTAAAGAAATTCTTGAAAGTCATATATTTATTCATTAAATTATTGTTTCACTCTTTTTACCACTCAACTTTCTCGGTGTAGGTAACACCAAAATTGTCGGTCACACGGATTTCTCCACTTCGAACGCCTTCGCTTGGCTTGAAGCGGAACATAAAGCGTGATTTCGCAGGCTTAGCATAGTTTACAGCAAGGCCTTTAAGGTGTCCAAGTTTCTCGGTGTGAATCTTTACATAGTCAAGATCTGCTTCAGCAAACTGCTCGAACTCGCCGACTTTCTTGCCATTCTCCCACCACTCAACTGCCGACCAATTTGAATCTGGTGAGTAATTCCAAATGTTAGTCTTAACATAGCCGTCTCCTGTGCGAGAAGGAGAGAAAGTTCGCATCTGGTAGTTGCGGTCGTGACCAACACTTTTGTACCACCACTCAACATTCTCGCCATCTACCTCTACGACCATATAGCCGTTTGGACGGCCGGCGTTATCCATCTCCATATTCGAACGCAAGGCACCGATGCAACGACATACTGAGATACACGAGAAATGGCTCATATCCTCATATTCAGGTTTTCCGGCGTACTCAAACTCATAGTTTACATGGTAGTGGCCAGACCACGAGTAAACTCGCTTATATGGCTTGATAAGCTCGGTATATTCCTTATAGTTTACATTGTACTTACCGTAAGAGGCATTAGGGTTGTCACCCGGTTTCTTCCAAAGGTTAGCGTGACCACAAATATAGATTGTATAGTCGTGTGGAATATAACTCAAATCCTGCTTTAACCACTCCAACTGCTCGTTGTCCAAACCTGAGCCGTAGTGTTTTTTTGCATTCGCACGACTGTACTCGATACTATTTACCATTACGTAATGAATCTTGCCGATTGTGAACGAGTAGTAGGTTGGTGACACATATTCCTCGAAGAATGGAGTTCCCAACTTACCCTCGATAATGTTCATCTGATCGTAATCGTGATTACCGATTAAATGGCACATAGGGAACGAAAGAGGGGCGCTCATATCCATATAGTCATCATAACCTGCCATCCAGTTGTAAACTAAGTCGCCTAGGTTGATAGCGAAGAACTCTCCCTTTGTGGTCTTTTTGAAAGCCTCTACATCGGGGAGTACAACATCACGATAACGCTCGCCCGAGCCGTCGTGACCGAGGCCACGCATTTGTGGGTCGCCAATCATAACCACTGTGTATTTGTCGACAGGTTCCGTACGCTTTGTGAGCGTAAAATTAGCCACAGCACCATTCTTGTGACGAGGGATGCGGTAGAAGTTTTGAATCACACTCTTGCGGTGCGGAATCTGGTATCCGTCAGGGATAGAGATAAACACGAAACGGGTATTCTTCATATCGCTCTTCATTGCGTAGTGACCATTGCTGTCGGTTGCAACACACTGCTTACCATCCGATACAACGCAGCCAACGATAGGCTCACCCTGATCGGTCGCAACACGACCATAAATTGTCGAACCGTCAGCCATTGGCTCAATGGCCTCGGCATAGTTGCTGAACTCACCACCTTTAATATCTACGCTTGCGACGTAGCCTGCGATATTGCCACGGCGTCCTGTTGCCGCCTTAACTTCACCCTTATTAGCGCAGTCAAGCAGTCGAATTACTGCCTTCGAATTACCACTTGCCTTACCTACGATACCTCCTGTATGGATAGAGTTATTGTGATTCTCGTAGTTATTACCACCCGAAAGACTCGCCACCTTTCCGTAGTTTACACAACGGCGAAGATATGCGGCTTTATACTTAGTTGGTATGTGAATATTACCTACTATACCACCAATGAATGTGGGCTTTGTAGGGCTTGAACCGATGAAATGCACCTCGCCACGATTATTGCAATTTACGAGGTGAACCTCACGACGGATAGTTGCAGCAATGCCACCCACGTGAGCAGGTACATTGTTCGCACATTCAACCTTACCATAGTGCGAACAGTCTGCAATAACCAACTTATTGTGCGGCATAGCGCAAATACCTGCTGTATGAGCGGTGCTAACACCCGACGAAAATACAGTACCTAGGTTGTCGCAGCATATAATATCTCCCCTTGTGTAACCTACGATACCTGCCACCCAACTCTCGTTACCACCGCCCGTATACGGAGCACTTGTAATGCTTGTTACATCACCATAGTTAAGGCTCAATTTAACGGTAGTCTTGAACGCATCACCAATAATACCTCCAACCTTGTCATTGCGAGCATCATTCTCTGATTTTACAGCACCATAATTTTCGCAACGAGCTGTTGTAGCACCAGCAAGAACCTTATGGTAGGTTGCACCGCAAATACCACCGACATTAACGGTAACCACTTTACCCTTCTCACGACTGCAATAGAAGCAAGCAGAGTTTACCTCGCCGTAGTTACGACTGCGATATACAACATAGCGGTTCGATCCAACTATACCACCCACATAGACATTGCCGTCGGTAAAGTTCGACTTGTGAATCAATGCTCCGTGATTCTCACAATTCTCGACTCTACCTTTATTGATGTTGGCAATCCAGCCTAGGAATATCTCCCCGCCCTTGGTTTTTACCTTCATTACGCACGATTTGTCGATACGGAGATTGCAAATCTTTCCGCCCTCCAAAAGCTCGTGGAAAAGGCCGTTTTGTGCTTTCCAATTCTTCAAAGCGTAGCCTTGACCATCAAAAGTACCACCAAATGACTGTATGATGGGCAACTTCTTGACTTTAGCCATATCAATATCGGCTTCAAGGCATACTTCGCCCTTCTCATTCTTGAAGGCCGAATAGTCCTCACCCTTGTTGATTGCGGTAACAAAGGCCACTAACTCCTTCGCATTTTTGATACCACCAGCATACACTGCCACTACCGAGAGTAACAGCGCAAAGGTTACAGTTAATCTTCTTAAATGTTTCATATAGTTGTAGTTAATATATTTTATTACCAGCTAATAGTTTGCGAGTACTCGTTGCCGAAGCGATCCTTCACGACAACTGTACCTGTGCCACTAGACTTAGGTTCGTAGACACGGAATATTGTGTGAATATTGTTATTGCCGGGACCATATTCACTACCACCTGCCAACTTATAGCCATAAGAGTAGTAGTGATTAGCAATCTCGTATGTAGCTAGGCAATAGGCTTCCTTGTAATCCAACTTCGTCATTGTCGTGCCGTTGTACTTAGGCTTCTCCCACTTGTCGTCCCAAAGGAATACATTCACATATAGATACTTATTAGTCTCTTTGCCTGCAATCATGTCGTCATAGGAGTTGTGATACTGCCCGGGTTTGTAGACCTTCATTTGGTACGATTCGGTCAACTTCGAGCCATCTTTACGCATCTTTGCCTCGCCATTCTCATCGAAGTCGTAGTCGCGATACTTATACTCTGGTCGTGGTGATGTCCTACCCGTAAAACCCTTATGCTGATAGAGAGTAGGCTTAAAATGCCACGAAATCTCGTCGCCGTCAACCTCCACTACGGTGTAACCACGTGGAGTACCGTTTATAGCATACTCATTTGTCCACAATTCGCCAGTCGAGCGAGCCACGGTGTGAACCTCTATATTTTTGAGGTTCGACGACTCTGGGTATACATAGTTGAATGTTGTGTGTGCGTGACCTGCCCACGCGTGCACTTTCGCATATTTCGATAAGAGTGCAGCGTAGTCGCTACGGTGCCCCTGCGTATACTTAGAACGCTCGGCCATATTGATACCCATAAACATTGGCGAGTGCGCAGCTACCATAATAGTTGTCGAACGGTCCACATACTGAAGGTCGTTCTGCAACCATTGCCAAACCTCGTCTGTAAGTCCCTGATCGTACTCACGCAACGAGTTGTCACTGGAACGAATCTTCATGATGAGGTTATCCAATACAACATAGTGCTGCTTGCCGAGGTTGAACGAGTAGTAGGTCGGACCGAGGTACTCCTCGTACTTGCGACGACCCTCGGTGTCGTTCTTGGCTGTGTAGTCGTTGTCGTGGTTACCGAGGACATTGAACATCGGGAAACCAAGTGTCTTTAAGCCCGCAACATAGTTTGCGTAGAGCTTCATATCTTCGTGAACGATATCGCCGAGCATCATTCCATAAATATTGCGGTCTGTAATTGTTGCCGCCTTCTCCTTCATATCGAGGTAGAAGTCCTCGCACATATCGAGCGAGTGGTAGGCGATATTGTCGTAACCTGCACCACTTGCACGAGGCTGTGGGTCGGCACCTACGATAAGGGTATAACGCTCGGGATTATTTTTTATGGGAGTGAAGTTGAAGGTATGCACCACCATATCCTCTTTTCTCTCCTCGTCAGTTACTTTGTGATAGAAAATCGGCAGACCATTTTCGTCTGTCGGAGCACTGTATCCTGAAGGGATACTTGCTGTTATAAACTTCGTGCGTGAGAGGTCACTATCAATCTCAAAGTAACCATTTTCATCGGTCTGCACGCACAGCAAACCGTCGGAAATCACTACACCGGCCAGCTTTGTGCTACCACCGCCATAGACAAGTCCCTTGACTGTAATTTTACCGGTAGGTTTGTATCCACCACCGTAGTTATTATTTTTGTTGCCGTTATTCTCTACACCTTCGTCCGGTGTACAAGCTAACGCCATAATAAGAGTTAAAATAGAAATGAAGAGTTGTTTCATCGACTGTTGTTTCAGCTTCCTGCGTTCATTTTTAAAAGCTCCTCAGCCGAGTGGCCCGAAGGCCACCCGACAAAGAGCTTCAAAGAGTATTACTCGGTGAGATAGTAGCAGCCAGTTGGAGTTATGCTCGTTTCACCAATGAGGTAGTTTGAGTAGTTGTCAGCTGTAATATCAGTGTCAAAGATTGAACCTGCGACACCGCAGTTCTCGATTGTTGCGCCTTCAACAACTTTTGCTGCAACCATTCCGCTTGGCTGGTAGGTACCGGACGTGGTAATTATACCATTGAATGTAGAGTTCTTAACCGCCGATCCTGCATTTACATGCGAAGCAATACCACCTATAAAGGTGTTATTATTCGATTGTAACTTGGTGCTTGTTGCAGTACAATTGTTGATGTTTGAGTTATTGAGGTATGCTGCAATACCGCCCAAACGAACATTGGTATTAATACCTTGCATAGTTACTGTACTCGTGCTGTTGCTGATATCTGTATATCTTGCATAAGCTACGATACCACCGCCGTATCCACGATTTACATAAACATTAAGATTGGCACCATCCGGAGCAATGTTTTGGCAATTTTTGATAGCCGATCTGTTATCAGCGTCACCCATAATATATGCTGCAATACCACCGCAGAAGAAGCCTTGTCCGCCCTGACAAGGGAGAGAACTGTCGTCCGGAAGAAGAGTTCCACGCGACACGCTATAAACACGAGCGCTATTGATACAGTTCTCAATAGTAGTTCCAGCCTTAGAAGCCACACCGATAATACCACCACAATAAGTGGTCAGATTCTTATTGGTGCTATTATGAGCCCCAAATTTGACAAGATCCGCTTCATTCTTGATATACTTGACAGTTGCAGGTGCCGACAATCTACCGATAACACCACCTGCCGACAAGTAAACATATTCAATGAGTGTAGTATAACTGAAGTCAACTTTAGCTCTGTTTACAATATTGTAATCAGAAGTTCCATCAATGGTACCAGCATCCGAATTGTCGAATAGTCCGATAACACCACCCAAGTCCATGGTAGTATTTTTTCCACTATTCTCTATGCAGGTAACATTAACAACGCCTTCATTTATGAGGTTAGAGATTGTGTAAACCGAGCAATGGCCGATTACACCACCCATATAGAGATAACGAACTCCTGCGGTAGATTTGATTTCACCTGAGTTTGTAAGATTAGAGAGAACGGTCAGAGGGTGATTTGTCTTACCTACAACACCACCAACATATACAATCTTAACATTTGTGCCCAGAGTGATAGAACCGCTGTTCGAGCAGTTATCAATAGTTGAACTTGCCTGGATGGCAGACACACCACTGACATATATTTCACGATTGTAATCGAGTTTACTGATAGGGTCAGCAGGAGTACGAGCTGAATTATCAATAATATTACCAGAGTTTGTACAGTTCTTCACTGTGTTGTCTGCATTTATTATACGAGCAACAATACCTGCTGTCGCCTTCTCATAAGCATTGTAGTTCGAAGTGAGATCACCTGTATTTGAGCAGTCAATAATTGAGCAACGGCAATAACCGCAGATTCCACCCATATATACGGTTGCTTTTGGGGCAGCATCTTCGACTGTGAGACCAAAGTTACAAGTGTTCTTCGACTCAATAGTACCTTCGTTTGTGCAACCGATAATTTGGCTATCTGAGTCTGTACGACCTACGATACCACCAACATCCAAACGCGTTGCAAGACCATTTGCAACACAATTGTCAAGAATAACAGGAGCTTTGTTTGTACAGTTCTCAATGACGGTAGAGAAAGCATCGCCAATAATAACACCATAGTGCGACTCTGCAATAATATTCAATGAGAAAGTCATCGAAGAAGAGCTATCGATAACCAAATCCTTAATGATTCCACCGTTTGTAGTCGCAAACAAAGGCTTGTTTGTTGAGTGCCAATTCTTAATAGCAAAGCCCTGGCCATAGAAACTACCATCAAAACGGCGATTAACAGCACCTTCTGCCTCGTACGCTACGCTTCCGATTGAAGTCCAAGCAGCGTTAGTTGCGTCATCAAATACGATGTCGTTTTTAAGAGTTACTACGAGTGGACTGACATTATCATACTCGCCGGAGTTGAATGCTTTAGCAAAAGCAACCAGATCCTCTGCGCTTGCAATCTCAACACCAACGAGAGTACCGGTTGGAGCAAACTCTACAACAGGCATAGACTTTATATCTCCCTTTGTGAGTGTAATAGTCTTTGTAGCGATATCCATATAGTGGCCTTTATTGTCGATAAAGCGAACTGAAAAGCCCTCAGTGTACTCACCTGCAGGAACTACAACAAAAACATCAATCGCATCGTTCGAGAGAGTCTTATCAACCCTGGTTGTTACTACCTTATCAGCATCAGCGGTTGAAGTTGCATCGAGAGTCGCAGCAGCATAGTCAATGGCAAACTTACCGGAAACCTGTTCGCCAGCCTTGCCACGGAACTCAATCTTTGCAAGTTTGTGAGCTGCGTGTTCGCTCCCTGCAGGAAGCTTAACCTGTAAGCGTACTACCGAAGTAAGGTGGTGCAAAGCGATAGGCTCGCCATCCTGGGCAACGCACGACATAGGTGCACAGTTTGTTGCAAATGTACCGTCGGCTGCAGCTTGAACAGCAGGAAGACTGATTGTCGATGCATCAACATAAGCCGATGCTGGGTACAGCACAGAATATGGATAATCCAAAGTACCCGCAAATGTAAACTCTGCAAAATTCTTATTCTCAGAAATTGCGATTTCTGTCGATTCGTTGCCATTGATAGCAATCTGGTCGCCATCGCTCCAATACACCTTGCGTGAGCCATTAACCAAATCGCCGAGGTAGGTTTTGCTCTCGACGAGACCTACGCCAACAACTGTTGTTTCGCTATCAATCGGAGCATTATTCTCATTCATCAACTCGTTTGTACAGCTTGCGAAGATTACTACGGCAAGGACTGCAACTGTCTTAAATATCTTTCTCATTGTTTTTGCTTTTTAGTTGTTTTAAAAATCCCATGTGCCTTCTGATTCTGTCATGTCGTCCAACATTGTTGAACTTGCGATACACTGCTCGACTTCGAACATGAGTATCTCCATTTGCGGACTCTCATATTTGAGAATCTCAAGTTTGTTTGTTGTTCTCATAAACTTATAGTTCAGTGGTTTAAAAAATATTATATATGCGTATTAATTTCTATCACTATTAAATTACTATTCTCCATTCCAATATGAATCGTCATTAACTATAACTGTCGCATCGCTTGCAGGACCACCATTTGGCGAGTAGTGGATAATGTATGTTGAGAGGTTATTCTCTGAAATTACATTACCGTTAATTGTTCCACCGCAACGACAGTCTGTTATCGAGATAGTCTCGTCCTGTGCCAAACCTGCAATACAACCAAAGTACTCAGGCGCTCCCGGGTCACGAAGCTTCCTTGGTGTAATATCACCAAAGTACGAACAGTTTGAAATCGAAGATGTGCCCATAAGGTGTGCAACGATACCACCTGCACGCATATCAAGAGAACCTGCATTGTGGCCTTTCATATTAACAGTTGCAACGCAATCAGAAAAATTCGAATCCTTGGCAATGCCTACAATACCTGCACAGACATTGTTCTCCCTGCTGTTGTCAATTTCACCGATCTTGTACTCACAACCCGTGACAGTAGCATTAGCCACAAAACCGGCGATACCAGCGATAGTACCACGATAAGTGCTGATATTAGCAGCATTCGTACAGTCCGTGATAGTGATTACGCCTATAGGCGAAGACTTTGCACCGAAACTACCGATGATACCACCGGAACAGTTTGTATTGTAGGATGTGGACCAAGGCTGATTATTGTAGTGCATATTTACAATTTTACCTTTGTTATGGCAGTTGGCAATCGACGAGTTACCTTCTACAATACGACCTACGATACCACCCAAGTTGATATCATAGTTCTTTGATGAGCCTGTATTCGAAGATGTCCACGCTGTCTGACCGTTATTGGTACAATTAGAAATGATTGCACCATTCTCACAACGACCGACAAGTCCTCCAAATGAACCTCCTGCGGTATTGATTTTTGCCGCCTCTTTGAAGCCGAGAAGGGTCTCGCCCTTGGATACAACGTTTGAAATAGTGATTGGTGTTGTGCTCCAACCTACAAGACCTCCGAAATTGATGTAGTTTACTGTAATAGCATCATACTGGTAGAATGAAACAGTACCTGCCCACTCAGCGATATTCGAAATGGTTACGTCAGTCTCTACCTTACCGAAGATACCACCTGCCGAAATAGTTGCTTGTGAGTTGCTCTGGCAAACTCCAGCTGTAACCTTACCCGCAAAAGTACCATTGTACTTTGTCAAGTCGATCTCAACAGAAGCGATATCCTCGCTTACGAAACCTGCAAGACCACCGGCGTAGGTATGGAGAGCTGCACCCTCCGCAACTACGTGAGAAGTGTTACCTATGGTGTTGTGATTGAAAACAGCGTCGCTACTCAACCAAGCACCGACGATACCTCCGATGTGAATATTTTCAACAGACGAAGTCGAAGTGACGGTACCCTCGCTGGTATTATTAGTGACTGTTCCTTGAGCTAGAGCGGTAACGCCACCTATATAACCATTCAAGCTAACATTCGAGCCACGACCTGCGCTGTAGTTTACAGCACCCGCATTGTGGCTAGTTTCTATGGTTGCCGTCTCG